>JACQFV010000027.1 GCA_016199865.1 Candidatus Zixiibacteriota bacterium | reverse complement strand
TGCCCCCCCACATTCCCTTGAACTCTCCCCCGTCCCGTTCGTATCATTTTCCGACAACTCCGAGCCCCGTGGACCCTCAGGGCCCTTGGGGACACGACGGTTCGCCGAAAGCGATCGCCGTCAACGGTCGGATGGGCAACCGCCCGGCCTACCCGGATTGGCAAAGGAGCCATAGGTGCAAGCCGAAGCGACCAGAATCGCCGTGCCATCTCCATCTGGTCGCCATTTGCTGTCCGGGGTAGAACCAGCACTTCGCGGCGAGCCACAAATCGCCGATTCCGTCGAGTGCCGCGATCAGTTCGGACGGGCGCCACGCTACCTGCGCATCTCGGTCACCGGCCGCTGCAATTTCCGCTGCCTGTATTGCGCGCCCGAATCCGATGAACCCGGCCGCCCCAAGGCCGATGCTTTGACCGATGGGGAAATCCTCCGGCTGGTCGGGCTCTTCGTCCGTGCCGGCGTCCGCAAGGTGCGTTTCACCGGCGGCGAGCCGCTTCTGCGTCACGGTCTGCCGGCGCTGATGAAATCCGTGCAGGCGCTGGAGGGCATCCAGGAAATTTGCATCTCGACCAACGCCTATCTTCTGGAAGAGCATCTCGATGCGCTGGTCGACGCCGGTCTGGCGACCGTGAACATCAGCTGCGACACAATGCGCGAGGACCGTTTCGAGCGGATCACGCGCCGTCAAGGCGCGGCGCGGGTGCAATCGGCCATTGCCGCCGCCCTGGCCCATCCGCAGATCCAACGCGTCAAGATCAATATGGTGGTCATGCGCGGCATCAACGATGACGAAATTCCCGCTTTCGCCGGGCTTTGTGACAATCCCAAGATCGACGTCCGCTTCATCGAATTCATGCCGACCGCCGAGGTCGCCTACCTGCGCGACATGCTGGTGCCCGAGGACGAGGTCCGCGCCCGCATCGGTACGCCACTCGTCCCCGTCGCCCTTGCCGATCCCTCGGCGCCCGCGCGTTTGTGGTCGATCCCCGGTTTATCCGGACGGATCGGCTTCATTTCCACCATGACGCACAAGTTTTGCGCGCGCTGCGACCGCATCCGCGTTACCGCCGATGGCCGTATCGCCAACTGTCTCTTTGCCGAATCGCTTCTGGACCTGAAGGCGCTCTTACGCTCCGGCGCTGCCGATGCGGAGATTCTGGCGGCGGTCGTCGCCTATTGGTCGGGCAAGGCCGCCGGTCATCGTCTCGATGACCCCGATTTCCTCGGCCGCCCGACGATGATCGCCGTCGGCGGATAACGCGATTATCTTGTTTCATGCAAGCGGGCGGCCACAGGGGACCGCCCCTACAATGTGATTGAGGCATGTTTTCAGCGTGGAAGGGTGCCCCACCCGAAGGGTGGGAAATTCATTCACGTGATCCAAGCCGCGAGACTACAGCGCGCACGGATCGCAAAACGACGTAGCCGGATCAGCGCCCCGGAAGGCAACGCTGATGATGTTGATCACGTCGATGATGTCGGTGGCGCCGCTGCAGTTCACGTCGGTGCGGCCGGCGTGGGGACAGTTGATGTCGATCGTCGGATTCACGCCGCGAAACGCCACGTCGATGGTCTTGGAGACGTCCAGAATATCGCTCTGGCCATCGCAGATCGGATCGGCGTGGCAGTCGCAGAGGCACGTGGACGACAGGATCGTGATCGTTCCCGACGTGAGCGCGGGCACGTACGTGGTCGTCAATGTCGTGGCCAGAAGCGTGTGCGATCCCATGGGTGGCAGTGACAAAGCAATCTGCCCGTTGGGTGCGGCGTTTGGCTGGATGGTGAGGTAAACGCGGGCGATCGGGCCATCCCCCGGCGGCAAAGGCGGCGACCCGCCGCCGTTGTCGGCCTTCAGCCGGATGGCCTCCTGGCCGGCGGGACGGTTGTCGTAGACGATCTGTTGTAATTCAAAGTAATTGGTCCGGCATCCAACCGTACTGATCGAATCGAACGTGGCCAGAGCCGGAACATTGCCCAGGCGGACCGGCAGCTTAATCTCCGCGATCGGCACGTTGTTCTTCGCCCGAATTTCCCAATACGCGGTGGCGCTCTGGCCCAGCGCGGTATCCGCCACCTTGAGTGTCTCCGCCAGGGCCGTCACGTAGTTGGGCTTGAATTCCGTGCCGGTCCCCTGCGGCGAGGTGATACGCAGCTCGACGTCGTAGAGCCCGGCACTGTACACGTGGCTGGGGTTTTCGAGAACCGTAGTATCACCATCGCCGAAATACCACCGCCAACTCTGTGACTGAGGCGATGCATCCGTAAAATTGACAGTCAGCGGCGCCGTTCCCACCCGGGGCGATCCCTGGAAGTCGGAGGTCACGATATCGGTGTGGAAGATGTACAACCGGCCGTCGAGGTTCGAGGCGTAGACGTAGCCGCTGCCGGCGGTGTGTGGGTAAACTCCCCAGCACCCCTCAAACTGCGGAAAATCGCCCAATTCGTATGTGTCGAAGCGCTTCACCTCCACCGGACATTCCGGCGTCGAGATGTCGAGCACCGAGATCCCCGATTCGTAGTGCGACAGGTATAGATAGTGCCCCTCGACGTGGGCGTTGTGCGCCAGATTGCTCGGCCCCAAGTACTCAGCCACCAGTTGGATGGAGTTCAAATTCTCCCGGTTCCAAAACTTCACCGTCTTGTACGCGGTCTCTTCCGTCGTCACCAGATACCGGCGATCCGGCGTCGGCCAGATGTTGTGTACGTACCCGCCGCCGGGGATGGTCACCCTCGCCAACATCACGGGCGCGGCCTTATTGGCCACGTTCCAGATCGAAAACGAATGGGCGTTTCCCTCGGCGACATAAACCGTGTCGCCGAACGCCGTCATGTCGTGCATATCCGGCGTGGTCACGGCATTCACCAACAGCGGCGATTCCGGATTGGCCAGACTGATGATGTGGAAGCCGGTGTAATTGCGCACCAGATAACAGTACCCCTTGGCGGTATCGATCGAAATGCAGTGGCTTTTGTTCGGCCCCGGTATCGTCCAGGTCCCCACCAGATGCGTGCTGTCGGGAAGGTATTGCAGATCGATGATCATCATCCCCGGATTCGGGTCGGCGTTGCATTCGGAGACCGCGTAGCAATAGTGCCGGTAGGTCTTGAGTTCGCGCCAGACACACTGCTGCATCGGCACGAGCCCGACCACGTGCATCGTCTTGACGTTAACGACGCCGATCCCGTCGGTTGCGCCCATGAGGGCATAGGGCGTCCCATCCGGCGCCGTGTATCCCCAGCAATTCGCCCCGCCGGAGAATTGGAAGACGTGCAGACTATCGAATTCAATCGGCGGCCGCGCCGGAAGTGTGTCGCAATCGATCGCGCGGGCCGCGACCGCGCACAGGAGGCATGACACCACCGACAGCAGGCACACAGGCGCCCATTTCGGGAAAATTCTCATGCAACCTCGCAAACGATAGTCCAGACTGACAAGAGCGGTACGTTTTGAGCTCAGCCCCACCTGACCGGGTTGTGCACATTATAGCCCACGATCGGAGTTTTGTCAATTGCCGCGAGGGCGCGAGATCATTGGCTGCAGGCGTCGCAGAACACGGTCAGCGGATCAGCCGCGCGGAAGGCCACGTCGATCACGCGGGCGACATCGAGCACGTCGGTTGAGCCGCTGCAGTCGACGTCGGTCCGTTCCCGTAGGCAGGCCGGGTCGATGGCGGCCGCTTGAGCGCGAAAGGCGACGTTCACGGTCTGAATGACGTCGAGGACGTCGATCTGACCATCGCAGACCGGATCGGCATGGCAGTGGCAATCGCAGGATGTTCCGCCGGTGATCGTCGCGGCGCCGCGGCGCAGCGACGGCACAAAGGATATGCTCAGAGTCGACGCGATCAACTGATGGATGCCGAGAGCCGGCATCGACAGCGCGACCTTTTGTCCCGTAATGGCATTCGGCGGAATCGTCATGTAGATCTTCGCAATGGCTCCGTCCCCTGGCGGTAAAGGCGGCGAACCACCGCCCGCGTTGGCGGTCAACTGCAGCACCGCGGCGCCATGAGCGCGATCGTCGAACACCATTTGCTGATACTCGAAGTACCCGGCGCGGCAACCGCTCGCGCTGATCGAATCGAAACTGGCCTGAGCCGGCACATTGGACAGCGCGACGGGGAGCGTCAGGTCGGTGATCGGAACATGATTGATCGCGCGAATCTCCCAGACAACGTTACTACCCGCCGCGACGGTTGTATCGGCCACTGTCAGTGTCTCCGCCAGGGCCGTGATGTACCGCGCCTTCGTTTGCGCCACGGTGCCGACCATTCCCGTCGCCTCCAGGCGCACGTCATAAAGCCCGGGGGCGTAGATGTGCGATGGGTTCTGTACCAGAGACGAATCACCGTCACCGAAAGACCATTTCCAGCCGGTGGCGTCCGATGGCTGCGGCGTAAAATTGACGGAGAGCGGCGCGTTGCCGCTGGTGGGAGTTCCCGAGAATTGCGCCGAGAGAGTCGACACAACGGCGGTCGCGCCGGAAAATATTGGAACATAAGTGGTCGTCAACGTCGTGGCCGACAGCGACGCCGATCCCACGGGGCCCAGCGACATGGCGATCGTGCTCCCGGTGGGCGGATCTGGCTGGATTTTCATATAGACGCGCGCCAAGGGGCCATCTCCCGGCGCCAGAGGCGGTGCGCCGCCGCCGTTGTCTGCCCGCAACCGGATGGCAAACTTCCCCGAGCCGCGTTGGTCCAGAAGCGTCTGTTTCAATTGGAAGTAGCTCGTCCGGCAGCCGACTACCGAGAGCGAGTCGAAGGTCGCAAAGGCGGGAACGTTCGACAGCGTCACCGGCAGCGTGATTTCCTGGATCGGGACATTGTTCCGGGCGCGGATTTCCCAATAGACCGAAGCGCCCTGTGCGACGATCGTGTCCGATACTGTGAGCGTTTCCGCCAGGGCGGTGATGAAGTTCGTCTGCGTTTTCGACCCCGTCCCACTGGGCAAATTCACCTGCAACCGCACGTTGAAGATGCCGGGAGGGTAGACATGCGTGGGATTTTGCGCCCCGGCCGAGTCGCCGTCGCCGAACTGCCAGGCCCAGTCGGTTGCCAGAGGCGAGAATCCCGTGAAACTCACGTTCAACGGCGCCGCGCCGATTTGCGGCGTCGCCCAGAAACTCACGACCGACGTGTCCTGATGAAACACGAACAACCGCCCGTCGATGTTCGAGGCATAGATGCGATGGCTGCGATTGAAGTTGTGCGGAAAAACCCCCCAGCAACCCTGAAATTGCGGGAGGTCCGCCGACAAATAGGTGTCGAACCGCGCCACCTCGACCGGACATTCCGGCGTGGTTATGTCCAGCACCGACACCCCCGATTCGTAGTGCGACAGATAGAGATAATTACCTTCGATGTGCGCATTGTGCGCCAGATTGCTCGGCCCCAGATACTCCGCCACCAGCGTGATGTTCGACAGATCCTCGCGGTTCCAGATCTTCATCGTCTTGTTGGCCGTCTCCTCCGTCGTCGCGAGGTATTTCCGGTCGGGCGTCGGCCAGATGTTATGGACATACCCGCCGCCGGGGATAACCACCCGGGCCAGGAGAATCGGATTCATCTTGTCGGCCACGTCCCAGATCGAAAACGAATGGTTGTTCGCCTCCGCCACGTACACGGTGTCGTTGAACGCCGTCATGTCGTGCATGTCGGGCGTCGTCACGGCGTTCAGCCAGAGGGGCGACTCCGGATTGGCCAAACTCAGGATGTGGAATCCGTTGTAATTGCGGACCAGGTAGCAATACCCCTTCGCCGTGTCGATCGAGATGCAATGGCTGCGATTGAGAAGCGGAATCGTAGGTCCCCACCAGATGGGCGCTGTCGGGCAGGTACTGCAGATCGATGATCATCATCCCCGGATTCGGATTGCCCGTGCACTCCGAGACGGCGTAGCAATAATGGCGGTAGGTCTTGAGTTCCCGCCACTGACAGACCTGCGCCGGCACGATGGCCACGGTCAGCATCGTGTTGATGTCGACCACGCCGATGCCGTTTTGCGCGCCCATCAGGGCATATTCGGCGCCATCGGGGGCGATGTACCCCCAGCAATTCGCGCCGCCGGCAAACGAAAACACGCGCACGCTGTCGAAATCGATCGGGACCGGATGAGGCAGACTCCCGCAATCGACGGCCCCAGCCCGGACCGGACCCAGCCACAGCAAGACCGCGCACAACCATCGGACCAAACTTCTCATCTTTCCACCCGCTTGCCGACCAACGGAGAATTCAGGCAACGGACAACTGCGGCTGGCCCCACCCGACCACGCGTACTGCAATATAGCTCCGAAAACGATATTGTCAATCGGGGCAGGTGAGGAATCGGTCGCTCCGTCCACGTCGCCCGCCGACCGGTTGACTTCCGGCCCGTCAAGCCGTAATGTCCCGGTCACGCGAACGTCAATCCGAATGATCGAGACCCGAGGAGAGGACCCATGTTCATCGCCATCAAAGAGAAGAAGAAACTGATCAACGAGCTCAACAAGGCTCTGGGCTGGGAACTGCGCGCCCAAGCCCTCTACGCCCATTACGGCGCCTACCTCAAGGGGCTGGAGGCGATTTCCTGGAAATCCCACTTCGGCAAGGAAGCCGAAGAATCGGTCGGCCACGCCGGCAAGGTGCGCGACATGATCGCCCTGGTCGGCGGCGAGGCGGTCACCACCCGCGACGCCGCCCCGATCCTCCACACCGAGGACCTGAAAACCATGCTGACCGAGGCGCGCAAGACCGAAACCGCCGCCGCCAAGCAGTACCAAAAGGTTCTCCCTTTAGTCCGGGTGCACCCAGTGCTGACGCACACGATCCTGCACATCCTGATGGACGAAATCCAAGCCGCCGAGGAACTGGAGGCGATGCTGGGGGGGTAGGAGTGGCCCGATAGTGTGCGTGAGAGGTTCCCGTCGGGTACCCCACCGTCTACCGTTCGGACGATCTCATCGCCAGTCAGCTCGCCGTCTCAGCGAGAGCCGTGCAAGATCGTCCCGCTAAAACCAACCGCGAAGACATTAGCGGTCGAACTCCCCCAGATGCCGTACAGGAAACTTGAGGTGCCGCTGGTCATAGCCGACCAGCCGGTACCGTCGTAGTGAACGATCGTGCCGGCATAACCGACCGCGAAGACGTCCGTGCCAGAACTCCCCCAGATGGCGCCCAAGTGCAGTGAGGTGCCGCTGGTCATGGCCGACCAGCCAGTACCGTCGTAGTGCAGGATAGTGCCGTGCCCACCGACCGCGAAGACGTCCGTGTGCGAACTCCCCCAGATACCGACCAACCATTCTGATGTGCCGCCGGTCATCGCCGACCAGCTGGCGCCGTCGTAATGTAGGATCGTGCCAAATTCCCCGACCGTGAAGATGTCCGTGCCCGAACTCCCCCAGAGCGCAGACAGGTGTTGTGACGTACCGCTGGTCATTGCAGACCAGCCGGTACCGTCATAGCGCCGGATCGTGCCGCCCGTACCGACTGTGAAGACGTCCGTGGCCGAACTGCCCCAGATGGCCAGCAGCCATTGTGAGGTGCCGCTGGTCACAGCCGACCATCCGTTACCGTCGTAATGCCGGATCGTGCCGCTCGTACCCACCGCGAAAACATTCGTGCCCGAAATCCCCCAGACGCCGGGCAGGTCTTGTGAGGTACCGCTGGTCATTGCGGACCAGCCGGTGCCGTTGTAGTGGAGAATTCCGCCGCCACCACCGACCACAAAGACGTTTGTGCCCGAACTCCCCCAGATGGCCCTGGGGACAAAAACGGCAGTATCTTGAATGTTCCAGGTGAACGGCTTGTCTGTCGGCTGGACTGATTTCTTGCTGCAACCAGTAGCCAAGGCGCCCGCCACCACGCCAACAATCGCGACGGTTCGCAGATTCTTGCGGATCACCGAACTCACGTCTCTGTGTGTACTGCCTCTGATTTCGTCGACGCCTTGTGATTGAATTCCGGTCACGATGAATCCATCCCGCTGACTTCAGAAACCTGATATCGCCTCCTCTAGGGTACGCCACCCGAACGCTTCGCCGCCAGTCCAGATCGACTACAAGTCGGGCCGGACTTTATTCCCGTTAGAGGTGAGAATTTGTCACTTCCGCGGCGCCTCAGCCAGAATCCGCTTCACCACCGTGGAATCATTCGGCAGCAGTCCTGCCGGGACCAGACGCGGCACCAGATCGATCCAACGCGCTTCGGCGGCGAAGACGCGCCGGAAGATGGGAAGCGCGTCGTCCATTTTCCCGGCCATGGCCAAAGTGACCGCATGCCAAAAGGGGAGTTCGACGATTTCCGGCGCCAGACCTTCGGCTGTTCCATAAGCCACCGCCGCCGAGTCCCAATCTTTCTTCTCAGCAAACAGATCGCCGCGGTTCATCCAGTCGTAGGCGTTTTGCAGACGCAACAGACGCGCCAGTTCGCCCACCGGATCAGGATGATCCTCGATCCGCAGTTCGATCAGCCGCCCCTGCCAGGGCTTGTCGTAGCGTTTGCCATCGACGACCAAGAGCGCCGCCGATTGGCGGCCGCGGATGTCGCCCTTGGCGCCCTGCGCCGCCTGGAGCGCCACGAGGAGCCGTTCGGCGAAGGGCAGCTGCGATCCGGCGCGATACGCTTTGGCCATCGTAGTCGGCACCGTCGAATCGGCCATGAGATTGGCCTGCGCCGAGAACCCCGGCCCGGTGACATGCCCGGCGTAGGCGATGCAGTGCGCCAGCCGATCCAGGCCATCGGGGCCGTAATCAATCTTCACAAAGGATTGCGTCGCGATCGCGCCGACACCCGCCTGCGCCCACGGCACAATCGGCCCGACCGAAAACCAATGCGACTGCACGGCCACTCCCAATTGCCCGGTCGCCGAGTCGCGCGCGACGATGGAGTAGGTCGCCACCGGCGCCCAGTCTGCATGGGCGACGTCGGCCGCAATACAAATCGCCGTCACCATGACCAGTCCCGTCAATATCCATTTGCACATACCGGCCTCCGATCATGCCCCGGCGTTCAGGACCTGTTCTAACTCCAAGCAGGCAAGAATGCCTGCCCCACCTGATCATGGCTACGTCATTGTGAACCGGTAGCGCAGACATTCTTGTCTGCGTCTGTTCGAACAATATCCGGTTTATTCAACCAGCCCCTCTGGCCAGGGAGAGCCCCAAAAGAAACCACCCCGTGCCGGCGCTTGCGGCCCGGGGTGGAAAAGACGAAACCCCGCAATCCCGCGGGATCTTGATTTACCACATCATCGTCTCTTTGGTCGTGCGACGGCTCTTGGCCTTGCGGGCGACTTTGCGGGTCACCTTGCGGCCGCGGGCAACCTTCGCAGTTCCTTTGCGAGTGGTTGCCTTGCGCGCCGTCCGTCGTGGGGATGCCTTTCTTGCTTTCTTCCCCTTCTTGGATTTCTTCTTGCTGCTCTTCTTGGTGCTCTTCTTGGCTTTCTTCTTGGCCATTGGCATGCTGCTCACCTCCTCGTCTGCCTGTTGAAATGTGTCGGTCAGTGAACTGCCATCCTAAAACGCCAACTGCAAGTTTCCCTGGATCACCCCTAAGGTCAAATCAGGCGCACACGGTCTTGATCGACAAGGCCCGCGCGGACACACCGAGCAGGTGCACGCGTTGCCACCGGCGCCGGCCGAGAAACCCCGTCACCTCGGCGGAACGATCCTCCCCCTCCAAGGCAATGACGATCCCATCGTGCCCGGCCAGATCCAGGACTGCCTCCGCTCTGACGGGATCAGCACCATCACCCGGGACTGTGACGGCCACCCCCTGTCGCGCCAGGGTTTCTGTGAGCGACAGCGCGACTCCCGCCCGTGACAGGGGCAGATTGGCATCCGGGCTGCCCAAAGCCATGATGGCGGCCTTGTAAACCTGATCCGCGGAGGGTTCTTTCATTCGGGCAGCGACCGGTGTCATCGGGTCAATTCGATCCTCTTGCCGGACCGGCACTTAAGCCGTTCCACGCCTTACCAATATCCTTGATCGTCAAGACCGGCAAGACTTTTTGCCGTTAACAGGCACCTTTGAAATTTTTATGTAACTTAATTGTTACGCAAGATCGAGATTCAGCGGAAGTACATCGGGTGTAAGGATAGAATTCTCATTGTATCAATTATGATACGTCAGTATCAGTATTCGATACATAAATGTCATGATTCGTCGCCGTCTGCCCCGTCGCGCGGCGCCGGGGTCGCGCCGGTCTCCTGCGCGCCGTGCCACAGACGCCACCATTGGGCGCGGTGGATTCCCAGATGACGGGCCGCACGGGAGGGATGCCGCCCCACGGCCTTCAGAACTGACGCCGTAAAGGCGGCATCCAAGGCCACGATCCCCAGTTTCCGGGCGCGGCGAAACTGGCCATAGTCTCCAGCATGTCCGGCTTCTCCCGCCTGCCGCACCGCCCGGGTTGCCTGTTCGGTCCAGGCGCCCACTTCCAAAGGCGAGGTGGCCATGCGCCCTGTCATGTCACGCGGCAGATCGGCCGCCGTGATGACGGGCCCCGTTGCCAACAACACGGCGCGCTCCACCACCTGCATCAGTTGACGCACGTTTCCGGGCAGGGGCGCCGCCGCCAGTAAACGGGCCGCCTCGGCATCGATCCCCGAGATCGACTTGCCAACCTTTTGCCCGGCCGCGATCGCGAAACGGCGCGCCAACTCGACTGCGTCGCCGCCGCGCTCCCGCAAGGGGGTCAGCGACAATCGCGCTGCGGTGATCTGATAGTACAGATCCTGCCGGAGCCGTCCCTGGGACATCAGTCCCTCGATGGGCACACTGGTGGCCATGATCAGCCGCACGTCGGCGTGACGGGGTGAACGATCCCCGACGCGTTCGTAGACCCTTTCGCTCAGCACGCGCAATAGACGCACCTGCAACAGAGAATCGAGCGCCGCCAGATCATCGATGAACAGCGTTCCGCCTTCGGCCATCTCCAGATCGCCGGGATTCTCCGATTTCTGTCCATCGGGAGCAACCGACATCTCACCAAACAATCCCCGCGCGACAACATCCTCCGGCAGATCGGACCCGCGAAAGACGACGAACGGCCGTTCGGCGCGCCGGGAACGGCGATGAATCGCGCGCGCCAGAGTCTGACGCCCGGTACCCATTTCCCCTTCGATAACGACGGGAGAATCCGCCTGGGCAAAACGCATTGCCAGCGCCAACGCCTGACGAAACAAAGACGATTCTCCCCACAAGTGTTCAAATCCCTCCGGCCGAGTTCCGACCCCCAGGGCCGGACGCACACCGATCCCCAACCGCGCGGCCAGAGCATGCGCGAGGAATCGCGCCACCCGTTCCAAGCAGACGGCTTCTTCTTCGGTGAAGGGCTCCGCTGTCGCCGCCGAGCCGATCACGATGGCGCCGTACGCGTCGGCGCCGTGATGGATCCCGACGCCCAACCAGTGAGCCGTCCGATTCTGCTCCTGTGGACCCGCCTTCACCGGCCGACCCTCGATCGTGATCCGCCGACCGGCATGGGCGCCCCGCGCGATCTCCTCGCACAATTCCCGATCGGCCGCCGGCGGCCAGAACCGCCCCCGCCGCCTTTGAGTCGCCTGCCACCGTGGTTGCCCGCCCCAATCGGCGAGGTAAATCATCGCGCCCTCGCAGGCGATCGCGCGCGCCACGGCCTGCAGGGTGACGAGCAGAATCTGATCGACATCCCCAGCGGCGGCCAATTGCTCGACATATTCGATCAAGGTTTCGAGCACCCCGCTGTCGCGGCGCAGATGTTCGCCCTGCTCGGCATGACGGTCCCAGAGATCGCCGCCGCGGGCCCAGCGCCCTTCCAGGCGCCGGATCAGTTGTTCCCAGCGGTCGCGCAGACGGGCGCTGGTCTGCCGGACGGCGGGCACTCCGGCGCGCAGGGATAAAACCCGTCCCAACTCGGCGCCAAAGCGCGACAAATCGCGCTTCTGGGCGCTCTGTTCGCTGCGCCAGTCAAACTCCGGATTCGACCCCGAACGTGACTCCATCGATCCCCAATTTAGCTACGAATGGTCCCATGACGGCAGTCCGAAACGCCGATGCGACGGTGTCAGGGCGATTGGCCTGAGGATGGGCATTCCTCCCTCGGCATTGACTTCAATCGGCGCCCGATGGTAAGATGCACGTCCAACCCTCCGGGCGCCAGCCACGCGGCGGCGAAACGATGAACCTTCCCAACAAACTCACCCTGGCCCGCATCGCTCTGTCGCCGGTTTTTATGGCGCTGATCTTGATTGAGGACACGCGCGCCAAGCTCGCCTCGCTGATCGTGTTCGTCGTGGCCGCGCTCACCGATCTGGGCGACGGCTACTTCGCGCGTCGCTCCGGACGGATCACCGGCTTCGGCAAGTTCATGGACCCGCTCGCCGACAAGATTCTGGCCTCCACGGCCCTGATTTCTCTGGTGGCGCTCGGATACGTGCGCGGCTGGATGGTCACGGTCATCGTGGCGCGTGAATTCTTCATCACCGGCTTCCGATCCCTGGCGGCCTACCGCGGCATGGTGATCGTTCCCACCTTCGGCGCGCGGGTGAAAACCGTGTTGCAGATGCTCACGATCAGCGCCATTCTGCTCTTTGTCTATCTCAAAGCCACCCTGCAACCCCTGGGGTACGATTGGGCCATCTTCGAGAGCCACCGGACGCACGTCGTCTTCGACTGGCTGATGGGATTAAATATGCTCATCACGGTAGCGACAGGGCTCGATTACGTGATCAAACACAAAGGGCTGATCAAGAACATGGTCCGATAATCTCCGCGATCAGAGCGCGCAAGGGGCTTTCAGCCCCTTGCGCTGTGTAAACGCCAAGCCATCGAATCCCGACATTCATGCACCAAAAACCGACCATCCGAGACGTTCCTCCGAGTCCCTGGTCACAACGACCGGTGATCGCGCTTCTGGCCACCGGCTTGGGGTCGGGGATGTTACGTCCCTTCCCCGGCAGCTGGGGATCGATCCCGCCGGTATTTCTCGCCTGGGGTCTGTCCCGGCTCGACAATCCCTGGGTGTTTGCCACGAGCACGGTGGCGATGATCGCCGCGTCGATCTGGATCTCCGGCCAGGCCGAAACGCTCTTCGGCCATGACGCGCGTCAGATCGTGATCGATGAGTGGGCGGGGATATTTGTGTCCTCTCTGGGATTGCCGGCACATTGGCAGATCATGATCCTGGTCTTTGTCCTGTTCCGAATTTTCGACGTTGTGAAACCCTTTCCCGCCCGCCGTCTTGAAGGCCTGCCCGGGGGCTGGGGCGTGACCGCCGACGACGTGGCCGCGGCCGTGTATGCCAATGTCGCAGCGCGGCTGATCATCATGCTGGCACCGGTGTGGCTTGGCACTTGAAAGATGGCACGGTCGCCCGCATTTGGTGCCCCACTCGTGGGAATTGACGAACCATGACCATCGAACTCATCACCATCGGCTCCGAGCTCTTATCGGGCCACACGCTCAACACCAACGCCCATTTCATCGGCGGGGAACTGGCGCGGGTGGGGCTGGTGTTATCCCGGCAGGTTTCGATACCCGACGATCACGAGACCATCATCGCGACTGTCCGTGAGGCCCTGGCGCGCGCCGACTGGGTGATCGTCTCCGGCGGTCTGGGGCCAACCAACGACGACATCACCAAGAAGGCCCTGGCGCGTGTCTTCGACCGGCCGCTGGTGTTTCACGATGAGATCCTGACCGAACTCAAAGAACGATTCGCCCGCGCCGGACGCGCCGCCACGCCGCTTCTGGATACACAAGCCCTCCAGCCACGCGGCGCCGAATTCATCCCCAATCCGGTCGGCACGGCCGTGGGCATCATTCTCACGCAGGGGCCGAAGACGCTCGTCGCAGTCCCCGGCGTGCCACGGGAAATGCAGCCGATGATCATCGATCACATCGTGCCCCGTATCGCGGCACAGACGAATGTCACGACCGTCTCCCTGACCTGGTCGACGACCGGCTGGCCGGAATCACGTCTGTTCGAGACTCTGGAGGAGTTGATCAAAGAAACCCCGGCGGTGACAGTCGCTTTTCTCCCTTCGGAACGGGGCGTCAAACTGCGTTTCTCAGCCACCGGCCCGGATGCGCGAACAACGCTTGAGAATTGGGTGCAGACCGTGCGCCCCCGCATCATGGAAGCGCTCTATGCCGAAGACGACGTCGCGTTGGAGGTCGTCGTGGGGAAATTGCTACGCGAACGACATCTGACGATAGCCGTCGCGGAATCCTGCACCGGCGGCTTGATCGCCAAACGTCTCACCGATGTGCCACGCGCCTCGGCCTACGTACTGGCCGCTCTGGTGACTTACTCGAACCAAGCCAAGATCGATTTGCTCGGCGTCGATCCGCAGATTATTGAACGGCACGGCGCCGTCTCCGAACCGGTGGCCCGCGCCATGGCCGAGGGGGCGATTGCGCGCACCGGCGCGGACTGTGCAATTTCGGTCACCGGCATCGCCGGTCCCGGCGGCGGCACGCTGGACAAACCGGTCGGGCTGGTCTGGATTGGCGTGTCACAGAAAACCGGTGGCACCACAGCCCGACAATTCCAATTCATGGGCGATCGCGAGATGATCCGCGAACGCGCCGCGCAAGCGGCGCTGAACATGCTGAGAGTACGACTGTTGACGCCGTAGGGGCGGCCCCCCGTGGCCGCCCGAACGGATAGGCCTCATCCGTGCGGTCCTTCATCGCCATCAATCTTCCCGCTCAGGTCCAGTCCGACATCGGCGCGATCATCGCGCGCTTGCGTCCGGCCGGACCGCCGGCCAAGTGGGTACCGGCGGAAAATCTGCATCTGACGCTGAAATTTCTCGATGAAATCCGTGAGGATCAAATCGATCCGATTCTCAAAGCGATGGCCAGCGGCTGCGAGGGCGGATCACCATTCGAAATCGCACTGCGTGGCTTCGGCGTCTTCCCCAATGCCCGCAAGGCACGGGTCTTTTGGATCGGCATCGACTCCGGCTATGAGACGCTCAAGGCGCTGGCCCAGTCGATTGACACGCAGATTGCGACACTGGGCTTCCCCCGCGAGGATCGTCCCTTCTCCGCCCATATCACGCTCGCCCGGCTGCGCGAACCCGCCCCGGCCGAACACCTGATGCACGACGCGGTGTCGGTCGACTACCATTCCGCATCGATCCCAGTCGCTCAAGTCGACCTCATGCGCTCAGTTCTCTCATCGCAAGGCGCCCTTTACTCCGTCATCGCCTCTGTACCTCTTAAATGATGGATAAAGGGCTTTAAGCCCCTTGCCTTTCAACCACTTAGTCAATACTGAACAAATGTTCACTTTTCGCTTGCATCCGCCCTTGCGCCTCATATATACTAAATCTGGAAACGACGGTTTTTTCGAACAACCAACACGAGGATACTCTCATGGCGAAAACAGCGGCTCCCCCGGCGGCGACGATTGCCCCTCCCGTCAATCGTATCGCTCCGGTCAGTTCGGATAACGGCAAGAAGCGCGCGCTCGAATCGGCGGTGATGCAGATCGAACGTCAGTTTGGCAAGGGCTCCATCATGCGTCTGGGGGGCGAAACCCCCGATCCGACGGTGGAGACGATCTCGACCGGCTCGATCTCGCTGGATGCGGCCCTCGGCGTCGGTGGTGTGCCGCGCGGACGGGTGATTGAAATCTATGGCCCCGAATCCTCCGGCAAGACCACGCTGGCCCTACAGATTATCGCCGAGGCCCAGCTGACCGGCGGCAATGCGGCGTTCATCGACGCCGAGCATGCGCTGGATGTCACCTACGCCCGCAAACTCGGCGTCGATCTGGAGAATCTTCTCATCTCTCAGCCCGACACAGGCGAGCAGGCCCTCGAGATCACCGAGACCCTCGTGCGCTCCGGCGCGGTTGACGTGGTTGTGGTCGATTCGGTCGCCGCTCTGGTGCCGCGCGCCGAAATCGAAGGCGAGATGGGCGACCCGCAGATGGGGCTGCAGGCGCGGCTGATGTCGCAGGCCCTGCGCAAGCTCACCGGCACGATCTCCAAGTCCAAGACCTCGGTTGTCTTCATCAATCAGATTCGCATGAAAATCGGCGTCATGTTCGGCAATCCCGAAACCACAACCGGCGGGAATGCGTTGAAATTCTATGCCACTGTGCGGATGGACATCCGCAAGATCGCCTCGATCAAGGACGGCGAAATGGTCAAGGGCGCCCGCACGCGCGTGCGCGTCGTAAAGAACAAGGTCGCGCCTCCCTTCCGTGAGGCCGAATTCGACATCATCTACGGCGAAGGCATCTCGAAATCCGCCGACCTCCTCGATCTGGCGGCCAAAGAGAACATTCTCGAGAAATCCGGCTCCTGGTATTCGTACGGCGAGATGCGCATCGGCCAGGGGCGCGAGCAGGCGATTCAATATCTGACCGCCAATCCCGATCTCCTCGCCGAACTGGACCGGAAGGTGCGGGAGAAATTGGGTATGGGACGTCCCGCCGCCAGGAGCGAAGAGGATCCGGCCAAGGCGCATTGACCGGTAATCTGTGTCGCCCCTTTGGGGCTTGTGTGGTTTGCCCGATTCGAATCCCCAGGGCTGACGCCCTGGGCTGTTGGCTCTCGCCCCTTCGGGGCTTTGGATGTGACACTTCAAACGGGCCGTGAAGCAGAGCCCCGGAGGGGCGAGACAAGATAGCCCAGGGCGCAAGCCCTGGGGTTCGGAGCATGATTGATTCAAAGAGAGCCCCGTAGGGGCGGCACACAATAGCCCAGGGCGCAAGCCCTGGGGTTCGGAGCATGATTGATTGGAGGACAGCCCCGAAGGGGCGACACACAATAGCCCAGGGCGCAAGCCCTGGGGTTCGGAGCATGATTGATTCAAAGAGAGCCCCGGAGGGGCGGCACACAATAGCCCAGGGCGCAAGCCCTGGGATTCGGAGCATGATTGATTGGAGGACAGCCCCGAAGGGGCGACACCCCATGCCACAATCCCACACACAAATTCTGATTCACGCCATCTTCTCCACGAAAAACCGCGAACCGCTTATCCTTCCTCCATGGCGGTCGCGACTCTTCGCCTACGTCGCCGGCATCATCAACGAATCCGGTGGAACGACACATCTCGTCAACGGCACCGCCGACCATGTGCACATTCTGTTGGACCTGCCACGTGAGCGATCCGTATCAGAGATGATGCGACTGGCCAAGACCAATTCATCAAAATGGATACACGAACAATTCCCTGCCCATCGCTCTTTCCGATGGCAGAATGGATATGGGGCGTTCAGTGTCAGCGCCTCGGCGGCCGACCGCGTCAAGACATACATCGCCCGGCAGGAGGAACATCATCGGCGCAAGACGTTTCAAGAGGAATACATTAGCTTTCTCAAAAAGCACGGCATTTCCTACGACGAACGGTACATCTGGGATTAGGGGGATTGTGTGTCGCCCCTTCGGGGCTTTGTCGGTCTACGCAATCCGCATACCCAGGGCTCGCGCCCTGGGCTAGAATCTACCGCCCCTCCGGGGCTTGATGTGTTCTATGGTATTCTGCATTTCCGCGGCTTGAGGCTTTCGAAGGATTTTGATCGGTTGACAGACGGATGGCCATAAGGGCTAGAATCCACCGCCCCTCCGGGGCTTGATGTGTTCTATGGTATTCTGCATTTCCGCGGCTTGAGGCTTTCGAAGGATTTTGATCGGTTGACAGACGGATGGCCATAAGGGCTAGAATCTACCGCCCCTCCGGGG
>JACQFV010000174.1 GCA_016199865.1 Candidatus Zixiibacteriota bacterium | reverse complement strand
TTAGGTCATGAACGACGGCGATCCGTGTGGCATGACAGAAGGCGAAGATGAGCATCCTGGTTGACCGGACAACGCGCGTGGTCGTGCAGGGCATCACCGGACGCGACGGCTCGTTCCACACGCAGCAGATGATCGAGTACGGGACGAAGATCGTCGCGGGTGTGACACCGGGGAAGGGGGGCGAGTCGGTCGGGGGAGTGCCGGTCTTCGACACCATGATCGAAGCCGTGCATCACACTGGCGCGAACACCTCCGTCGTCTATGTTCCACCCCGCTTCGCCGTCGATGCCCTCTATGAGGCCGCCGACTCAGGCATCAAACTCGTGATCTGCATTACCGAGGGAGTTCCGGCCGATGACATGCTCAAAGTCAATCGTTACTTCGAAGTGGCCGGCGTGCGTCTGGTCGGTCCCAACTGCCCCGGTGTGATCTCGCCGGGCGTCTGCAAGGTGGGGATCATGCCCGGTCCGATTCATAAGCGCGGGCCGGTCGGTGTCGTCTCCCGTTCCGGGACCCTGACCTACGAAGTGGTGCACCACCTGACCGGCGCGGGGTTGGGGCAGTCGACTTGCATCGGCATCGGCGGCGACCCGATCATCGGCATGCGCTTCATCGACATTCTGACACTGTTCGAACATGATCGTCAGACCAAAGCCGTCGTCCTGATCGGTGAAATCGGCGGCAATGACGAGGAAGTGGCGGCGGAGTACATACAGCGGCAGATGACCAAACCGGTGGTCGCCTTCATCGCCGGGCGCACGGCGCCGCCGGGCAAACGGATGGGGCACGCCGGGGCGATCATTACGGGCAGCTCGGGAACGGCCGCCGAGAAGATCGCCGCCTTTCGCGCCGCCGGTGTCGAAGTGGCCGAATCACCGTCCGAGATTCCCGAAATCGTGGCCGCCGAGTTGAAGGGCCGGGCCGTGCGCCAAAAGGCGCGCGTCGTCGCGATTCCGCCGCTGGCCTCACGAGTCGCGGCCAAAAAACGTCCGACACGGACGATTTCGCGCAAACCCCGTAAATCTGGAATCGCCAAAAAAGCCCGCGCCAAATCCAAACCCAAAGCCGTGCCGACGGCCCGACGCAAACCCGCAGGACGGACACCGAAGCGGCGGAGCAAGAGATGATTCAGGCCATGCATGCGCCACGGGGAAGAATGTGCTCCCAAGCAGTTGAGGTCGACTGACCGTGGAACGCACACTCATGATCATCAAGCCGGACGCCACGGCGCGCAATCTCTGCGGCGAGATCATCCGCCGCGTTGAGCAGTCCGGATTTATCCTGCGCGCCCTGCGAATGGCTCACCTGAGTCCTCAGGAGGCACGACGCTTCTATGCCGTGCACGAGGGGAAACCGTTTCTGGACGCTTTATGCCGTTTCATGTCGTCCGGACCGATCGTCCCCATGATTTTGGAAAAGGACAACGCCGTGGCCGATCTACGGACCCTGATCGGCGCTACCGATCCCAAGAAGTCCGCCTGCGGCACGTTGCGATACGATCTGGCGGTCGACTTGGAGAAAAACTCGGTCCACGCCTCGGATTCGGTTGACAATGCCCGGACCGAAATTGCTTTCTTTTTCAATGAAAGTGGGCTCTGACGTCGGCATTGAACCTTCCGCTTAGGAAGAGGCTTACAACTATGCAAGCGAAGCGAACCGGAGAAGTCGAGAAAGCCGGTACACCCGATGAGTTCGTCAGATACACCACATCGCGTGCGCGCCCCGCATTGTTTCTGTTTCTTCCGCAATCAATGAGGTATGAGCATGTTTTCAGCGTCCGCAGAGCTCTCGAGGGCAAACGGTTTGACGAACTAGATCTCGTAATTCACTCGGGTGGTGGCGACATACAGGCAGCATATCAAATAGCCAAACTTCTTAGGATTCACGCGAAGAAGGTCATTGCTTGCGTTCCTCTCTTTGCCAAGAGCGCCGCGACTCTTCTTTGCATAGGCGCCGATGAAATCATTCTTGACGATGTGGCGGAGCTTGGACCGCTCGATACGCAGGTATTCGAGCAGAAACGGGGTGGAAAGGGGGAGTTTACATCTGCACTCAACCCCTTTAAGGCACTTGAACAGTTGCAGAAATTTTCTCTGGAAACTCTTGATCTTACAGTGAAAATGATTCAGCGGCGGTCGGGCATGGACTTGGACGAATGCCTCAAGCACGCTACTGAATTTGTGCGAGTTACAACCGAGCCACTTTTCAAGCAACTGGACCCAGTGAAGTTGGGTGAATACAGCCGCGCTCTCTCTGTCGGCAAGGAGTACGGCAACCGATTGCTGAGTCGCTTTCTGGGGTGGGATGAAGATAAGCGTACGCTCGTCCTCGATAGACTCGTCCTTGGCTACCCTTCTCACGATTACATTATCGACTACCATGAACTGCGAGACATGGGATTCCAGGCTCGCCTATTCGACGAGAAGGAACGGGAGGCAGTAGGAGACTTGATCCAACTAATTCTTCAAGAAAAAACGGTAATTGACTGCGTATCTCCTCCAGAAAGGCAGGCATTAGGCGTTGGATAGCCATGTGAGGTGTGCAATGGAACCTAGACTCCGTCATTGGGGTGCGGTACTGACTGAGGATCGGGAAGCAGAATCAACAAGCGGGATCCGAGCATTCTTGGAAAGAGAAATCGCCGACACTCGCGTGTTTGCGGACAAGCTCTATCGAGAATCCGCTAAATCAGGCTTTGGCAGGCAACTGTCGCTCCCTATCGAAGAGCGGCCTCATGTGGCCAGCGCTCAATAATTCATGCGTGCTCTCACGGCAAGCCATTGACCATTAGCGTGTTAGGGGGGTATCATCGTTGGTTGGGTTGCCTTCTCTCCCCGAACCGATGGAATAATCTCGCCTCGCAGTTGTAATACTCGCAGAGCGGCCTGAGAATGCCGAGTGTACATCGGACTCAGGGGTTGGTCATGAGAAGAAGCTTGATCATATGCGCGGGACTCGTCCTGGCGCTGGTGGTTGGCTGCAGCGACCGGGGTCCCACCAAGCCCGGCACCAGCTACAAACCATTGGCCGGGGGCGGTCGACTGCAGGATGACGATCCGTTCACGGGCGGGCCTGGTGAATCCGGCCCGAATCGCCCCCCGATCATTCCCGATTCGGGGCTTGTCCCGATTTTCTATTCCGACTGGGACTGTACCCACACCCCATCCCAACAACTGATCGACAATCAGGCCGACTGGGCGGCCTGGTGGAAGGCCGCTAACGGCTGTCTTTGGCGGGGCGATTCGTCGCAGATGGGGCCGGGCCCGATGGGCGTTCGTGACAGCACGTGGATGGACTCGATCATCATCGATACCGTTCCACCCTGCCAGCGGTGCGACACCGTGCCGCCCGCGGTGGATTTTGGACGAGACGTTGTGCTGGCGATCCGCGTTGAGTACGACTCTGGGGCGTGGTGTATGCGCGCCGTGTCCATCACTGACGTAGTTCCCAGCGCGCAAGGAGCAACCGTCCGTTATCTGGTTTCCCGTCTCGACGAGACCTGTTGCGCGATGATCGTGGGGCCAATGCTGATCCGGGGCACGTCGCCGGTGGTTGCCGTCGTGGCGTCACGGCCGGTCAACGGCAAGATCACTTGGGAGAGGACCGACACGACCTACACCTGCCAGTGGGGTCCCGATCCGAATGAGCCGTTGACTCTGTATTACACCGACGCGGCCTGCGACCTCGGTCCCGGCGAAACCATCATTACCGACCATGACCGTTTCGAGGCCTGGATTCAATCGGCCTTGGGCTGTGACTCGGCCCGTTGGCATGATCACTGGCGCAAACCACCCGATTCGACCCAAGTCCCCGGCGACAGCGGCTGGAGCGATCCGGGCCGGCCCATCGAGCCGATTCCGATGCTCCCGTGGTGGGGCGGATTCGACGTCGACTTCTCCACCCATGCGGTTTTGATCCTGCGTTCCGGTAACACGACCCATTGGGGCGGCGGCATCTGGCTGAACAAGATCACGCGCGGCGAAGCGGGCACGGTGATCGACTACACGGTGATGCAGCCCGGCGACTACTGCCCCGTGGTTGATCCAGACTTGGGGACTGTCAACCCCACGGCGGCCATTCGCGTGCTGCTGCCACTGACGCCGCCAGTGACATGGAATCGCCACTCTGAAATCATCGATTGCAATTGGGGCAGTGACAGTTCGTGGGTCAGCCCCGATTCGATGATGATGGACGGGCCACGTTAGGAATCCCGCAAGGCCGGGGGCACCACCCTCGACTCCCGCATGATTCTGAAAATCGATGTGGAACAAGGGGCCTCGAGCCCCTTTTTTGTCGCTGCCGGATTCGGAGGCAGCGAGAGAGGGACCGATATGCAGAAAAAAGTGACCGTGGTTGGCGCCGGTAACGTGGGGGCGGCCTGCGCCCAGTATCTGGCGGAAGGAAATCTCAGCGACGTCGTCTTGATCGACGTGATCGAAGGGTTGCCGCAGGGAAAGGCGCTCGACCTGACCCAGGCGGGGCCGATTCGCGGTTATGACGCGAAGGTCACCGGCTCCAATGATTATGCCGCCGCCGCCGGATCATCTTTGGTCATCATCACCGCCGGCATCGCCCGCAAGCCGGGGATGAGCCGCGAAGACTTGCTCAACACGAATATCCAGATCATGGATGCGGTGATGGCGGGGATCAAGGCGCACTGCCCCAACGCGATGCTCCTGGTCGTGTCCAATCCCCTTGATGTGATGACTTACCGCGCCTGGAAAAAATCCGGCCTGCCGCCGCACATGGTCTTCGGCCAGGCCGGAGTTTTGGATTCCACGCGCTTCCGCACCTTCGTGGCCATGGAACTCGGGTGCGCCATGACGGAAACACAGGCGATGGTTCTGGGAGGCCACGGCGATTCGATGGTGCCCTTGCCACGGTACACCACGGTATCCGGAATACCGATCACCGAACTGTTGAGCAAGGAGCGGATCGAGGCGATTGCGCAGCGGACGCGGGACGGCGGCGCCGAAATCGTGAGACTTCTCAAGTCCGGATCGGCCTATTACGCCCCGGCGGCCTCGACCGTGGCGATGGCCGATGCCATCCTGAATGATCGTAAGACGATTCTGGCGGCGTCGGCCTATCTGAGCGGCCAGTACGGTTTGAAAGACGTCTACATCGGTGTGCCGGTGACCCTCGGCGCGGGCGGCGTGGAGAAGATCCACGAACTGAAACTGGACAAGCCCGAACTCGAGGCCTTGCAGAAGTCAGCGTCAGTTTACAAGGAGATCATCGCCAGTCTTTCGTAGCGCGGGCTTTGCCCGCCTCTCGTTTAGGATTCGTAATAAACGGCGGGCAGAGCCCGCCCTACGGATTAAAGGAAGAACACATGGCCGGAAAGGCTACCACACCCAAGTTCGCCAAGATCACGCCGCCCTCCGACGGCACACCAATCCGGATCGCCGGCGACAAACGGATCATTCCCGACAATCCTATCATCCCCGTCATCGAGGGGGATGGGATCGGCCCGGACATCATGCGCGCCACAAGACGCGTGGTGGATGCGGCGGTGCAGAAGGCCTTCGGCGGACAGAAACGCATCGTCTGGTTCGATGTCTATGCCGGTGAGTTGGCATTAGCCCGCTACGATGACATCCTCCCTGCCGACACGATCAAGGCCGTCAAGACCTACATCGTCGCGCTCAAGGGCCCGCTGACGACACCGATCGGCGGCGGCTTTCGGAGTCTGAATGTGACGATGCGTCAGGTGATGAACCTGTATGCCTGCGTGCGTCCCGTGCGGTATTTCCAGGGCGTGCCCGCGCCGGTGAAGCACCCCGAACGGATGAACGTCGTGATCTTCCGCGAAAACACCGAGGATGTCTACGCCGGGATCGAATGGCCCAAGGGAAGCAAGGAAGCCAAGACGGTAATCAAATTCCTTGAGACCAAGATGAAGGTGAAAGTCCGCAGCGACTCCGGGATCGGGATCAAACCAATTTCCGTTACCGGCACCCAACGGCTCGTGCGCAAGGCGATCCGTCATGCCATCGACCATGGTCTCCGGTCGGTGACGCTCGTGCACAAGGGCAACATCATGAAATACACCGAGGGGGCTTTCCGCGACTGGGGATATGCCCTGGCCAAGAAGGAGTTCGCGGCGCAGACCGTGACCGAGGCCGAAGTCACGTCCAAGTACGATGGCCAGGTGCCCGCGGGGAAGATCGTGATCAAGGATCGGATCGCCGATTCGATGTTCCAGCAGGTGCTCCTGCGCCCCGACGAGTATGATGTTCTCGCCACACCCAATCTGAATGGCGATTACCTCTCCGATGCCTGCGCCGCCCAGGTCGGCGGTCTGGGGATGGCCCCCGGCGCCAACATTTCCGACCACGTGGCGCTCTTCGAGGCCACCCATGGCACGGCGCCAAAATACGCCGGTCTGGACAAGGTGAATCCCGGTTCCTTGATCCTCTCCGCCGTGATGATGCTTGACTATCTGAACTGGGGCCAACCGGCGCGGCTGATCGAAAAGGCGCTGGAGAAGACCATCGGCGAGAAGATCGTGACCTACGATCTGGCCCGCCTGATGGAAGGCGCCCGCGAGGTCTCGACCTCCTGCTACGCCGACCGGATCATCCAGAATCTGTGATCGATTGACCTGTCTCATCGTAGGGGCGACCCGGTCGAAGATCCCGACGGCAGGAGGGACGGGTCGCCCTTTCGGGGACTCACCGGGGGCGAGGCGCCGCCTCGCCCCTACAATCGTTACGGTTATCGCTGGCCGATTCCGCCCGCGGCGCTTATCTTGTGTGATTGCGGCCGCTGGGGTCTGCGCGGCCGAAACAGGGGAGACCATAGGGCATGATTTCGACCAGCGATTTCCGTAAGGGCAAGAAACTCAAAATCGAAGGGCAATTGTGGGAGATCGTCGATTTCCAGAACGCCCGGACCGCCCAACGGCGCGCCAAGGTGACGATCAAACTCCGCAACCTCAAGACAGGGCAGATCCTCGAGCGCATCTACGCCTCCGGCGAGATGTTTGAGGAACCCGAATTCGAGCAGCGCAACATGCAGTACATGTACACCGACGGCACCGCCTGGAATTTCATGGACAACAAGACGTACGATCAGGTGACCCTGACCGAGGAGCACATTGAGGGGTATGCCCCATTCCTGATGGAAAACCAGGATTACCGCGTCTTGTATTTCGAAGGCAAACCGATTTCGCTCGAACTGCCTGCCGCGGTCGTGCTCACCGTCACCGACGCCGAACCGGGCGTCAAGGGCGACTCGGTCTCCAACCTCACCAAGAACGCCACCCTCGAAACCGGGCTGGTCGTGAAGGTCCCGCTCTTCGTCAAAGTCGGCGACAAGGTCAAAGTCGACACCCGCTCCAAGGAATACCTGGAGCGAATGACGAATTGATTGTGAATTCCTAATGTAGGGTGGGCTCCGCCCACATTCTTTCTACCTCGACACGATATGGTGGGCTGGGCCCACCCTACGAAACTTGAAGGAGAGGAATCGTAGGGTGCGTTCGTTCTCTGAACGCACCTCTTTCTGTGTCGCACTGCGCAAGAGGCACGTGCGAAGCACACACCCGAGACTCAGCGCCTCGAAAGAGGCACCGGGGCATTTGACCGCGGATCAGCGGAGAGTCCTCTGAGACTGTCCGGCATCGTGATGCGCACCGCCATTTCGACGCCGGGGAAGGTCGACCCTTCAACAGACAATATCCTTATGCCGCCTCTGGGGTTCGAGGACAGAAAGATCGGCGCTTCCCTTGCCGTGTCCAAGATGGGATCTGGACCATTGATAGAGCCGGGACCCGCATTGGTAAAGTGCTCAAAGACATACCCTGTCACG
>JACQFV010000170.1 GCA_016199865.1 Candidatus Zixiibacteriota bacterium | reverse complement strand
TGGACGACACCGCCTGGGTCAAATCCATTGGCGGCGGCGCCAATTCGCGGCTGCGCAGAAGAGAGGCCTCGACCGTCTCGACGGCCCGTTGCGAGGCAATCTCCCCCGCCGCATGTCCCCCCATGCCGTCGCAGACCACCAGCGTGTCGCGCTCGGGGATCAGGCGGAAGCTGTCCTCATTGACCCGGCGCACCCGGCCAATGTCACTCTCCCCATGCAGGACGACCTTGATCATACCATCACACTGTGCGCCGCTTGAGTATCGAAGTCCGCCACCGTCAGTTTGCGCCGCCGGGCCAAAGGCGGGTCCTGCCAAGATACGCCTTCGCGGGCCGACCGACAACCCAGAGAGTGCCGCCAGACGGCTTCACATAAGTGGAGATCGGCAGGCGATCACGACAGCCAGAGGATGATGAGAACGATCAGCAGCACGAGAACACCGGCTCCCGCAATCCACACCCAGGTCGGCCACCGGCCGGATTCCGGCTTCCCCGGCGCTGGAGCGAAGGGATTGTCATCGGACCTGACCGTCGCCCGCCTTCGCCGCGCCGGAATTCTCTCTTCCGGCACCTGGTCATCGGGGGGCGGATCGTAGCGTGGCACCTGGACCGGCCGCGGCGGGGCTGGGGGCGGCTCCTCCCGGCGCAACGGCTCTGGGGATGGGGTCGGAGTCAGCGAAACGGCGGCAGGAGCGGCAACGCGATCCAGTTCGACCTGCAGAAACGTGCTCTCTTTGGCGGAACGAATCTCGATCACATCCTGCGGCTTGAGTTCTACCTTCTGCTTGGGCGGGGCGGCGCGACCCCCCACATAAGTGCCCGCCGCGCTCCCCTGATCCTCGACGAAGACCCGCTCCCCGATCACGTGCACCGAGGCATGGCGCCGCGAGATGCTCGTGTCGACCTGGCCATCGCTGCCGACACGAATGACGATGTCATTCTGTGCGGAATCCCGCCCGATGCGCATTTCCCCCGATGATAGAGTCCAGTGTTGCCCCTTGAGCGGACCAGCGACGGCCACGAGACGGCCGACCCGGCGTGCGAAGACCGTCTTTTCCATGTCCGGAGCGCCAGAGCGTGCCGTCACACGCGGTGCCGTCACTGACGGTGGGGTTGGAGGCACCGGGGCCGGGGACACCGCCACCGGCTCGTCATCGAGCGGCGGCGGCAAGTCGGGTTCCAGAGGCGGGGGCAACGACCTTTCCTGTGAAACGGAGACATTGACTCGCGCCGAGGGGGGATTGGGAACCGCGACTCCCCCGACTTCGCCCGGCAGGTAGTCGACCCGAATCTCGTACCCTTCGACAGCGATCCTGGCCCCGGAGCTGACGGGCAGGGTTCCATCGACGGCCACACCGTCCAGTTTCATCGCCGGGAAGCGCGACAACGGCTCGATCTGATACTTTTCTCCGGGCTTTTCCTGAACGAGTGCCGCCTGTTTCAGGGAGATCAACAAGTCATCAAGATGAATGGCGCTCCCCGGCGCGGAGCCGATCTCGATGCGCGTGCCCGACACCGTGCACTCCTGAACTTTCTGCCCTTGGTGGCTGATCGTGAATTTGGGCACGCTTACTCCCTGGGACTGTGAGACTTGAGAAGTTGGATCGCCCGAACGCGCGTGGGAAGGGCAAATATCAATGCGGCTTCACCCGCAGACTGATCTCCTTGACTCGACCGCCGGGCTTGACCCGTTCACCGTTGGGTTTGGCGGTAAACCCGTCTTTCGACGCTCGCCACTCGTAATTGCCGGCTGGGACATATGTCAGGAGCTCCCCGGCCTGATCGGTGGGCCCATAACGTACCACCTGCCCGCTGGACTTTTCAATTCCAATCACGTGCGCCCCCGACAGCGGTCGATTGCGATCCTGCCGCACAATGAACCGGACCGACACCGCCCCGGCTTGGTTTTGCCCGAGCTCTCCCGAGCCTGATTTGTCCCGGAGCGGTCGCATACCGACAGTCAGCTCTCCCGCGATGGAGGCCAGAGTCACCGCCGTGTCCGCGTACCCCTTGCATTCGAATTGCACCACGTACTCCTGAGCGTCCAATGACGCGGTGCCGGGGGTTTGCTGTCGCTCCTGACCCACAGGGGAACGGTCTTCACCTGCGTGGAAAAGTGAGAGTCTGGCCTCCAGAGAGCGAGACGTATCCTCTGCATCGAAGGCGGCCAGATGGACCATGCGTGTCAGGCGGAATGCCAAGGTATCGGGTGAGCTTCGGGATACGGTCAGGAACAAGTGGGCTTCCTCAAACGGGGGATAGACGAACCTGACTTGGTGGTCACCGTAAGGAAAACCGATCGTGCCGTTTGTCCGCCCCACTGACTGGAGGTGCTGATCCAGGTAGACCTCCGCCCCCGGAGGCACGGACGCGACATAAATCGAACGCGCGATGATGCCGGTGAGTTGCGCCGGACCGTCTGAACCAAATGGACGCCACTGCCAGCGAGACGGGTCCGTCTCCCCCAGCAAACCCGCCACCGGGTTGATCCGGGCGGTCGTCGACGAGCGCTCGCCGTTGAGTTCGTACTGCACGGAGATGGTATCGGTGGCGCGCAGACTGTAATTCACCGCATCATAGGGGCGCAGGGGCCCGCCATTGACGATCGGACGTGCCCCATCCGGCACCGACTGGAAGTTGAGCCGAACATTGAACACAAAGGGAGGAAAGACCGGCGGTGGGGCATCGGCCGTGACGATCAGCACTGTCTCTACAGGAGCCAGGCCGGGAACTTCCAGCCGCAACCGTAAAGGGCCGGGCTCGAAATTATCATATCCGTACGGCGTCGTCCCCACGAGAGTGTTGTTGACGTACACTTGGGCGCCGGCGGGGACACTTTCCACCGCGTAGGGATAGGTCCGCGACGAAGCGCCAGGTCGGTTGTGTGCCCACCGCCCCAGCGGGCCATACGCCCAGCGCAGGTCCGTGGCGAAGTACACGAGGGCCAAAAGGAGCAGGACAGCAACGATGACCCGCGCTCGTAGCGATCCGCGACCTGAATCCTCTGCGCCTCTCATGTCATTCGAATCGGAAGCCATGGGTGGCAATATAATGCTCCTGCCGCTGACGCTCTACCCTACAGAGAGGACAAGGCCATCCGCGAACGATGCCCTCAGATTAACCCTTCTCCCGTCGGGAGATTCGGGTGACTACTTCTCGAACGCACTCTTCGCCTTCTTGTATCCGGCGGGAATCTCGAAGCGGTCGCCCGCCACGGCGTCCGTCGAGATCGCCGTCACTTCCGTGGTGAATGAAAAGAGGGCATTATCCGGCGGCGGCGCGGACTGGGGGGTCTTCTTCGACTCCGCCGGTTTCTCGGCTTCTTTATCCTTCTTCTTCCCGAACAGCCCGCCGAGCGCCTTCTTCGCCGCATCGGAGGGATTGGATGGCGTCTCCTCCGTCTTGGCATTGCTTTTATTGGAGGCCTCGGGGCTCTCCTGCGATTTACCCTCAGAAGTCGGGGGCGGCTGGTCGAACTGTTTCCCCTCAATATGGAACGCCATCACCGACCGCATGGGAAAGCCCTTCATCTTCTCCATTTCCCCCGCCAGCTTCTTCAGGTCGACGCCATAGGCGCCCATCATGCCCATCATGGGCTGCGCCGTCGACTTATCCATGGTCGATCCCATGGCCTCGGCCATCTTGCGTCCAAAGCGCTCCCGCTCCGCCGCTGCCGGGGAATTCGGGGTCAGCATCATGTCCATGGTCAGGAGCAACTTCATTTTGTCACCGGTTTTCTTGTCGGTTCCCTCCGTCGTCATGGTCATGATGCTCTGTTCGCAATTGTACCCGGCGATCGTCTCCGACTTGCCGGTCTTCTTCACCTCGAATGTCGGCGGCGAGAAGGTCACCTTGCTGGTGTCGATCTGGGGTTTCTGAGCGGCGGCCTGACCCTGCGCGCCTGCGAACGCCCGGCCCAGCGAGTCCATCATGGCCCGCATCTGCGCAAACGTCATCTCGGTGTAGGTCTTGTCCTTGTGGTTGATCTCCCACATCACGCCCTTGTCCAGACGGACTACGGACGTGGTCTTCGTGGGTTTCCCGCCGCCGAGGAAGCCGATCACCTTGTTGGTCATCCGGCTCTCCGACTCGGTCATGTGCATGTCGCCCTTGTACGACTCCGTGGATGTCCCTTCGGTGTTCATGATCCCGCCGAGGCCATTTGAGGTTGAACGCTCCGTGATGGTGACGTCCGCCCACGCTGCCGTCGCCGCCAACGCGGCGATCAAGCCCGCTATCAGCGTCCAGAACGGTGCTCGTGCCAAATTCTTTCGCGCCATTTCAACTCCTCCTCTCAAGAAACCCCAAACGATAGAATCTACCCCAACGCGGGGCCAGCAAAAGGTATCACAGCGGCCCCCGGACGCAACGCGATTTCCGTGCAAACCCGCAGACAAAAAAACCCCGCGCCATCGCGGCGCGGGGCGAAACTGTCCATCGGAGGGGTCCGGTTACTTCAGAAGCACCATCTTCCGCACCAGCGAGTGATCGTCCTGGACGAGCCGGTAGAAGTAAATCCCGGACGGCACGCCTGAGCCCTGATCGTCGCGCCCGTCCCAAATCTCGGAGTAGGCGCCGCGCGACCGAAATCCCTCAACCAGAGTGCGGATATTCTGCCCGAGGATATTGACGATTTCCAGCCGCACCCGGCCGTCGGCCTTCAACGAATAGGAAATCTGCGTCGACGGGTTGAACGGGTTCGGGTAGTTCTGCGCCAGCGAAAACTGGTCGGGAATCAGGCCGCCTGTGCCGCCGTCACCGACGCCGGAGTGCCCGGTCACCGACAGGATCGTCCAGGCGCCGGAATTGGCCGAGGAGTAGGTGTCGGAATGAACGATCACGCGCAGTTCGACGTCCATGTCCGGCGTCCCGCCGGGAACGTGGACACCCGCGACAACGTCCGCTTCTTTCCCGGCGTCGATCGTCAGCACGAGGCCGGCCGGCTGCTGCACTGTCACGGTCCACGGCTGATCCAACTCCGCCGAGACGGTGAAGTTGCCGGAGACATTCCCTGAATTGAACACACGGAACAGTACGGAGGCGGTCTTGCCCGGCTCACCGGCGGCGTTCAGATCACCGATGACCGTGGCCCCCGGCACACTCGTCGCGCCGATCAGGCGAACTTTCTTGCTGACGATGCCGTCGAATAGCGGCGTGGCACCTACGATCGCTGCCGGCAATCCGTTGATGTCAAATGCCTCGGGGTTGTTGAGCTGTAACCCCTCATCTTCTGTCGTAAGAGCATCGTCGCCAAATACGTGAAGCAGATATGCGCCATTGGCGAAATATGTCTGCGTCAGGCCGCAGATCACTCCCTGAGGATCGATTCCCGAAACAGCATCCCCTTGGAGTATGGGTTTGCCCAGAAATGTAGTCGTATCGTCCCACAGATCTGCGGTCTGCGGACTGGTTAGGATTGCCGGGGCGTTCTCCAACTCGACCAGGGCATTCGTAGTTGGGTCCGGCAGATTCCTAACGATCGTGGGGTAGTAGCCCTTCTTGCTCACCCGCAGATCGAAATGGTCCCCGGCTACCGCGCCAAAGGCAAAGGTACCCGGAGCGCCGGTGGTACTGGAATCAATGATCGACCCACCGGGATATGAATCCCAGACTTCGACTTTCGCGCCGCTGATGGCGGCGCCGCCGGTGGCGCGCACCCGCCCCCCGACTTGCGCGAACGCGGCCGGCGCTGTCAGTAGCACGGCTCCCAGAATCAAGGCCCCGCGTGCGATCTGCCCCTTTGCCTTATTCACCGTGACCATCCCTTTCGGCTGATTCGCCCCGGGCGCCCCACCTTGGGGCGCCCGGGATGCGAATCGCGGTCAGTGTTCATCGGACCATCTTACTTCAAGAGCGTCATCTTCTTGGCGTCGGTCCATTCCGGCGTCCGCACGCGGTAGAAGTAGATCCCGCTGGGCACCGTGGAACCGCCGTCCGCCGTGCCATCCCAAGCCACGCGCACCACGCCGGCCGCATCAGTTCCCTGGAACGTCCGGATGGCCTGCCCGACCACGTTGTAGACGGTCAGCGTCCACTGCGAGCCGTTCTTCAGGGCGAAAGGAATGACCGTGCCGGCGTTGAACGGATTGGGATAGTTCTGCAACAGCGCGTAGTCGGCCGGGACCGGACTGGCCGTGGCGGGCGTGATCGTCAGACGCGAGGATTCACGCTCGTTCCAGAAGGCCGAGCCATCGGTCACTTGCGCCGGGACACCGTTGACTTCGAACTGGAGCAGCTCGCCGTCGCGCGCGCCCTCAACGATCGCGGTGACCGGATCATCGCCGAAGACGTGCACGAGGAAGGCGCCACCTGCCCCGACGGTGCATTCGCCGCAGATCACGCCGGACTGGGTCTTGACGGTCAGCTGATCGCCCTGCACCAATTCGGACTGAGCCGGGTTCATCGGCGACCAGAAGTCGGTGAAGCGCATGGTCGGGTTGAGAAGGCCGCTGTGACTCCCCGAGATCTTGCCCGAGGCAATCCCGGTGTCGTCCGTCACGCATTCATACCCGGCCGCCGGGTAGACCAGAAACGCGGCCTTTTTCATCTTGATGAAGTAGCCGAGGCACGGCCGCAGGCATTCCAGATCGTTGACGGTGCGGTTCTCGTGCCACGAGAGAGGTTCTTCGCACTCCATCCCAAAGATGTGGATGTACTCGCCGGCAATGCTGGCCAGGGCATGGTCCAGATTGTCGGGCGCTTCGGGGTAGTAGGGGATGAAGTTCCAGCCCGTGCAGAGCGAGACCGGTGTGTTGACCGGAATGGCGGTCCCTTCGATGCATAACCGCAGCCCTGACTCAGTCACGCGCAAACCGTAGCCGAGGTACGGACCCATGTTGTTCAGATCGTTGAGCGGACGTCCCGACTGCCACGACAACGGTCCGTCCTTGCAGGTCGAGGTGTAGACGCGCTCGTACTTGCCGTCGATGGAGTCCAAGACGGCGGGCAGCGAATCATCGTCGGGAATCACATTGAACGAGATCAGATTCCACGGATAGCACAGGTCGCAGCATTCCTTCTTGTGGTTGCAACGGAAGTCCACGTCGAACTTATAGCTGACCTGATTGGACCAGGTGTCCGGCGCAACCTCGGGGCAGACGCAGTTCAGAAGGAAGGTGATCTTGTCGCCTTCTTTGGCGCCTTCATCTTCCGCCGTCTTGGGATCGTCGCCCAGGACGTGGATGAGGTAGTCGCCGTCCAGACCCGTCAGTTCACCAACGATCGCGACGCCGCAATAGACGCCGTCGGGATCGAGCGCCAGGATGACGTCTCCCACCTGCAGGGGCACGCCGAAAGTCTTGGCATCCTGCGAATAGTAGTCCGCAAAGAGCGGCCATCCGTGTTTGTCGACGAACGGTATCGGCGACAACGTAATGGTGAAGAGCACATCACCGCAGCGCACGCCCTTAAGAATCTCGGGGCAGTACCCCTTGGCGTACACACGCAGGTCGTAGGTCTTATCCGGATCCAGACCGAGGATGCAGAAGAGACCTTTCTCATCGGTCGTGTCCGTGCCGATCAATTCGCCGTCCGGATAGGAAGTCCAGACCTGCACGCAGGCCCCTTCGAGAGGCGAGGGTTCGCCGCTCTTGGTCGGAACGGACGAGAGCACGCTCCCGCAGATTCTGCACGGCGGCGGGGGCGGCGGGCAGACGATCAGCGTGCAGAGGGCATACTGCGGCGACCAGCGCGCGCAGAGGGCGCTCACTTCGATCGAGGCGCACAACGTGTCGCACTTGCCCTGCGGCGGCGGCAGATGCGTGCAGTCGACCTTGAGATCGACCTCCGCGTCACCGACGCCCGAGGACGGATCGATGATGAGCCAGTCGGCCGGAGCCGGCGGATCGCAGGAGGAGATTCGCGTTGACCAGACCAGATCGCCGCCGTCGAGATTGCTAATGCCCAGTTTCTGCGGGTCGACCGGTTCACAGTACGGCACGTGGAAGACAAAACCGGTCTTGTTGATCATCAGGTGCGGCGAATTGACGACGTTGAGGCAGACGATGACCGCCGCGCAGGGGATGATGCGGGCATCCTTCTCTGCGCCGTTGATGCATAACCACGGGCAGAACAGGATGGTGTCGATGTACTGGCCCGGTTCCAGTTCGCACGGATCCACGCACACGTGCACCTTGCTGGGCGTCGTCCCGCCGGTCGGATCGACCACCGGAATAAAGGCCGCGTTCTCTGGATGCACCAAGTAGTAGCACCAGGGTTTCTCGCTGCCGTCGGTCATCGTCAATTCAAAGTACTTGCACAGCGTGTCGTTCTTGTTGGCCAGGATGTTGAAGCACAGACTGTCCACCGAGGCCTCGATGGTCGGCGTTTTGACCTGGTGCAAGGTCAGGATCACGATCACCGAATCGAAGATTTGGATGCCGCTCGACTGCGATGACGACTTGGCCGGATCGAGGTAGACGTACACGCTGTCCTTGGGCGGATTCGGCCCGTCGACGTTGGCGTTGAAACGCAGGGTGTCGGGCGTGGCGAGGATGGCGCCGCCGCCGACAGGACTCAGCGTCCCGGCCTTCATCATCATGCCATCCGCGATGTAAACGACGCCGTCATACGTCCCCGGCGGCAGCCCCGAGACGTCGACAAACACATCGAAAAACGAATTGGCCGTGCCGAACATCCGATCGGTCGAAAGCCAGTTCCCCACCGATGTTTCGGGTTCGATGAAGAAGTTCTCGACACTGACCTTGAAGCAGCAGGTGTCTTTGTTGCCGGAAGCGTCGGTGGCGGTACAGCAGACTTCGGTGGTGCCCACGTTGAAGAAGGCGCCCGATGCGGAATCACATTTGATGGTCACTCCCGGGCAGTTATCGGTGGCCGTGGCGGCCGGAAGAGTCACAGGCGCGCCGATCTCCGAGACGCCCACGATGACGACGATGTCCGCCGGGCACTGGATCACCGGCGGTTCGACGTCGCGGATCGTGATCTTGTACTGGCACTGGTCGGTGTTCCCCGACGCGTCCGTCACCATGCAATCGATGTAGGTGTCGCCGACGGGGAGGAATATCCCGGGAGTTGTGACCGCCTTATTGTCCAGGAAGCAGTTGACCGTGTAGCCGGGGCAATTGTCCGAGGCCACTTCGCCGCCGCCCAGAGTGACAAGGCGGCCGCACTGGCCGGGATCGTTGTCCAGCACGAGGTCGTTCGGGCAGGTGATCTTCGGCTTCTCGGTGTCATTCACGGTCACCGTGAACGAGCACGAGTCCTTGTTCCCCGAGGCATCAGTCGCCACGCACCAGACCGTGGTCGGCCCCACGTTGAAGAAGCTTCCCGATGCCGGTTTGCAGATCGCCTTGACATTGGGGCAATTGTCGGTCGGAATCGGGTCGGTCCAGGAGACAACGGCGCCGCACTCATTCGGATCGTTGGCGACTTTGATGTCCTGCGGACAGACGATCTGCGGTTTGGTCGTGTCGTTGACCGTGATGAAGAATTCGCAGGTGTCTTTGTTCCCGGAGCCGTCGGTCGCGATGCACTGTACCTTCGTCTTACCAATCGGGAAGAAGGTGAGACTCTCCCCGCTCTTCTGAATGGGGAGTTCGGGGACGCAGACGGCCTGCGCGCCCGAGCAATTATCGGAGACCTGCGGGGCCGGCCAGCCCACAGAGGCGCCGCACTGCCCCGGATCGTTGGCGACTGTGATGTCGCCCGTGCAGACGACGGAAGGCGGCGTGTGGTCTTCGACCGTCACGTTGGCCTGACACGAGGCGGTGTCCCCCTCGTCGTCGGTGACGTGCAACGTGACCTTGGTCGTGCCCAACGAATACGGTCCGGCGGGCGTTTGGACCAACGTGACCGGCCCGCCGTCCGGATCGTTCGAACCATCGTCAATCGAGGCGTTGGCCTGGCAACTCGCGTTGGCGTTGACCGTGACGTCCTTGCACTTGGCGACCGGCGGCACTTTCTGCGACTGCCGGTTGACCGTCACCGTGAAATGGCAGGTGTCGGATTTGTTGCCGCAGGAGTCGACGGCCACGGACTTGACTGTGGTCACACCCTCGGCGAAGGTCGATCCTGAAGCCGGATTGGTGGTGATGTGATCGACGCCGCAATTGTCCGAAGCGGTGACCGTAAAGGTGACGGCCGGTAGCGGGTCGAGAGCGCCAATCGTGACCACCGTGTCTTTCGGGCACGAGGTGATCGTCGGCTTGGTGACGTCGTGAACGATGATCGTCTGCGTGCATTCGGCGAAATTGCCGGAGCCGTCGGTCGCGCGGTAGGTGCGCGTGATCGTCCGCGGGCAGCTGCCGGAGGCGACGTCACCCTGGAACGTGATGGTCGGCGCTCCGCAGTTATCCGACGCCGTCCCACCCTGGGCCACAAAACCCGCGAGGTTGGTCGCCGCCGCCGGCACGGCGCTCTGGCACTCGACGCTGTCTTTCCCCGGACAGGCAATGACGGGTGGGGTGACGTCATTGACCGTCACCGTGGCGTTGCAGGAGTCTTTGAGACCCCCCGTGTCCGTGACACGCAGCCAGACGGGTGTCACACCGCGCGGGTAGGGTCCCGCCGGGATGAGGGTCAGAGTCAGATTGGT
>JACQFV010000169.1 GCA_016199865.1 Candidatus Zixiibacteriota bacterium | reverse complement strand
CGCCAGCGCGATGGAGTTGGGGGCGATGACGCCGTTCATTTACCTCATGAAGGCGCGCGAAGAACTGTATGGACTGGTGGAAGAACTCACCGGGGCGCGGCTGACGGTGTCGTACGTGCGCGTCGGCGGCGTGAAAGCGGACTTGCCGGAGGGGTGGCTGGGGCGTTTGGGAACGGCCTTGGTTGCGACCGAACGGGAGGTGGCCGAAGTCGACCGTCTCTTAACGCGTAATCGGATATTCTTCGACCGCATGAAGGACGTCGGCATTATTTCAGCCGATGAGGCATGGTCTTTGGGATTCACCGGCCCGGTTCTGCGCTCGACCGGGCGCGCGCGCGATCTGCGCAAGGACGAGCCATACCTGGTCTACGACCGGCTCGACTTCGATGTGCCGGTCGGGACCGTCGGCGACAATTACGACCGTTACCTGGTTCGCCTGGAGGAAATGCACCAGTCGATCCGCATTCTAAGGCAGACGATCATTCAGATTCCTGCCGGGGCGGTGCAGGTGGACGCGGCGAGTCGGCCATTATCCGGCGCCCAGATGGTCGATGCCGCCAAGATGGGGATGACCGCCGATCTTCTGCTGCGCACCGTGCGCCCCGATCCGACGTTGGAAGGCGGCGACCGCGCTCACGCGCATCACCTAAATGCCGCCGATAAAGGGACCGTGCTGCCCGCCAAGGATGACACCTATGGCAACATCGAAGGATTGATGAACCATTTCATGTTGATCATGGATGGCGAAGGGATCAAGCCCCCGCCCGGCGAAATCTACATCGCCAACGAGGCGGCCAACGGTGAACTGGGGTTTTACATGGTGTCCGACGGTTCCGGGCGTGCATACCGGGTGCGCTGCCGGCCCCCGTGCTTTTATCTCATGCAGGGTCTGGACCGCATGATTACAGGCGGCATGGTGGCGGATATTGTTCCGACCTTCGGCTCAATCAACATGATCGCGGGGGAGTTGGATCGGTGAGGATCTTCCCCTCCCCTCGCCCCTCACCCCAGCCCTCTCCCCAGAGGGGAGAGGGGGTCCGAGCGCAGTAGTTCTCATCTTATCCCCTCTCCCTCTTAGGGAGGGCTAGGGTGAGGGTCTTATAAACAGGTGGAGATGATCGAACACACTTCGATACGTGAATCATCGCCGACGATCGACTACGGCATGGTCGACCACCCCGGGCCGGTCTCATGGTCGGATGCGGCACGCCGCGACATGGCGGCGATCTTCGCCCGTTACCCGGACAAACGGTCGGCGACCCTGCCGATTCTGTGGCTGGCGGTGCGCGAGTTCGGCTGGATTTCGCCGCAGGTGGAAAAGATCGCGGCGGAAATCCTGGGACGGCCGCTCAATGAGATTCACATCGTGGTGACCTTTTACACGATGTATCCCCGGCGGCCGATGGGTCAACATCACATCCAGATTTGCCGCAATGTCTCCTGTTGGCTGGCGGGGGCGGCGGACTTGAGCCGGTATCTGCAGCAACGGCTGGGCATCGGCCCCGGCGAAACAACCGCCGATGGGAAGTTTTCTTTCTCCGAGGTGGAATGCCTGTGTTATTGCGAATGCGCCCCGGCGATGCGGTTGGACAACCGGTATGTCGGGAATCTGACCAAGACGTCGATTGATCAGCTCATTGGAGAGAAGTAGGGGCGTATTGCATATGCCCCCCGAGGTAGAAATGCTGAAACTCGTCACCAAGAACGTCGGCATTGAGAACTCGCACACCCTGAGCGTGGCGCGTTCGCATGGCGCCTATTCACGTCTGGAAGCGGCGTTCGCCATGACGCCTGAAGCGCTGACTGCCGAGGTCATCAAATCGAATCTGCGCGGACTGGGGGGCGCCGGATTCCCCGCCGGACGCAAGTGGAGCTTTCTGCCCAAGGATTCGCCCAAGCCGCGATACCTGGTCGTCAACGGCGACGAAGGCGAGCCGGGGACCTGCAAAGACAAGATCATCATGATCCATGATCCCCACCTGTTGATCGAGGGGATCATCATCACCTGCTGGGCGATCCAGTCGCACAAGGCGTTCATCTACATCCGCGGCGAGTATGACCTGCCGGTGGAGCACGTGGAGCAGGCGATCGTCGAGGCGAAGGCCGCCGGGATTCTCGGCGAGACGGTGATGGGGCATGATTTCGCCCTCGATATCGTTGTTCACCGTGGCGCCGGGGCGTATATCTGTGGCGAGGAGACCGCGCTCCTGGAATCGCTGGAGGGAAAACGCGGCTGGCCGCGGCTCAAACCCCCTTTTCCCGCGGTTGAGGGGTACATGCGCTGCCCGACGGTCGTGAATAATGTCGAAACCCTGTCGTATGTCCCATACGTGGTCGAGATGGGGGCGCAGCCCTTCGCCGATCTGGGGTCGGAGCGTAATGGTGGTTTGCGCATGTACTCGATATCCGGGCGCGTGAACCGTCCCGGCGTGTATGAATTGCCGATGGGCACGCCCCTGCGGGAAATGATCTATGACCACGCCCAGGGCGTCACCGGGGGACGGGCCCTCAAGGCCGTGATTCCCGGGGGCTCCTCGGCGCCGATCTTGACTCCCGATGAGATCGACGTGCCCATGGATTTTGATTCGCTGGCCAAGAGGGGGACGATGCTGGGATCGGCGGGCGTGATCGTTTTCGATGAAACGGTGTCGATGGTCGAGGCGCTGAAGGTTATCATCCGGTTCTACGCGCACGAATCGTGCGGCCAGTGCACTCCCTGCCGGGAGGGAACGGCCTGGCTGGAGAAGATCGTCGAGCGCATCCTCGATCTGGGCGGCCGCCCGGGCGACGTCGACAACATGCTGCGCATCTCGCGGAACATCATGGGCAACACAATCTGCCCCTTTGGCGATGGGGCGGCCTTGCCGGTGGTCAGTTGTGTGACCAAATTCCGGCCGGAGTTTGAGGCCTGGGTGCGCCGCGGGCAGCCGGTGACGACATTGCCTGTGCGCGAAGCGCACATTGGCGAGCCGGTGGCCGCCGTATAGCAGTTATGACGATTCAAATGGTTGAAGCGTAAGTAAGGTGCGACAATGGCTGAAGCCGTAAAGACCAAAGAGAAGAAACGCCCCAAACTCATGGCGGTGATCGTGGAGGAGGGGTGCACCGGGTGCGAGGTGTGCATCGATTTCTGCCCGGTCCCCGACTGCATCGTGACGATCCCCGGTCCCGACACGGCCAATCCCGGTTTCAATCAGACGGTGCGCGTGGTGGACGATCTGTGCATCGGCTGCCGTCTGTGCGAAAAGAACTGCCCCTGGGAGACGATCGACATGGTTCCGATCGAGGATTATGATCGCGAGTACGTGAAGTACACCGGGCTGGGGACACCGGCCAATTACACCGCGTAAGCGGCCCTCCCCGCCGATGCCCAAGATCACCATCGATGATCGCCCGATCGAAGTCGCCTCTGGCACGACGATCATTCAGGCGGCGGACACGCTTGGCCTCTTTATCCCGCATTATTGTTACCACCCAGGATTGCCGGTCGCCGGCTCCTGCCGGATGTGCTTGGTCGAGGTGGAAAAGGCGCCCAAGCTGCAAATCGCCTGTTACACCTTCGTCACCGACGTCATGGTGGTCCGCACGACGACGCCGCAGGTGGCCACGGCGCGGGCGGCGATTCTCGAGTTTCTCCTGGCCAATCACCCGCTGGATTGCCCGGTCTGCGATCAGGCGGGGGAATGCAAACTGCAGGAATTCTACATGCAGTTCGGGCGGTACGACTCGACCCTGTTGGAGGACAAGACCAAGAAACACAAGCAGCTTCCCGTCGGCCCGCACATCATGCTCGATTCGGAGCGCTGCATCCTCTGCTCGCGCTGCACGCGATTTGTCGATGATATCACCCATACCCACGAACTGGGAATCTTCAACCGCGGGGTGCACTCCGAACTCCTCCCGGTTGATGGAGCGGCCGTTGACAACGCCTATTCGGGCTGCCTGGCGGACGTCTGCCCGGTCGGGGCTTTGACCGACCGCGATTTTCGCTTCAAAGTCCGCGTCTGGTATCTGGACAAGACCGATTCGGTCTGCCACGGCTGCGCCCGCGGTTGCAACATCGAGATTCACACGAACCGTCGCCGCAACCACCACAACGACGGCAAGTTGATCGCCCGCTACAAGCCGCGCTTCAATGCCCAGGTGAACGGCTACTGGATGTGCGACGCCGGACGGTATTCCTACAAGCAGATCGAATCGCCAGATCGGTTCTTGCAGCCCCGAGTCCGTGGCGCCGATGGCCGAGTCCAAGTCTGTGATTGGTCGACGGCATTGGCAGCGGTTGATGAGTCGGTGACCCGTGCCATTGCCGCGCACGGTGTGTCGTCAGCGGCCGTTATCGCCACTCCGGATTTGTCCAACGAAGAACTGTGGGCCGTACGGCGGCTTTGCCGCGACGGGATGAAGATCCCGACGGTCGCATGCCGATGTCCGGCCGATCCGCGTGGTGTCGAAGACAACCTGTTGCGCAAAGCCGATACATTCCCCAACTCATTCGGCGCACAACGGATCCTCGAAGCGACCACGGAATCCGAACTTACAGTCGCTTCCGTCCTGCAAGCGGCTGCTTCTGGACGAATTCGGCTCCTCTTCGTGCTCGGCGGCGGTTTGACGGAACGCGTCGACCCCGCTCACTTACAACAGGCGCTGGCGCAAGTCGACTTGGTGGTGGCGATCCAGAGCCACCATTCGATTCTGACCGATCTGGCGACGATGGCTCTGCCGGCTTCGACCTACGCTGAAACAGAGGGGACGATCACCAATTTTACCGGCCAAGTGCAAAGATATTGGCCGGCGATTCCGCCTTTGGAGGAGAGTAAACCGCTACTGGATATTCTGGCTCAACTGGCCAACCGTTGGGAGTTGCCGTTCACGCCGCGCGAGCCCGAGTTGTGCTTCGCCGAACTGGCGGGGCAGGTGGAGTATTTCGCGGGTCTGTCGTATCGCGTTCTTGGATGGGAAGGTGTCAATCCGTCGCAACGGACAACGTCGAAATCAACAGCGTGAATGGTCCATGCCGCCTATTGGCTGATGGTGGGCGCGACTTGATTGTGGCTTGAGCAATGAGTATGTCCTTTGTCATCGGCGCCGCGTTGGGTACGACTGTGTTCATCATCATGTTCGTGCTGTCCTTGGCGGGTCTGCTCACCTGGGTCGAACGCAAGCAGTCGGCGATCATGCAGGATCGGATCGGCGCCAACCGCGCCCCGATCCTCGGTCTGCGCCTGTGGGGATTGTTTCACATCATTGCCGACGCCGTGAAGATGTTCACCAAGGAGGATTTTGTCCCCGAGACGCCGCACCGGTTCTTGCATGCGATCGCGCCGGTGCTGGCCATCTTTTTCGCGCTTCTGTCGTTTGCCGTCATTCCCTTCGGGAATCAGATCACCATAGCCGGGCACTCAATCGGGCTGCAGGTGGTCGATCTGAATGCCGGACTTTTGTTCATCTTCGCCATGATGTCGGTGGCCGTCTATGGCGTCGTCCTGGCGGGATGGTCCTCAAACAACAACTATTCGCTGTTGGGCGGGATTCGCGCTTCGGCGCAGATGATTTCTTATGAAATCACGATCGGGCTGACGTTGGTGGGGCTCTTGCTGGTCTATCAAACCCTGTCTTTGGCCCAGATCGTGAAGGCGCAGGGGGGATTGCTCTGGGGTTTTCTGCCGGCGTGGGGGATCTTCTTCCAGCCGCTGGGCTTCCTCTTGTTTCTCACCGCCGGGATCGCCGAGACCAAACGCATCCCCTTTGATCTGCCCGAGGGCGAATCGGAGATCATCGGCTTTTTCGTGGAGTATTCGTCGATGAAGTTCGGCATGTTCATGTTCGCTGATTTCATCGAGACCGTGCTGATCGCGGCCCTGGTAACCACCTTTTTCTTCGGCGGCTGGCAAGTACCATATCTGGCCGATTCCGGATTTGTGTTCCCGTGGGGTTCATCGTGGCATCTGGGCATGTGGATGGTTGAGGGGATGCGGGTTGGGGCCTTTATCCTCAAGGTCTTGTCTTTCTGCTGGCTTCTGATGCTGATCCGCTGGACGTTGCCGCGTTTTCGCTTTGATCAACTGATGCATCTGGGGTGGAAGATTCTGTTGCCGTTGTCGCTGGCGAACACATTGGCGACGGCGGCCATCGTCTTGTGGCTGGGGAAATGACCGGGCAATGGCACCGCGCACCGTCAATGTGATCAATGTCTCCGCCCGTCGGCGGATATTGACTTTCTGGGAACGGATTTACCTTCCGGAGATCGTGCGCGGTTTATGGCTCACGGCGCGGCATTTCTGGGTGAATCTCTGGCGGCATGCGCTCCGGGCTGTGGGCATCAAGACGTCGCTCCCCGGTGCGGCGACATTCCAATACCCCGAAGTGCGGCGACCGCAGGCGCCGCGACTGCGCACGCTGCACCGTCTGGTCCAGCGCCCCGACGGTTCACCCCGCTGTGTCGCCTGCATGATGTGCGAGACGGTCTGCCCGGCCTTTTGCATCAAAATCGTGGCGGCGGAAGTCGTTGATCCGAACATTGAGAAAAGGCCGCACTCATTCGACATCGATCTGGGGCGGTGTGTGTTCTGCGGATACTGTGTGGAGGCCTGCCCCGAGGACGCCATTCGGATGGACACCGGGATTGTCGAGATTGGATCGATGTCGCGCGGCGGGATGATCCTGGACATGCCCACGCTGTTGTCTCTGAAATCCGCGGACGAACAAGCGGGAAAACCTGTGGATTTCCTCCAGAGACGCTTCGTATCCTGAAGCCCCGAAGCCAATTACCGGCGGACTCGCGGCGTATCAATCTAAACGAGGCGTCCCGAAGGACCCCCACACGATGAGCGTGACCCAAACCGAAGAAAAGATAGTCCGCAAGGCGGCCGACACGCTGCCCTTGGAGGGACGTCACGGGAACAACGTCATCGTGACGTCGGTGGACAAGATTTTTGCTTGGGCGCGGCAATCGTCGGTCTGGCCGATGACCTTCGGATTGGCCTGTTGCGCCATCGAGATGATGGCGACCGCCGCCTCGCGATATGACTTCGACCGTTTCGGCATGGGGGTCATGCGCGCTTCGCCGCGTCAGACGGATTTGATGATTGTCGCCGGTACGGTGACGATGAAGATGGCCTTGCGCATCAAGCGGCTCTACGAGCAGATGCCGGAGCCGAAGTACGTCGTGTCGATGGGGTCTTGCGCCACCTGCGGCGGGCCGTACTGGCGCTACGGCTACCATGTACTGAAGGGCGTCGATCAGGTTGTGCCGGTTGATGTGTATGTTGCCGGTTGCCCGCCCAGGCCGGAAGCATTGATCGAGGGGCTGATGATGTTGCAGGAGAAGATCAAGCGCGAGTCGCTGTTGGGGAAGAAACTGGCGCCGATGATGACGACCTGATTCAATCCCGGATGATGGGTGATCGGGCAGGCATATGGGCCTGCCCCTACCAATGCAACGGTGTAGACTTGTAGGGGCGGCCCCCTGTGGCCGCCCGCGACTGCGATAATGACCACGTCAGAAATCCATGCTCAACTGGCGGCGCGGTTCGGCGACAAAGTCGGGCCGTTGTCCGGGGGCGTCGATCCCGCCTGCGTTATCGCGACAGACGCCATTGCCGACGTCTGCCGATGGCTGCGCGACCAACCGGGGATTGAGCTGATGTCGCTCATGTGCCTCTCTTCAACCGACGACAAGGACAAACTGGGCGTGGTCTACAACCTCTCCTCGATGAAGCACAAACATCGGGTTACCCTCAAAGTCGAATTGCCTGATCGCAACAACGCCCATGTCCCCACGGTCGCGCCCCTTTTCGGTACCGCCGATTGGCACGAACGGGAAGCGTACGACATGATGGGAATCGTCTTTGACGGCCATCCCGATCTGCGGCGGCTGCTCTGCCCCGATGATTGGGAGGGGTGGCCTCTGCGCAAAGACTATGTCGTGCAGGAGTACTACCGCGGACTCAAGGTCCCATATCCGGAGGGGAAGGAGGCCGACCGCGGCCACTGGGTGTCACGGGAGATTGCCGATCTGCGGATCGACCCGCCGGAAATGCGCGAACCGGACTTGCAGGGGATGTGAGCCGCAGAGGATATCGCATGGCGCATCTCAAGCAACAGTTCGTCGGTTTCTGGTCCCTGCTGGTCGGTTTGCGGGTGACCTTCCAGCATCTGTGGAAGAAGCCGATCACGCTGCAGTATCCCGACGAGACCTGGGACCTGCCGATCGGCGCCAAGGGGCAACTGTTCAACAAGATCGAAGACTGCATCGGCTGCCTGCAATGCGCCCGCGTCTGTCCGGTCGACTGCATCGCCATCGAGACTTCCAAGGCAGGCAAAGATGAGGATCTGGGCGAAACCTCCAACGGCCATAAGAAGAAACTGCACCTCTTGCGCTTCGATATCGATTTTGCCAAGTGCTGCTATTGCGCCCTCTGTGTCGACCCCTGTCCGACCGAGTGTCTGTACATGACCAAGGAGTATGAGAACTCGGTCTACAACCGGGACAATTTGATCCATCATTACGGCACCTATGATATGGACCAGGTCGAGAAACTCCGCGCCTCGGTGGACGGCAAGACTCTGACCGTTGGCATCTACCCATAGGCCGAGTCCCTTCCGTTGGTCCGCCAATGACGTGCCGAGCGGAGCAGGGTTCAGCGGGCCAACATGCGACTGGCCTTGATCTTGCCTCATGCGGCCCAATCGACTATGTTTCCGCCGTGCGGCACGGAACCGGCGACTGGCTGATAGACCGCGGACCACATGCTTCCAATGCCTGCAACCAGACGCGGGCTGGATTGTATCATGCCGCAAGCCGCAATGGACGATTTGAAAGGGTGACACGATGAAGGGTATGCGAGTGTGGGGATTACGACCGGTGTTGATGGCGTCGGCAATGGCCGTCGGGACGTCGATTTTGGCAGGATGCTCCGGCCAGAACGGTGGCGGGCACACCATGAAGGCCGATCCGGGGTCCAGTGAGCTCTTGGATCGGTCGTATGGGTACATGAAGCGCAACGATCCGGATTTTGTCCGGATGGCGCCGAATTATTCGACCTTGCGGCCTTTCAACCGCGACTCGTCGATGATCGTCCAGACCGAATCGGAGACCAAGGGCCAGAATCCCCCTCCCGCCGGTCAGGCGGAGTTTCTGCATCTGCGGATCCTCAAGCCGATGGATGTCCGGCTGATCGTCGCCGATTCCCTCGGCAACGGACTCATCAGTTATGAGTTCTTCACGTTGACGGAGGGGAGCTACACGATCGGCTCCAAGGGCTGGCCTTTGCCCCAGGAAGAACTGACCAAGGGAGGCCGGTGGGCCTATGTCTATCTCGTGGGGGATCAGCGGTTCCGTTCCCGGTACCGCTTTCTCGTAGACGAGAAGCAGCACTTCAACTACATGGAGCCGCCGCCGCCGATCGGCTGATCGATCGCGGCGGCCGGATCGCAGGCCGCAGGGACTAACCCATGCACGACATCTTCGCGCCGCAGGCACAGCCGCGTTACGAGGTCGATGACGACGACCTGCTGATCAATATCGGGCCGCCGGAGCGGTATTCCGGCGCCTACGTTACCGACACGTACACGGTCAACATGGGGCCGCAGCACCCCTCAACCCACGGTGTGCTGCGCCTGGAACTGACGATGGACGGCGAAGCGGTGCTGTCGGTGCGCCCGCACATCGGTTATCTGCACCGCTGCTTCGAGAAGCACGCCGAGAACCTGCCCTACCCCGAGATCATGCCCTTCACTGACCGGATGGACTACATCGCCGCAATGTCCCAGAATATGGGGCTGGCGGTGGCTGTCGAACGGTTGATGGGGCTTGAGGTCCCGGAGCGCGTGGCCTATATCCGGGTCATTTGTTGCGAAATGCAGCGTATTGCCAGCCATCTGGTGGCCTTGGGGACATTCGGGCTCGACCTAGGGGCGTTTACGCCGTTTCTGTGGGCCTTCCGCGATCGCGAGAAGATCCTCGACTTGTTTGAGTGGCTGTCCGGGGCGCGGATGCTCTACAACTACATCTGGATCGGCGGCGTGGCGCGCGATCTGCCGGAGGGCTGGACCGACAAGGCGCGGCAATTCTTGCGCTATTTCGAGCCGAAGTTGAAGGATTTCAATGACCTGTTGTCCTACAACTATATCTTCATCACGCGCACGGCCAATGTCGGCATCCTTTCCAAGGATGTTGCCATCTCCTACGGCGTGACCGGGCCGAATCTGCGCGGCTCGGGCGTCGATTGGGACCTGCGGCGCGATGATCCGTACTCGATCTACGACCGTTTTGACTGGAAGGTGATCGTCGGTTCCGGAGAGCACGGGCCTTTGGGGTCGTGCTGGGACCGGTACATGGTCCGCATCAATGAAATGGCCGAATCAGTCAAAATCTGCCATCAGGCGCTCGATCAGTTGCCGGCGGGGGACGTGCGGGAGAAATTGCCCCGTAAGGTCCGTCCGCCCAAGGGCGACATCTATGCCCGTACCGAGACCCCGCGGGGCGAGCTGGGTTATTACATCGTTTCCGATGGCTCCGACGTGCCCTTACGCTGCAAGGTCCGTTCCCCCTGCTTCACCGCGATTTCTGCCCTCGACGCCATCGTCCAGGCCTCCCCGACGCCGGTTTTGATCGCCGATGCGGTTGCCACGGTCGGCTCGCTGGATATCGTTCTGGGCGAAATCGACCGGTAGAGACACTTTCAGTGTGACAACCTGATCTGGTGGCGCGGGCATTCTTGCCTGCGTCTCTTGGGGCAGACAGGAATGTCCGCCCCACCAATACTCACGAATTGACAATGAAACACCCCGGCCACGGTGCGACCGGGGTGTTTTGTTCTCCGTATTCAACCGGCTGAAGGCGGTCAGGAGTCCTTCAGGTGTTTGGAGACCAATTTGGTCATCTCAAACATCGAGACCTGAGTGCGGCCGCCGAAGATGACGCGCAGGGCGTCATCGGCGTTGATCATGGTGCGCTTCTTGGCGTCCTGCAGGCCGTTCTTCTTGATGTAGGCCCAGAGCTTCTTGGTGACCTCGGTGCGGGGCATGGCCTTCATCCCCACGACCTGGCCCAAAGTCTCGGTGGGCTGCATCGGCTTCATGAACGCTGGGTTTGGCTTGCGGGCGGTTTTCTTCTTGGCGACCTTTTTGGCCCTCCTCGGGGCCGCTTTGCGCTTCATCGCCTTCTTCGCCGTTTTCCTCTTGGCGGTTTTCTTCTTTGCCTTTTTCATCGGCATGTTGACCTCCCGGTCAGATAAAGGGTTGAGGGTGACAATTCACTGGTGGTACGAGCGGGGAACATAGCGACGATGCTCGAGGGAGATCCGGGCATGGATCACTCACCTTGGCCCGGGTGGCGAGAGTGTCCGGAGCCCAAGCGGGCCCTGGCCGGAACCCATCCTGGGGTTCGATCGGCCCTGCTACCTATGAAAAACGCCATCTCTGTCTGGTCCGACGTCGCCATTTTCATAGGTAGCATGAAGGAGTTCCTCGGGGTACGCAAGAGAAAAATGCGGATTTTCCCTATGAAACGAAGATTTTTCTCCTATGGCGGCATATTTGGGGCGGCCGATTTTCCCTATGAGCCGGTCGCGGCGCCTGTCGGAAGGGGGCATCGTTGGGAGCGGAACACCCCCTCGGCGAGGCCGTTTCGACGTAGAATCGAGGAATTGGGCTGGTGGCGGGCAGTCCGAAAGTGCGAGATTCCCCTCGTAGGGTGGGTGTTTACACCCACCATTTCCAACAAGAGGGTGGGTGCAAAGCACCCACCCTACGAAAGCCGGGCGTTGGAGCCCATTGACGACTATGGTCAAAATCGCCGCATCGGTTCTCTCCTGTGATTTTGCCCGTCTGGCCGAAGACACTCAGGCGGCCGTGGCCGCCGGGGCCGATTGGCTGCATCTGGACATCATGGACGGGCATTTCGTCCCCAACATCTCCTTCGGTCCGGGCTTGGTGGGGACATTCAACCGGGTGACCGACACCTTTCTCGACGTCCATCTGATGCTCTCCGACCCAGGCCGCTATGCCGAATCCTTCGTTCGCAATGGCGCCGATCTGGTCAGTTTCCACATTGAGGCGGTCCCCGAACCCCGGCCGCTCTTGGAGCGGCTCCGGGGGCTGGGGGTCAAAGTGGGACTGGTTCTGAACCCCGATACGCTTCTGGAGCGGGTCCTGCCCTATCTGGGTGAGATCGATCTTCTCCTCATCATGTCCGTTTTCCCCGGATTCGGGGGGCAGAAGTACATCGAGACAGTGACCGAGAAGATCCGTTTGGCCCGGCGGGCCATTGATTCATCCGGGGCCCCGTGCGTATTGGAGGTGGACGGGGGGGTGAATCTGTCGACCTGCCGCCCGGTCATCGCGGCCGGCGCGGATGTTCTGGTGGTTGGGTCGGGGTTGTTTGGGACGGGGGATTACGGGGAGACGGTGCGGGGGCTGAGAGGGTGAGGACTCCTGAGCCCAATCCAAGTTTTAAGTCCTGACCGAAGATGAT
>JACQFV010000008.1 GCA_016199865.1 Candidatus Zixiibacteriota bacterium | reverse complement strand
GGCGATGTGAATTCTGCGTGTCAAGAGCGGGCGATGGGACTCGAACCCACGACGTCAAGCTTGGGAAGCTTGCATTCTACCACTGAATTACGCCCGCCTCTGGGCACCGGCAATGTTGAGGATGACCTTCCAGCGGGTCAAGCGGATTTGCCGGGGGCCGGCTGTGCCAGGTCCTCGCGCGCCGACGAATGCCCCGGATCCAATTTGGCCCTGGGGTCCACCAGGGTCTTGGCGTGATTGACGGCGATGGTGGCATCGGCCACGCCGGTCACGATCAGATTGAGCGAGCCATCATAGGTTGCGGCGTCACCGGCGGCGTAGACGGCCGGCAGCGAGGTGCGCATATAGGCGTCGACCGTCACCTTCCCCCCCGCCATCTCCAGCCCCCAATCGCGCAGGAATTTGGTGTCCGCTTTGAACCCGAAATTGACCAGTAGGGCGTCGCACTCCAGAAAAACCACCTGGCCGGTCTCCTTGTGTACAATCTCGATTTCACGAATGTGGCCTGCCGCATCGGCGAAGGCGCCCTTGGCCTCGTAGGGGATGCGCACATCGGTCTTGAGCCGGTGCATTTCCTCGACCGATTTCTCGTGGGCGCGGAATTGTTCACGTCGATGCACCAGAACGATTGATTTGGCCTTCCCGTACAGATTCAGCGCCCAGTCCACCGCCGAATCGCCGCCACCCAAGATCACCAGCCGTTTGCCGGCGAATTCCGCCAACGATTTGACCAAATAATAGACGCCATGCCCTTCCAGATCGTCCACGTCGGGGATTCCGGTCTTGACCGGGCGAAACGCCCCCACGCCGGTCGCCAGTAGGACCGAGCGCGAACAGTGTTCGCCTTTTTGCGTTACCAGAACCGGCAGGCCCTCCGGCGTCCGTTGCAGGTGGATGACATTCTCGTTCAGACAAATCGTCGGATGAAAGCGTGTCCCCTGCTCGATAAACCCGCTGGCCAGATCGCGTCCCAATTCCTGCGGGAACCCCGGGACATCATAGACCATTTTTTCCGGATACAGGGTCACCAACTGCCCGCCCAGTTCGGGCAGTGAGTCGATGATCTTGGTCTTCATGTCGCGCAGGCCGGCATAGAAAGCGGCGAACAGCCCGACCGGCCCGCCGCCGACGATGGTGATGTCGTACAGGTCGGAGTCATCGGTCATCGGATTCACCTATTGCTGTGGCGTCTTCTTGGCGCGCCCGGGGCTTAATCGGCCCCAGTCGATCTCCCCTATCGTAGTGTCGGTAACCGGTCCCAGAATGGTCAGCGCCACGCGGTCGGTCGTGAAGGCCTCGCGGGCCAGCGACGTCAAATCCGACGCGCTGACCCGGTTGATCGATTTCATCGTCTCCTTGGGAGAGATGTAATCCCCCAGGTACAATTCGTGGCGCGCCAGACGGTGCATGCGCGACGATGTCGATTCCAGACCCAAAAGCAGACTCCCGGTCAACTGCGACTTGACATCCGCCATTTCGACGGTCCCGACTTGGGTCCTGGCCAAACGGCCCACCTCCGCCAGGACAAGATCGGTCGCCTGCACCACTTGCGACGGATCGCAGGCGAAATAGACCGCCAGAAATCCGGTATCCTGATAGGCATCATGGAAAGCGTAGATCGTGTAGACCAGCCCGCGTTTCTCTCTCACGGTCTGGAAGAGGCGCGAGGACATTCCGCCCCCCAGGAGACTCGAGGCCACCAGAAGCGCATAACGGCGTTTGTCGGCGAAAGCCCAGGTTGGCACGCCGATCACAACGTGTGTCTGGTTGATGTCGCGGCCAGTCACCCGACGGATCGGCGGCAGGCCGTTGGGCGGACTTTGGGCCATTCGACTGGCACTTTTGGCTCCAAATCGAAATTGCCGTCGCACCAGATCCACCAGCCGCTTGTGCTGCAAAGCCCCTGAGGCCGCGACCACGACGCGGTCCGGGCGGTAATAAGCGCGACGGTGGCTTTGCAGAGCGGCGCGCGTTGTGGCCCCGACCGTGGCCAATGTGCCCGCGATGGGGCGCCCGATCGGATGTCCCGGCCACATCTGCCCGGCGAACAGATCGTGCACGTGCTCGTGCGGTGTGTCATGCACGTCCTTGATTTCTTCTGAGATGACTTTGCGTTCCTTGACCACCTCGGCGCCGGGGAGCGTGGCGCGTGTCGACAGGTCGGCCAGAATGTCGACCGCCATCGGCAGATCGTGCCCGGGCACACGCACATGAAAACAGGTGTGTTCACGGGCCGTGAACGCGTTGAGCGAGCCGCCGAGACGCTCGATAGCCAGCGCGATCTGCTTGGCGGATCGGGTCGGAGTTCCCTTGAAGACCATGTGCTCAAGGAAATGGGAGACGCCGGCGACCGCATCCGGCTCATAGCGCGAACCCACCTCGACCCATACGCCCAGCGTGACCGAATCCCGGTCGGGCATCGGCTCGCTGATGACCCGCAGCCCGTTCGGCAGGACAGTTTTGTACACCTTATCTGCCGCCATAAACAATCACTTCAGTTGATTCATTCAACTAATTATCAGCAAATGATTTCTCACGAGAGAATGTCTGTCTTTACCCTTCCCACCCACTCGATCCTTGAACTTGCAGGTTGGGAGGGCGAGGCTCCTGCCGAGCCGCATCTCAAGATGAAACCAAAAGCGGCTCAGCAGGAGCTTCGCCCTCCCGTAAGAAGACCAACGAGATCGGTGACTCAATCCAGCCACAGCCTTCGGACTCTACCCCCGATGTCTCTCCGGCCGACGGTCTCCCCGGCCACCGTTCGAAGGGCGTCGCGGCGGTCTGGAGCTTGGGCGGTCCGACTCGACATACCCTTCCGGCTTGGGCAAGAGCGCCTTGCGGGATAAGCGCACCTTCCCTTCGGGATCGATCTCGATCACTTTCACTTGGACCGTCTCGCCCATCTTGAGCACGTCCTCGACCCGTTCCGTTCGGCCGTAATCGAGTTCGGAGATGTGCACCAGCCCATCGGTGCCGGGCAGAATCTCGACAAAGGCGCCGAAGGCGGTGATCCGGCGCACCTTTCCCTCGTAGACGCGGTCCAGTTCGGGTTCTTCCACGAGCGCCAGAACCATCCGTTTGGCCGCTTCCGCCGCGGTCACGTCCACCGAGGCGATGATCACGGTGCCGTCGTCATCGATGTCGATCTTGGCGCCGGTTTGTTCGCAGATGCCGCGGATGTGCTTGCCGCCTGGGCCGATGACGTCGCCGATCCGATCGACCTTGATCTGGAAGATCAGAATGCGCGGCGCATACGGTGACAGTTCGGGTCGCGGCTCAGCCAGCGTGGCCGCCATGCGGTCCAAGACGTGCAACCGGGCGAGCCGCGCCTTGGCGAGGGCTTCGCGCAGGATCGCAAACGACAGCCCTTCGATCTTCAGGTCCATCTGAAAGGCGGTGATCCCCGTGCGCGTGCCGGTGACTTTGAAGTCCATGTCGCCGAGATGGTCCTCGACCCCGAGGATGTCGGTCAGGACGACAAACCGGCCGTCGGACTTGATCAACCCCATGGCGATCCCGGCCACCGGGGCCTTGATCGGAACACCGGCGTCCATCAGGGCCAAGGAGCCGGCGCAGACCGTCGCCATCGAGGAGGACCCGTTCGATTCGAGCACGTCGGAGACGATCCGGATCGTGTAGGGGAACATCTCCTCATTGGGGATGACCGGTTGGATGGCGCGTTCGGCCAAAGCGCCGTGGCCGATCTCACGGCGTCCTGGACCTCGGATCGGCCGCACTTCACCGACCGAGTAGGACGGGAAATTGTAATGCAGCATGTAGCTCTTCTTCGTATCCCCCATCAAATTGTCAATGCGCTGCTCGTCGACTTTCGTGCCCAAGGTGACGGCCGCCAGGGCCTGCGTCTGGCCGCGGGTGAACAATGACGAACCGTGAGTGCGGGGCAGGAAATTGACCTCGGCCGAGATGGCACGGATGTCATCCGGCCCACGGCCATCGGCGCGCCGCGATTGCGTCAAGACCCGTTCGCGCAGATCGTCGCGCTCGATATCATCCAACACCGCCGCGATGACGCGGTCCTGATCGGGGAATTGCTCGGCCAGGGCCGTTTGAACGGCCTTCTGGATCACGGCCAGAGCGTCTTCCCGTTCGGTTTTGTCCGTGAGCTGATTGGCCTGGCGGATGCGGTCGGTCGTCTGGCCGGCAACAAGGCGCGACAGTTCGGGATCGACGGGCGTCGGCGTGAACGGCAACTTGGGGCGTCCGATCCGGGACTTGAGACGATCAATGAGATCGACCAACATTCCGACTTCACGCAGCCCGAATTCCAGGGCCGCGGCCAGATCGTCTTCCGAGACTTCCAGACATCCGCCCTCAACCATGATGACGTCGGAGCGTGTGCCGGCAACGACGAGGTTGATGTCGGACACTTCCAATTGGGCAATCGTCGGATTGATCACGAACGCCCCATCAACGCGCCCGACACGCGCCCCGGCGACCAAGTGTTCAAAGGGCACATCCGAGATCGCCAGCGACGCGGCCGCGGCGCAGATGCCGAGCACGTCGGCGTCGTTCTGCTGATCGGAGGACAGGACGTTGACGTAAACCTGGACCTCGTTCTTGTACCCTTCCGGAAACAATGGCCGTAGCGGCCGGTCGATCATCCGCGCCGACAGGGTTTCCTTTTCCGAGGGGCGCCCTTCGCGTTTGAAGAAGCCGCCGGGTATTTTCCCGGCTGCGTAGGCCTTTTCCCGGTAATCAACCTGCAACGGGAAAAAGTCGCGTCCCAGAAGCGGTTCCTTGGAGGCCACCACCGCCGCCATCACAACCGTGTCGCCATGGCGCACCAAGGCGGCGCCGTTGGCCTGACGGGCGACGTGTCCGGTTTCGATGGAAAACGGACGGCCGCCGAAATCGAGCTCTACTCGTTCCATAAATGATTCTGCCGCGTGGCCGCCCGCGCGGTCCACGCCCTTTCATCGATTCATCAGGTGGGGCTTGGCCCGGCCGGACCGCATTGGCGGTCGGCCGGTTGGGGTGGACGGCTCGCCCCGGGGCCGAGGTTTACTCGTGCCTGATCCTGGGTCCCGCCGCGAGACGATTCCCCGTCCCGCCCGATGGCGCAAGATTATTTGCGCAGGTTCAGATTGTCCAACAGTTGCCGGTAGGCGGCGATATCGCTGCGGCGCAGATAATTCAAGAGCCGGCGGCGCTGCCCCACCATTTTCAGCAACCCACGCCGCGAGGAAAAATCGCTGACGTTGCGTTCCAGATGATCCGTGACCTTGGCGATGCGCGACGACAGAAGCGCGACTTGCACCTCCGGCGAACCGGTGTCTGACTCATGCAGCCGGTACGCCTTGACGATCGCCTGTCTCTTTTCCGTTTCAGCCGGCACTGGCTGGTTTTCTCCTTTCGGTCTTAAGGTGAGTAGTCGTGGTTTGGATCGTTGGCTTCAAGTTCAGTTTCAATCGCGCCACTTGTTCGTCGTCAACCATTTGCCTGACCAACTCGTCGGCTCCGCCGAATCTCTTCTCGGGACGGACAAACTCAGTCAGCCAGATCCCTTCGACCGGGCCCTGTGGCGTCCGATCTTCTTCTTCCCCATCCAAGACATGAACCTCCAGCCGGGAGGGGTGTTCCCCGAAGGTCGGGTTGGAGCCATAATACGCCATCGCCGGCATGGGTCTCGGCCGCCAAGTCCAGCCGATGTAAACCCCCGCCTCCGGAGACAATTTAACCTCACTGGGGGCCAGATTCCAAGTGGGATATCCGAGCTCTTTGCCCCGGCCGTCTCCTTTGACCACGCGACCGGTAAAAAGGTACGGATGCCCCATGAGCCGGATGGCCCGCCCGAAGTCGCCGTGGCTCAGACAGTTGCGGATTACGCTTGAGCGGATGGCTTCGTCGTCGCCGTTTTTGACCAATGGGACAATCTCCACCTTCCGTGCCGTCCGTTGCCCCCATTCCGCCAGAAACTGGGCTGTCCCCTCTCTGGCCCGGCCGAAGGCGAAGTCCTCGCCGACGACCACCGCTCCGGCCTGCATCTGGCCGCCAAGCATAGACTCAGCAAATTCCTGGGCACCCGTGCGGGCCGTAGCGGCATCGAAATGCAGGATCACGGCGCCGTCGGCGCCATACGCTGAGAAAAGCGCCACCCGCTCTTCCGGATCGGTCAACAGAAGCGGGGCTCGGGCCGGTTGGACAACTGTCTTCGGGTGGGGATGAAAGGTGAGCACCCACAAGGGCCAGCCGCGTTCGTCCGCCAGAGCCCGCCCGCGTCGAACGATCATCTGATGGCCCAGATGAACGCCATCGAAAGTGCCCACGCAGACGACCGTTGGTGTACTGACATGTTTAGCCACACCAGACTCGGTGTCGAGTCTGACAATCGGGCGCGGCTGGGGTATGCCGGCAAACGTCTGGCTCATCCGATGAGCACCCGCTGGTATTCGAAGAGCGATTCTCCGGAACTGGGCAACGATCCGGGGCATTGCGTGGCGTTGAACATGGCTTGGCCGATGGCGATAACCCGCCGGTCGGTTGCGCGCAGGGCCACTGTGTCACCCGTGACAACATGCAAGTCGACTCCAACGATGTCCCTTGCGACAATGGGGCGTCCATGCCGCACGGCCATCTCGCCTGAAGGCGACAGATCGATCCCCGGCAGATCGAGAAAGTCCCCGAGCGGTCTTGGCTGGGGAAGCGGCTCTCCCAAAGTCGATCGTTCATTGAGTTCCTTAAGGGCGAAAGCCGAATTCAGGTCGCATCGTCCGATCTGTTCGCGTGTCAGTCCCTTGAGGTAGGCGCCGCATCCCGCCGTACTCCCCAACGCCGACGCCAGCGAGCGGATGTAGGTTCCCGAGGAACATCGGACACGCATCTCGGCGACCGGGGGATCGTATCGGAGCAGTGCCAGTTCATGGATTGTGGCATCCCGTTGAACCGGCGCCGGTGTTTCCCCCAGACGGGCGAGTTCATAGCGACGCCGACCATCCGTGTGCACGGCCGATAGATCGGGGACAGCCAGGGCAATCGTTCCCACAAACTGCGAGATCAGCGCCGCGAGTTCATCACGCCCGGGCGGTGTGGCATCGGGTGTGGCAGCAATGCGCCCTTCGGAGTCGCCTGAGTCTGACGTCGAGCCAAATTCGATGGACGCCAGGTAAGTCTTCTCCTGGGCGGTGAGCCACGGGGCGGCTTTGGTGGCACGACCCAGCATCAGCAAGAGAAGTCCGGAGGCCGCCGGATCAAGCGTACCGGTGTGACCCACCCGCCGGACTCCATAGAGTCGGCGGATGACGTCTACGACGTCGTGTGACGTCATCCCCGTCGGTTTGTCAATGGGGAGGATGCCGTCGGTGACTGGATTCCCCGATTCCTGCTCTTGTCGTACCTCTGGAATTGCCGCGACGCTCATCATTTCGTTGACTTCGCTCTTACGTGGGCATAATTCTGAGGAAGTGGTCCGATGGCCTTGACAATAGCGTCGGCCGCCGCGCCCAAAGACAGATCCATCAGGCACCCGGCCGCGTTCTTGTGTCCGCCCCCGCCGAACTGTCGCGCCACGGCGGCCACGTCTACCGAATCGGAAGAACGGAGACTCACTTTCGTCTTGCGCGGCCCCCGCTCCTTCAGGAGAGCGCCCACCCGGACGCCCTGCAAGGAGAGGGAAAAGTCGACCAGGCCTTCCATGTCGCCGGAGGGCACGCGATAACGCCGGCGGTCACTGGCTCGCAGATACAAGAGGCAGATTCGCCCCCGATTACGCAGTTCGGCCTGCCCCAAGACATGATGGAACAGGCGAAAGTGCGATTCGGGCTGCGAGAAGTAAATCCTGTCGGTCAAGGCCGTGAGGTCGGCGCCCAGACGGAGGAGCTCAGCCGTGGTGCGCAACGTGCCCTCGTTCGTACTCGGATGACGGAACCGTCCCGTGTCGGTGAGAACGGCCGCCGCCAGAAGTTGCGCCATCCGCGGCGTGATGCGGGCTTTCCACAAGCGCAGAAGTTCAAACACCAGTTCGGCGCACGCCGACCGTTGGCTATCCAGCACGTTGACGGTGCCGTAGCTATCGTTGCGTTCATGATGATCGATGTTGATGATCGGCAGCCCCGACGGGACCAGTCTGGCGACGTTGCCAACGCGGTCCAGACTGGAACATTCGAAGATGACCGCGGCGTCCCATCTGGATCGGACCGGGCCGTGTCTTGCGGCGCGGATGATCCCGGTGGGATCCAGAAAACGATACCGTAACGGAATGGTGCCGTGGTCGAGCACGTCGGCGGGGCGCCCCTTTTGCTTGGTCCAATACTCGTGGAACGCCAACTGACAGCCGATCGAATCGCCGTCGGGGTCCCGATGGGACGAAATGAGAATCCGCTGCGCTCCGTCCAGAAGCCGGGCGATGCGTTGGGCCGTTGGTCTACTGATCGGCATTGCGTTCGCGCGTGATCCGGTCAAACAACTGTTCCAGCTTCAATCCTTCTTCAATCGACGCATCGAACTGGAAACGCACGTGGGGGACGCGGTGGAGTTTGATGGCCAGGCCGACCTGCCGTTGCACGAATCCGGCGACCTTGGACAAGGTCGTCGCGCACTGGCGGCGCATGTCCTCATTGCCTAGAACCGAGTACCGCACGATCACCTCACTGAAATCACGGGCCAGTTCGCAGCGGATCACCGTGACCATCCGCAGATCAAAATCCTTGATGTCCCGATGCAGCGTCTCGGCGACGACCCGTTGCATTTCCTCGGCGACCCGTCGGTTGCGGTCAGCAGGCTTCATATCGTTCGGGCCCTAATGAAATGATAGTTCCGACACTCACAAACAAGGTGCACGCCACCCGCCCTCGGGTGGCGTGACGCCAGGCGAGGGCGCCTGGCGTGCACAGTTTGTATACTTCGGTCATCTTACAGGATGCTCTTACGGGATCAGACGGACAATTCGCAATCGACCAGGATCATCTCACCGGGACGGTCGGCATCGTGGACCACTCGGGTGAGGACGCTGTGCAGATGGGCGCGCTCGTTGCCGACGGCGGCGGCTTCCACCACCGCCCGTTGCCATTCATCCTGGGCGTCGATCTCGGCGATGGCGACGCCGTAGGAGCGCCGCGTTCCTTCCAGAAACCGCCTGAGGATGCCGCGCTTCTCTTTCAGACTGTGGCATCCCGGCAGGCGCAACTCGAGGCGGGCGCTGCCGATCACGACGTGAGTTTGCGCTCCTGCTGGACGACCCGGAACAACTCGAACACGTCGCCAACTTTGATGTCATTATAGTTTTCGATCTTGATGCCGCATTCCAGCCCCGCCGCCACTTCCTTGACGTCGTCGCTGAAGCGGCGCACGGTCTGGAGCGCCGCGGTGTATATCGTGACGCCATCGCGAACGATTCGGACCTGATCACGGGGCCGGGCCACGCCCTGGGTGACTTCGCAACCCGCGATCGTGCCCACTTTCGATATCTTGAAGATGTTTTTCACGACCACCTCACAGGTCCGTTCCTCAATCTCGATCGGCGTCAGCATTCCCTCGAGGGCTGAGCGGATATCCGATTCGACCTCATAGATGATGTCGTACAGGCGGACGTCAACGCCTTCGCGCGCCGCCAGCTCGCGCGCCCGTGAATCCGGGCGTACATGGAACCCGATCACGACCGCTTCCGAAGCGGCCGCCAGGAGGATATCCGTTTCGCTGATCGCGCCGACGCCACGATGGATGACGTTGACCTGGATTTCGTCGGACTTGATCTTGGTCAAGGTATCGGCGAGCACTTCGACCGACCCGTCGACGTCGCCCTTGATGATGATTTTGAGATCGCGGATCGCCCCCTCTTTGATGCGGTCGTACACATTGGTCAAGCTCAGCTTGGCGATGCGTCGGTAAGTCTGCTCGCGGCGGAGGCGCTCACGAATCTGGGAAATATGCCGCGCCTGCTGCTCGTCGATTGAGACGACGAACGAATCTCCTGCCTGAGCCACCCCCGAGGAACCGGTAACCTGTACCGGCGTTGCCGGCGGGGCCTCGATGACCGCGCGGCCGCGTTCGTCGACCATGTTGCGCACCCGGCCCCAGTACGGCCCGGTGACAAAGTAATCACCGGCGCGCAACGTGCCGGACTTGACCAGTACCGTAGCCACGGGGCCCCGTCCGCGGTCCAGCTGGGCTTCGATGATGACGCCGCGCGCGCGACGGTCGGGCGCGGCCTTCAACTCCAGCAGTTCCGCCTGCAACAGGACCATTTCCAAGAGTTTGTCGACGCCCATGCCGGTTCGGGCCGAAACGGGCACCATAATGGTCGTGCCGCTCCATTCTTCGGGAATCAACCCGTGATCGGACAACTGGGTCTTGACCCGCTCGGGATCAGCGCCAGGCAGGTCCATTTTGTTGATGGCGACCACGATCGGGACCCCGGCGGCCTTGGCATGGTCGATGGCCTCGATTGTCTGCGGCATCACGGCATCGTCCACCGCCACCACGAGGATGACGATGTCGGTCGCCTGCGCGCCCCGGGCGCGCATGGCCGTGAATGCTTCGTGCCCCGGCGTGTCCAGAAAAGTGAGTCGCCCACGCTGGGTCTGCACGGAATAAGCGCCGATGTGCTGGGTGATCCCCCCTTTTTCGCCGGCGACGACGTTCGATGTGCGGATATGGTCCAGAAGCGAGGTCTTGCCGTGGTCGACATGGCCCATGATGGTCACGACGGGCGGAATGGGGCCTGGAGTTCCCGCTTCTTCCTCGTCTTCACCCAAGACCTCTTCGCCGATCTCTTCGACCTGCTTGATGGCGTAGTCGAATTCGATCGCTATGGTCTCGATGGTGTCCAGATCGAGCCGCTGATTCACCGTGGCGAGCATCCCCAACTCGAGACACTTGGCAACGACCTCTGTGGGGCTGACGCCCATTTTGTGGGCCAATTCCGCGATCGACATGAACTCGTTGACTTCAACTGTCTTCGTTGGCTCTGCAAAGTCGGTCCCGGGCTCACCGTCACGTCTCTGGCGGCGTTTGGGTTTTGCCCGCGTGCCCAGTTCCGCAATCGTCTTCCGGAAACTCGCCGCGACTTCCTGCTGGTCGACACGCGATCCCTTCTTTTTCGACGAACGTCGGCGACGCCGACGGCCGACTTCCGCACCCGGCACCGCGGGCGCCGAGGACGCGAGAGCCCCAGGACGTCCCGGCGCGAGCGCCGTGGCGCCCCCGGGTCGACCCGCAATCGACTGAGGCCGAACGACACCACCGCCCGGACGGCCGACGATGCCCACCTGGGCTGGCTTGGGTCGGTACGGGAGTGGCGGCCCGGACGGAGCGACCGGGGCTTTTTTCTGATGAAGCCGGGCGGCTTCTGCCGCGGCGACCGCGGCCTTGGCGGCGGTTTCCGCCGCCTCCTTGGCTTTGCGTTCTTCTTCCTCCAGCCGCACTTTCTCAGCGGCCTGATGCACTTCGGCGGCACGCTGCGCTTCCAATTCGGCCGCTTCGCGTGCCTTGGCCTTGCGTTCGCGCGTCTTGCGCTCGCGCAGGGCGATCTCGGCTTTTAGAGCATCTTTCTGTTTGCCGAACTCGGCTTCAATGGCCGCGAGAAGGTCGTCTTCAGCCACGCTCATATGGCTGCGAACGTCGAAACCCAGCCGGTTGACCAGGGCCATCAAGGCGTCGGCGGACAGATTGTGGTCGCGGGCGACCTCGTAGAGTCGTTTACTCGACATAAGGGGTCAGATCGAATCGTCCGGCGGGCAAGGCATCACCGCTTGGGCGCAATTATTTCTTCTCTTTGATCCGTCGTTTGGGTGCAGCCGCATCCGGGGGGAGTTGCTCCAACTCATGGTGCTCTTCTTCCACCGGCTCGGGTTCATCCTCGCCGACCACGTCCTCGAACAATTCATCTCCCTTGGTGGAACGGGAGCTCGGAGCGACAATGGGTACGGTCATGTCGACGTGCTGGGAGACATACTCTTGCGCCGCCTCGATCAGTTTGCCGGCGGTCTTGGGCCCGATCCCCTCGATCTCGACCAATTCCTCCGCCGTCTTGGCGGCTAAAGTCTCAATCGAATCGATGCCCACGGCTTCCAAGCGGGACTTGGTGACTTCGCCGATTCCCGGCAACTCGACCAGCGGTGTGTTGGTTTCATGAACGCGCGACCGCTGGGCCAGATACTGCGACTCCGAGCGAATCGTGATCTTCCATCCCGTCAGTTTGGCGGCCAGACGGGCATTCTGGCCATTTCGTCCGATCGCCAGCGACAGTTTATCATCGTCGACGATCACGGTCATCGCCTTGCTCTCCGGGTCGGTCTTGACCTGCACGACACGGGCCGGAGCCAGAGCGCGGGCGACGAATGTCTCCGAATCGGAGTCCCAGGGGACAATGTCGATGCGCTCATTGGCCAGTTCGCGCACGACGGACTGGACACGCACCCCCTTGACGCCCACGCAGGCGCCGACCGGATCGACGCGATCGTCAATCGAGGCCACGGCCACTTTGGATCGTTCCCCGGGCTCGCGGGCCACGGCCTTGATCTCCACGATCTTCTCAAAAATCTCAGGGACTTCCAATTCGAAGAGGCGCAGCAGGAGCCCGGGATGCGCTCGCGACAGGACGATCTGCGGCCCCTTGAGGTTGGGCTGAACGTCGGCAATATAGGCGCGAATCCGATCCCCCTGACGGAACCGCTCGCGGGGAATCTGTTCCTTGTGCGGGACCACCGCCTCGGCGCCCGCGAGGTTGACGATAATCGTGCCCTTGTCGATGTGCTGCACGATGCCGGTCACCACCTCGCCGATACGATCCTTGTATTCGGCGTAGATCTGCTCCCGTTCACGCTCCCGGATGCGTTGCACCAGAATCTGCTTGGTGGCGGCGATGGCGTTGCGGCCGAATTCCTCGAACGGCAACTCGACTTCCATCTCATCGCCGATCTCGGATTCCTCGTCGATCTCCTGCGCTTCGACCAGCGAAATCTCGTGCTGGGCGTCCTGCACGTAGGCCACGACGGTCTTGGTCGCCACCATGTACACTTCGCCCTCGCGACGGTCGATGTGCACCTTGATGTTGTCCGCCTCACCGAAACGCTTCTTGGCGGCCGTCATCAGACCCTCTTTGATGGTCTCGAGGACGTACTCCTGATCAAGGTTCTTGGCCTTGGTGATCTGGTGGACCACCTCCATAACGTCAAAATCCAGCGGCATAATTTTCCTTCAGTGGTTCTGTGCCTCAGCCAGTCGGCTGCCCAATGTCAGATCACCAGTTTTCCTTCTACGATCCGGTTCCATTCGAATTGTGTTTCACCGATGGTGAGCGTCTCCGTCTCGACCCCGGCGATCACTCCCGTCAGGGCGCGTCGTTTCCCATCCCCATCTTCATAACGCAACGCGACTTTATGTCCCATTTTGCGGCGAAAGTCGGCCGGGGTACGCAACGGCCGGTCCAGACCCGGCGAGGAGACTTCCAGTGTGTAACGGCCGGGCATGACTTCCGCCATATCAAAATCGGCCGACAGGCGCCGGGACACCCGCGTGCAGTCGTCCAAGGTGATCCCACCCGGCTTGTCGATCAGGATGCGGACCGTCTGATTACGTCCCAAATGATGTATCACGTCAACCAATTCCACCCCGTATTGTTCCGCCACCGGCTCGACCACCGCCCGAAGACGTTCCACTACTGTTTGGTCGGGCGCAGTGGCCAAAGTCGGCCTCCCCACCTCATCTCCCCCCGCCGATGCGGTACGTGGAGTGGCGAACCACTCCAAACCTTTTAGTATATCGCCGGTTAGACCGGGGCGCAATAGAAAAAGAAGGGGCTCGCGGCCGGGCGGCGTCTGACCCAACTGATGATTCCGGACTCCCGCAACGGGAGATCGGTTTCAATGTGGAGGCCAGGCGTCCCCGCCTGGCCTTCGCTGCGCCGGGCGAGGATTCACCCGGAAGGACGCCCGTCGTCCACCCATTTACGAGTCATTATGTTGGAAGGTCTAAGCAAATCACGGCCACATTTCCTGCTTGAGCCGATCCACGAGTTGGTCGAAGGGTGCTGATTCGGCGGCGTCGCGGTCACGCCGTTTGATCTCCCATGTCCCCTTGGCCAGACCTTTCGCTCCGACAGTGACCCGCCAGGGAATCCCGATCAGATCAGCATCGGCAAACTTCACCCCGGCCCGCTCGACGCGGTCATCATAGAGAACGAACAATCCGGCCTGGGTCAGTGATTCGTAGACTTGGTCGGCGGCTCGGGCCAAAGCCGCGTCGTCGGAATTCGCGCAGACCAGATGGCAGTCGGCGGGTGCGATCGGCCCCGGCCAGATGATCCCCCGTTCGTCGTGGAATCGCTCAACGGCGGCCTGCGCGGTGCGGGTGATGCCGATACCGTATGATCCCATGATGATCGGGCGCTCGTTGCCGGCATCATCGGTGACCGTGGCGCCCAACGCCTGCGAGTACTTGGTCCCCAACTTGAACGTGTTGCCGACTTCGATTCCCCGACGCGAGACCAGGCGTCCCTTCCGGCAACGGGGGCACCGCTCCGCCGGTTCGGCCCCGCGGATCACGGCGGTTTTGTCGATCCGGAAGTCGGAAAGATTGACGTCCACAAGGTGTTTGTCGCGGGCATTGGCGCCGACGATGAAATTGACCATCACCGCCACTTCCTCATCGGCGATGACGGTTACTTCCCGGCCCAGGCCGACGGGTCCAGCAAAGCCCACCGGCGCGCCGGTCAATTTTTCCACGGTCGGGCCATCCAGCATTTCAACCGTCGGCCCTCCGGCGGCATGCGCCAACTTGGTCTCGTTGATCTGGCGGTCGCCGCGAATGAGCGCGGCGATCAGCTGATCGCCCGAGCGATATAACAGCGTCTTCACGAGCCGGTTGGCCTTCACGTTGAGGAAATCGGTGACCTCTTCAATGGTCTTGGCGTTGGGCGTATCGACCGCGCTCCTGGGGCGGGGCGCTTCACTCGAGGACTTTGGTTGCTCCTTCGGCAGCGATTCAGCGCGTTCGAGATTGGCCGCATAATCGCAGTCCGGGCAGGAGAGGATGGTCGCCTCTCCCCCTTCGGTGTCGACGATGACCATGAATTCATGCGCCGACTTGCCCCCCATGGCGCCGGTATCCGATTCGACCATCACCGTGTCCAACCCGCAGCGTGCGAACGCCGCCTGATACGCGTCCACCATCTTCTGATAACTCAAGTCGAGTCCGGCTTCATCGAAATCAAAGGAGTAGGCGTCTTTCATGATGAACTCTCGTCCGCGCATGAGGCCGAATCGGGGGCGGATCTCGTCGCGAAATTTGACTTGAATCTGGTAGAGATTGAGAGGCAGTTTCCGGTACGAACGCAACTCGCCCTTCACCAATTCGGTTACGACTTCCTCGTGTGTTCCGCCCAGGACCATCGGACGGTCGTGACGATCGTGCAGGCGCATCAATTCCGGGCCGAGATCATTGTACCGCCCGGTTTTCTGCCACAATTCGGCGGGATGCAGAACCGGCATGGTGATTTCAAACGCGCCGGCCTTGTCCATCTCTTCGCGCACGATCCGCGAAATTTTGGCCAGCACGCGCTGCATCAGCGGCAGGTAGATGTAGATTCCCGCCGTCAACTTGCGGATATACCCCGCCCGCAAGAGCAACTTGTGGCTGACCAGTTCCGCCTCGGCGGGGTCTTCCCGGAGCGTGGGAATGAATGTGCGGCTCATGCGCATGCTGTGAACCTTTTGTCGATTCGCTCCGCTCTTTCCCCTCACCCCAACCCTCTCCCCAGAGGGGAGAGGGGGCCAAATACATAATCGATTCACGCTTCCCCTCTCCCTCTTAGGGAGGGTTAGGGTGAGGGTTTTTCGGCGTTCGCCCGATGCAGCGGCGCCGAACATTCAGTATAGACCAACCATTGAGGGGTCAAAAGACCAAAATGAGTGGAAATCAAAGGGGCGTATTTCAATACGCCCCTACTTCACGCGGCGAAAGTCCGATTTCCCTCCCGTCTTTTCCAGAACCCGCACGTCGCTTATGACCATGGCCGGATCGATGGCCTTGAGCATGTCGTAAATGGTCAAGAGCGCGACCGTACAACCGACCAACGCTTCCATCTCCACGCCTGTCTTCTCTTCGGCCGAGGCCGCGACCGACACCTCGATGACGGACGCCACCGCCTTGACGGCAATCTCCACGTTCACCGCGGTGAGACGGAGGGGATGGCATAGGGGAATCAGTTCGGCGGTTTTCTTGGCGGCGGTGATTCCAGCAATGCGCGCCACTTCAAAGGGATTCCCTTTGGGGAGGGTTCCACGGGTGATGGCGCGCAGGGTGGCCTTTCCTACCGTGATGCGCCCGCTCGCTACGGCGCGCCGCACCGTCGTGGTCTTGCCGCCGACGTCGACCATTCTGGCCTCTCCACCGGCGCCAAAATGCGAGAGCGGGTGTCGGGGTTTTACGGTCATATCGCGCTCAACATAACCCAAAACAGTCGTTGTTGAAACCTCGCATTTCCTTATCTTACAAGGGCCACGGCACATGCCGCGGCCGGGAACAGAACGGCCTTCCCGGTGTTGAAAAGTCAGGATCTGGGTCGTCCCCCTCGCCGACGGCCCCAATGCCACCCAAGATTAATGACGATAAACTGTAGTGTGTCGAGGAGGAGTCATGCGTAGCAAGCCACCCGGGCGTTGCATCGGAGTTGTTTCGCTCTTGGCGCTCTTCTTCTTGTTGTGCCCGCCGGCGCAATCGCGGGAACTGACGGCCGCGGATCAGGCGTTCTTGGACCACAAGATCGTGGCCCGCTGGGAAATCACGGGCAAGCACGACGTGGAGGACGCCTACGCACGCAACATCGACGTCCTGGAGGACCACCCGAATCCGGCACAGGGGTATTTCACGGTTCTGGTGAATGCCCAGGAATTGGTTGATTTGCAATCCGACGGCTACAAGATCGACGTGGTCGACTACGACTGGTATCAGACGAATGCCACCAAGTCTGTTCAGCTTGCCAACGACGGCTTTCGCACATTTGCGCAGGCGATTGCCCTGATGGATTCGATTCACGCCGCACATCCGACGATCACGACCAGCAAATTCTCCATCGGACAAACCGGCGAGGGCAGAGATCTCTGGGTCATGAAGCTCTCCGACAATCCCGGTGTCGACGAAGATGAGCCGGAGGTCTTTTTCACGGGTCTGCACCATGCCCGCGAGCCGATCAGCTACGAAGTCCTGTTGGAAACCCTGCGGCGCATGACCGATCAGTACGGCATCGACCCCCATATCACGCAATTGGTCAACGAGCGCGAAATCTATTTCCTGCCGGTCGTGAACCCGGATGGTTGCATCTACAATGAGCTGACCAACCCGAACGGCTTCGGGATGTGGCGGAAGAATCGCAAGTACAACGGGTTCTTTGGCGGCAATGACCAGTACGGCGTCGATGTGAATCGCAACTACGGGTACAATTGGGGATACGACAACTTGGGCTCGTCACCCGACCCGAGTTCGGGCGACGAAATCTATCGCGGTGATTCGGCGTTCTCCGAATTGGAAACTCAGGCCGTGCGCGCGTTCGTGAACGCGCGCCACTTCAAAATCGTGGTCAATTACCATTCCTACTCGAATCTCGTCCTCTGGCCGTGGGGATATGCCGACATCTACTCTCCCGACGAAGCGGCGTTTCAGGCGATCGGGGATTCGGTGACGACGTTTAACGGCTACACTCCTGAAGTCGGCTGGCGCCTCTACAATACCAACGGCGATGCGGACGACTGGGGGTACGGGGCCACCGGCGAACACGCGAAGATATATTCTTTCACGCCGGAGGTCGGTTCGGGCAGCGATGGCTTCTGGCCGGCTCCCGCGCGTATTCCGACTTTGATCGCGGAGAATCAAGGGCCGAACCTGGCGTTCATCGACTTTGCCGACGCACCGGAGCGCTTTTTTCCGCCGGAGATTCCGGCCTGGGTCGCGCCGAATCTCGTGAATGCGCCCGATTACACGCTGCAATGGTCCGACCCCGGCAGCGGCATCAATGCCGCCACCAGTTATCGACTGCGCGAAGTCTTCGGGCTGAGACGCATCACCGATGACGCCGAATCGGGCGCCGCCGTCTGGACCTTGGGCGGTTTCGCCCTGTCGACCGCGAAGGCCGCCTCGGTGACGCACAGTTTCTACAGCGGCACCGGCAACAGCCGCACGGCCCTTTTGACCTCAGCCAATTTTCTGCACGTGCAGCCCAACGACTCGCTCAAGATCAAAATCTGGTACGACGTCGAGACCGACTACGATTATGCCTATGTTGCCGCCTCCGGCGACGCCGGCGGCACGTGGACCAACCTTGCCGGCAACATCACGACCGTCACCAACCCCCAAGGTCAAAACCAGGGCAACGGCATCACCGGCTACAACGGCTCCGGCGGCGTATTCATCACCGGCAAGTTCTCCCTGAGCGCCTTTGCCGGACAGGACGTGCTGATCCGTTTCTCCTACGTGACGGATGGGGGCGCCCTCGGCGCCGGTGTCTATCTGGACGACATTGGGCCGGTCGGCAAGAGTGACTCAATTGTCACGCTGACCGCCACGACGGGCGCCACGACGTTTCCGGTGACCGGAAAGGCACCGGGAACATATTCGTATCTGGTGCGCTCCACCGACGCCCAGGAGCAGACCGGCGGCGAGGCATCGCACACGGTGACCGTCGACTATGTCTGCGACTGCTCCTGCCACGGCGATCCCGTCTGCGACGGTGTCACCGACATCCTCGACGCGGTTCAGACGGTGGGGGTGGCATTCCGGGGCAGCGCGGCAACTGTTGATCCCAACTGCCCGCACGGTCCGGCCGGACGAACCGATGTTGACTGCAACGGCAGCACGGACGTGCTCGACGTGGTCAAGATGATCAGCGTGGCCTTCCGCGGAGCCGACGCGGCGACAACGTTCTGCAAACCCTGCCCGTAAATTGAAATTTGTCGTCGCCTGACAGTGAGCCAGTCGTCATTGGAACCGGGATGCGCATCCGCCGCATCCCGGTTCTCGCATCTGTGGGCAGAGGCAGTCGGGTCGACAAACATGTGAACGGAATTGACGTGCGCTTCGCCGCTTGTCAAGCCCGGTTGCGGGTCTTAGAATGCACTCTATGAGTCCCGCGGCCCTCAGCCGTCAAAGATTTGGCTGCTCTCTGCTGGCCGGAATCGTGTCCTTTGCACCAAGTCACAACGCCGCGGCGCGCATGACCGTTCACTTGGAAGGCCCGGATGCGGCCGTCTACGGTGCGCTCGATAATCCATCCCTTAACCCACAGGCGGCCTTTGAGGTCGTTCCCGGGGCAGTCTGGGATTCCCCAATCGGCCGCTATCAATTTCGCTCGGGGGCCATCACCTACCTGTATCGAGTCCAGAATCATCCCACCGGATGCCTGTTCGAGGGCGAAGGCACTCTCACCTTCGCGCCTCCCTCCCCCATCGAACGGGGCCAGTTGTACCGATTCTGTCGAGACTCAGTCCTGACGGCGACATTCACACGTGTCTACTTTCGGTTCTTTGATAGTGCGAGCACCGCCGGGCTGGACGCCTGTCTGGGGCGTCGAGTTGTGGCGCACCCGCGGCGCGACGGCGTGATCGAAACCAGCGAGGCGCGCGCCAACGACGATCTGTCGACCCGTTTGGCCGCCCGTGGCTGGCAGGCGCTGTTCGACACTTTGGGGGCCTCCCGTTTTCTGTATGCCTGCCCGACCCTGAAGGATCAAAACCGCCTGCATTTTGTCTGGGATGACGCCGAACGCGAACCGATCTCGGTCTGGCAGGTCCCCGCCGGAGTGCAACGTCGCGGCACGGTCGATCTGGTTTCATCGTCTGACCGGCCGCGCTCCACTCCCGAACTGATGGACCGACCGTCTCTTGTGGACGGTGGCTTTGACATTCGGCGCTATGATTCCGAAGTCGAGATCGCGCCCTCGACGGTCATTTCCATCGACACCCGTCTGACGGTCGACATCCGGCGTCGCGACCTGACCGGCTTGGAATTCACCCTGGCGCCGGAGTTGACGATCGACTCAGTGTCCGTGGCCGGAGACAATGCCCCATTCGTTTACGACGGCGATGGCGGCTGGATGATCGTGCGGACACGTCAGCCGTTCGAGCCCGGCGATTCCACCTCGGTCCGTCTGTGGTATCACGGTCGCAACATGCTCTACCGGTCGCCCTGGGGCGATTTTTTCATCAGTTACACGACCCGCTGGCTCCCCGTGTCGGCGCCCTTTCATCGGGCGATGTATCTCACCACGTTTCGGTTTCCCAAGTACTACGATCTGGTGTCCTGCGGACGCCAACTCTTGGACAGCGTGGGCTCAGAACTCCGAGTCACGCGTTGGGACACCTACGAACCGGCGGCGTTCATCTCCTTCAACTACGGAAGCTTTGATCGCCTGTCGATCCCGGTGGACTCGGGCCCACGACTGGACATCTACCGCAGCCGGAACCACCATCGCGGAATATTCGCCGGGGACATTCGCAAGGACGTCGCGGCGGACATTGGCGGCGCCTTGCGGCTCTTTTCTCAGGCCTTTGGTCCCTACCCGTGGGACCATTTGGCGGCGACCGAGATTCCCGGCGATCATGGTCAGGGTTTTCCCCAATTGCTCCATCTGGCCTGGTATTCATTTGAAACCAGCGAGAAGGGGGTGACCGATGCCTTCCGTGCCCATGAGGTGGCGCATCAATGGTTCGGCCACCTGGTCGGGTGGGAAACCTACCACGATCAGTGGCTGTCGGAGGGATTCGCCGAGTATTCCGGCGCCCTATATGTCGAATCGCGGCATCCGCGGCGGGAGATCTTCTACAATTTGCTCCGTGAGTGGCGCCGGCAGATACTGCAGCCGGGCGGGCACGAAGACTGGCATCAAGGCCCCGGGGTCGCCCCGATCTGGCTGGGGGTGCGCTGCGCGTCGACGGGATCCCCGGCCTCCTATCGCAATCTGGTTTACTTCAAGGGCGCCTATGTCCTGCACATGTTGCGCCAGATGCTCCACGATTTTCAGAGCGGCTCCGATCAGCAATTTTGGGACATGATGCACGATTATGTCGACCGGTATGCCCACACCCAGGCCTCGACTGCCGATTTCCAGCAAGTTGTCGAGGCGCACGTCGGGATGCCAATGGATTGGTTCTTCAACCAGTGGGTCTATGGAGTGCAAATCCCGCGGTTTGAATACCGCTGGCAGCGGGAACGGACCGCCGACGGCCGGTGGGTCGTGCACGGCCAAATTGACCAATTCGACACCGACAGTGCGTTTCGGAACTTCATGCCGATCACTCTCGTATTTGATGCGGGCCAGTGGACCTTTCGTCAGGAAGTCAAAGGCGCTCACACGATCTTTCAGACACCGCCTTTGGAGTCCAAACCCAGGCAGGTGCTTTTCAATGACTACCTGACGATCCTCTGCCGCGAGAAGGTGGTCGAACACCCGTGACGAAATCTCATAGTCTCGGAACCCGATAATTTGTCAAATTTGTGGCCCGCCACGGGCTCAGAGCGCTGAATTTTAGTTGACATCGGCAGTCGAATCTGTGTATAAAGGCGCGGTGTTAACAGGTCCGATACTACAAACCAACCAACCAAGGATGCGTGATGTCACCCAGAGCCAGCAAGAAAAGGACGGGGGGCCCGGCGCGGAGAAGGACGGTCCGTCGCGGCCGTGGCGCTTCCCCCAAGCAGCCATTCTCACTGATCCTCCAACCTGAGGAAATGAACATTCTGCGGCGCATGGCGCGCCGCGACAAGACGTCGGTGGCCGGCGTGATCCGCCAGGCGCTCCACACCGTGATCTTCCGCACCCACCCGGAATTGGCCAAGAACGCCATCGAGAAGGAAGTCGAGTCCTTTCTGGACTCGGTTCGCACCCACCTACCGCCGGGGCTTGGCCAGGGGCAGCGCCGCTCGCGCCTGAAGAATCAGATGGTCTCCGGCCTGCTCGGTCGTCGCAAGTAGCAGAGCCGATCTCATTCAAATTCAAGGCCGTCGGGCTATCTGACCGACGGCCTTGGCGTGTTTTGAGACATGCTGATTGGTAGATGGGCCGGGCCCTTGGACCTTCTGGCATAATGACTCGTTAAAACGTGGACGCCGGGCGTCCTTCAGGGTAAACCCCTTAGGATGAATCCTCACCCGGCGCAGTGAGGGCCAGGCGGGGACGCTTGGCCTCCGCAGTGAAACCGTTCCTCCTTCGGGATTCGTTTAGTTAGGGGCCCGAGAATTGCCTTGCCCGATTGTGTTGCCGATCCTATCGTTGCGGGCTGTCCGCACGGGTACGCATCATGGGCACCGCCGCCACTGCCGTCCAAGATTCACAACGGCCCGCGACCGGTTCGGGGCACGCTGAAACGGAGCGCGGAGCCGACGTCACTATAAGCAGCTCCCCTCTCACCGTCTGGTGGCGCTCGTCGCTGGGCCTGAAGTTGCTGGTGGCGATCACCGGCGTGGTCCTCTTTCTTTTTGTCATCGGCCACCTCTTGGGCAACCTGCAGATTTTCCGCGGGCCGGCCGCGTTGAACTCCTACTCGGAAAAACTGCGGGCGCTGCCCATCCTGTTGTGGGGCGCACGGTTGGGAATTCTGGTCTGTGCCATCCTCCATGTTTTCGCAACCTTGTCGCTCGCCCTTCTCAACCGCCGGGCCCGCCCAATTCCCTATTCCCGCAGGACTCCGGTGCAGGCGACTGTGTCATCGCGCACAATGGTCTACAGCGGACTATTGGTTCTGGCCTATGTGGGATACCATCTGGCCCAATTTACCTGGAAGATCACCAATCCCGCGATCTCGCACCTTCTCAATGGGCAGGGAAAACCGGATGTTTATGCCATGGTCGTCTTGAGTTTCCGGAATCGGCTCGTCTCCGGCAGCTACATCATCGCCATGATTGTCTTGGGCTTCCATCTCAACCATGGCCTGGCCAGCATTTTCCAGACGGTTGGCTGGATGACGCCACGAAACAAGAGGGTGATCGAACGTATCGCGTTCTGGAGCGCCCTGATCATCGTCGCCGGCTACATTGCGATTCCTCTGTCGGTTCTCCTCGGGTTGGTCCCTACGGTCCGGGGAGGGATGTAGCATGACCATCGACAGCCATGTCCCCGCCGGCCCACTCGAACGCAAATGGGATCAACACAAGTTTGATTTGAAACTGATCAATCCGGCCAACAAACGAAAATTTACCGTCATCATGGTCGGCAGCGGGCTGGCGGGCGGTTCCGCCGCGGCCTCACTTGCGGAGTTGGGGTACAACGTCGACTGCTTTTGCTATCAGGACAGCCCCCGTCGGGCCCACAGCATTGCCGCCCAGGGGGGAATCAACGCCGCGAAGAACTACCAGAACGACGGCGACAGTGTCTTTCGCTTGTTCTACGACACGATCAAAGGCGGTGATTTTCGCGCCCGTGAGGCGAATGTCTACCGTCTGGCGCAGGTGTCCAACAGCATCATCGATCAGTGCGTGGCGCAGGGAGTCCCCTTCGCGCGCGAATACGGCGGTCATCTGGCCAATCGCTCCTTCGGCGGGGCGCAGGTCTCGCGCACCTTTTATGCGCGGGGACAGACCGGCCAGCAGTTGTTGCTGGGGGCATATTCCGCCCTATCCCGGCAGATCGGTCTGGGCAAAGTCCGCATGCACACGCGGACCGAGATGCTCGATCTGGTCCTCGTCGATGGCGCCGCACGCGGGATCGTCACGCGTGACCTCGTCACCGGACGGATCCGCTCGTACGCTGGCGACGCGGTAGTCCTGGCCACCGGCGGATACGGCAATCTCTATTTCCTCACCACCATGGCGGTCGGTTGCAATGTCACCGCCATCTACCGCGCCTACAAGAAAGGGGCGCTTTTCGCCAATCCCTGCTTCGTGCAGATTCATCCAACCTGCATCCCGATCACCGGCGATCACCAGTCGAAACTGACCCTGATGTCTGAATCGCTGCGCAACGACGGCCGCATCTGGGTGCCCAAGCAGGCCCGTGACAAACGTGCCCCGCATGAAATCCCCGAGCCCGAGCGGGATTATTTTCTGGAACGCAAGTATCCCAGTTACGGGAATCTGGCGCCGCGTGACATCTCCTCGCGCAGCGCCAAGGAAGTCTGCGACGCCGGATTGGGAGTCGGCGAAAGCGGCCGGGGCGTCTATCTCGACTTTGCCGAAGCGATGGAGCGCCTCGGGCGCGGGACGATTGAAGAGCGTTACGGCAATCTCTTCCAAATGTATGAAAAGATTACCGGAGAGGACCCCTACACTCTCCCCATGCGCATCTACCCGGCCGTGCACTACACGATGGGCGGCTTGTGGGTCGATTACAATCTGATGAGCAACATTCCCGGCTTGCACGTCATCGGAGAGGCCAATTTCTCCGATCATGGTGCGAATCGGCTCGGCGCCTCGGCCCTGATGCAGGGTTTGGCCGATGGGTATTTCATCCTCCCCTACACGTTGGGACATTACATCGCCAGCGCCAAGCCCAAGCCGATCACGACCGACCGACCGGAATTTCGGCAAACCGAAGCCGAGGTCGACCAGCGGCTCAAGCGGCTGCTGGGCATCAACGGCAACCACACGGTCACGTCGTTCCATCGCGAACTCGGACGGATCATGTGGGAATACTGCGGCATGGGCCGCAACACCGCCGGGCTGGCAAAGGCGCTGGAATTGATCCCGCCCTTGCGCGAGGAATTCTGGCGTAATGTCAAAGTGCCGGGTGACAACGAAGAGCTGAACATGGCGTTGGAACGCGCTGGGCGGGTCGCGGATTTTCTGGAATTCGCCGAATTGCTCTGTCATGACGCCTTGGAACGATCCGAGTCATGCGGGTCCCATTTTCGTGAGGAGAGCCAGACTTCCGAAGGTGAGGCCTTGCGCGACGACGACCACTTCTGCCATGTCAGTTGCTGGGAACACACCGGTGTGGGGCAGAAACCGATCCTGCACAAGGAGTCGTTGACGTTTGAAACCGTGCAACTCGGCCAGCGGAGTTACAAGTGATGAATCTGGTGCTCCATGTCTGGCGTCAGAAGTCGGTCCGGGATAAGGGTCGGTTCGAGACGTACCCGGCAGTGAACATCAGCCCCAATATGTCGTTTTTGGAAATGCTCGACATTGTCAACGAACAATTGATTCTGGCCGGGCAGGAGCCGATTGCCTTCGATCATGACTGCCGTGAAGGAATCTGCGGCATGTGCTCTTTGGTCATCAACGGCGTTCCGCATGGCCCGGAACGCGGGACCACCGTCTGCCAGTTGCACATGCGGCATTTCCGCGACGGCGACCAGATCACGATCGAACCCTGGCGGGCGCGCGCCTTCCCGGTCATCCGGGACCTCGTGGTCGACCGCGGCGCCTTTGACCGCGTCATGCAGGCCGGCGGATTTGTCTCCATCAACACCGGCGGCGCCCCCGATGCCAATGCCCTGCCGGTGCCGAAGGTGGAAGCGGACAAGGCGATGGACGCGGCGGCCTGCGTCGGCTGCGGCGCCTGTGTGGCCGCCTGCAAGAATGCCTCGGCCATGCTTTTTGTCGCCGCCAAAGTCTCGCAACTGGCCCATCTGCCGCAGGGTCAGCCGGAACGCGACCGTCGCGCCCGCGGCATGGTCGCCGCGATGGACCATGAGGGCTTCGGCAGTTGCACGAACACCTATGAATGCGAAGCCGTCTGCCCCAAGGAGATCAAAGTCGACGTGATCGCCGAATTGAACCGGGATTTCCGCCGGGCGGCGCTCAAATAAGCACGCTTTTACTTACAATTCGCGTCGCCGCCGAATGAAATTGCGACGGAGCGGCCAGTGTGTTATCCTTCTCGTATGACTGAGAGAGAGTCTCCGTTTTCGCCAGGCAAACCCGTTCAAGCCGATCTTTTTGTCGGCAGAGAGGACGAGATTGGCGAAGTCATCCAGTTTCTGCGGCAATGCGCGACGGGTCGGAATGAAAATATTGCGATCAGCGGCGAGCGTGGGTTTGGAAAATCTTCTCTCGCGTTGATGGCCGCCTCCTTTGCGTCAAGAGACCTACGATTCGGTGTCGCGTATTGTCAGCTCACAGCCGCTTCCACGACCGAAGAAGTCTGTACTCTCGTTGCAGAGCGCCTTCTGGCCCAACTCGCAACAGATACAATGGCGCAAAAAGCCAAGACTGTTTTTAATCGCTACATTGACCACGTGTCCGTGGGCCTGTTTGGCACAGGACTCCAAGTCAAATTCAGACCGGACCCTTCGCTTCGAATCGATCTCAAGCTCCGATTCCCCGAGCTGATCACGGAAACTTACCTCCGATTAGCTCCAGAGATCGATGGCCTGATGATAGTCTTGGACGACCTCAACGGAGTCGTGCGTGATCAGACCTTTGCCAATTTTCTTAAAGGCTGGGTCGATGGCATGGTAACCAGTGGCCATCGCGCCATTCCGCTCGCGATAGTGGTTGTTGCCAGTGAGGACAAACTCGGTGCCTTGACAAAGAGTCAGCCATCCGTGGGTCGCATTTTCCGGCCTGTTGTCCTTCATAGGTTACCAAAGGACAAGACCGAATCGTTTTTCACAAAAGCTTTCGCTTCCGCAAACGTGTCCGTTGAGAAGCGAGCACTTCGGGACTTGTGCTATTTTTCAGATGGTGTTCCATCAATCATGCATGAAGTGGGTGACGCGGCCTTTTGGCAGAACCAGGATCAATCAGTCAGCTCCGAAGACGCCCAAGTAGGCATCATCAAGGCGGCCAAGATCATTGGCCTCAAGTACGTGGAGCCGCAAGTAGTCAGCAAGATCAGAAGCAAGTCTTATCGGCAAATTATATCAGCCATGGCCGCCTTGCCCGGCAGGGTATTTACCCGCAAGCAGCTTCTCAGTTCCGTTCCGGGTGACGATAAGAAGCAGGTAGACAACCTTCTCGTTAAGCTCAAAGCTCTCGGAGTTATCCACACGACCGAAGAGACTCCGGGAGAGTACGAGTTTATTCACACTCTTGACAGGTTGTATTTCCGGGTAATCTCTGCGGAATGGAAAGCCCCCAAGACCCGTTGAGCGCCATAAGATTGTGAAATTCCGGACCCTCGAATGGAAATCCGGCGCGCTCTACCTGCTCGATCAGCGCCGACTGCCGAATCGGGTTGAAACGGTCATCTGTCGCAATCCGGACCAAGTGTCGGAGGCGATCCGTAATCTCACGGTCCGTGGCGCGCCGGCGATCGGCGTGGCGGCAGCCTACGGCATGGCGCTGGCCGCGAGTGATCGGTCGGCTCTGCCCGATGCGGGCGGAGTCCTGAAATCGTCGCGCCCAACCGCTGTGAATCTTGCTTGGGCCGTCGACCGCATGCTTACCAAATCCGCAGAACTGAATGGCGCTGCGCCTGCAGATCTACGTGCCGCGCTTGAGCGTGAAGCGATCGCCATTCACAATGAAGACGCCGAGATGTGTAAACGGATCGGCGAATTCGGTGCTCCCCTCCTGGCCAACGGCATGAGTGTCCTCACACACTGCAATGCGGGGGCGCTGGCGACCGCGGGGATCGGCACGGCGTTGGGGGTGATTTACACAGCCGCCGCGCAGGGCAAGAAATTGCACGTCTACGCCGGCGAAACCCGCCCGGTCCTGCAGGGGGCGCGCCTGACCATGTGGGAACTGATGCAGGAGGGAATCCCCGCGACGCTCGTCACCGATAGCACGGTGGCGTCACTCTTCGCCGCCGGGAAGATCGACGCGGTCATCGTCGGCGCCGACCGGATCGCGCGCAATGGCGACGTCGCCAACAAGATCGGCACCTACAACATTGCGGTTCTCGCGGCGCATCATGGCGTCCCCTTCTATGTCGCCGCGCCGCGCTCGACCTTCGACGACAAGATCGCCACCGGCGCCGACATTCCCATCGAAGAACGCTCCGCCACCGAAGTCACCGAGATCGGCGGACAGCGCCTTGCGCCCCAGAATGCAGTGGTCTACTCCCCGGCCTTTGACGTCACGCCAAGTCAGTTGATTACGGCGATTAGTTCGGACACCGGCGTCGAACTCGGCGGTAGATCGTAGGGTGGGTGCTTTGCACCCACCCATGATGGACGGAGCGAGAAAAGGGGTGGGTGCGGAGCACCCACCCTACGGATAGAACAATTTCAGCGCATTATCGCGAAGCATTCTCCTCAGCGAAGTTTGATCCAGATCCTGCTTCAGAAACGCCCGCAGATTCGTCCCCATATCCGGCACGCCCGGCCCCGGCCAGTCGGTGCCCCACAGGACTTTGTCGGCCAGACGGTCGAGATCGGGGAACCATCGCGGGATCCGTTGTGGGGGAATTCCGGAGAGATCCATGTAGACATGGGGATGGCGCTTGACCAGAAATCGCGCCGTCTCGGTCCACAGCGGACGCCCGGCGTGCGCGAGAACTATCTTCAGATCGGGGAAATCACAGGCGACGTCGTCGATGAGAATCGGATCGCCGTACTTGATTCGGGCGCCTTTGAAGATTGTCGTCCCGGTGTGCAAGACAACCGGAACGCCGCGCCGGGAACATCCTTCATACACCGTGGGAAGAATCGTGTTGCCCTCCAGATAGGCGTTGGGCGCGATTCCCTGATGCGGCGGGTGAATCTTGATCGCCGCAATCCCCCACTCATCGAGCAGGAGGGACAATTCCCCTTCCGGGTCTTTGGAATGGATCGGGTCGATGGAACCGTGGGCAAAGAGCCGGTCGCGGTGTTGCTTCACATAATCCGCCGAGAATCTGTTGGCCTCGAACGTGAATCCCATGATCTCTGGGGCCACGTAATTGATGATCCCCGCCCGTGCAATCCCGGCTTCGTCCATGATTCCGATCAATCGTCCGGCGTCGCGCGCGATGGAGGTGAGGAATTCGAAATGCTGACGGTTCTTTTGCATCTGCGCCAGGATCGGCGCGTGCATCATCTCCCACGGCGCAACGTGAATGTGGATGTCGATGACGCCGTAATCGAGGGACGGCTGGAGGCGCAATGCAACCATGGATGGAAGCTACTTCATGTATTAACGCGTGAGAAGTCAAGTCTTGGGAGGGCGACGCTCCTGCGGAGCCGTGCTTGAAGTCCGCAACAGAAAGCGGCTCGGCGGGAGCCTCGCCCTCCCAAGGGCCATCCAGACGAATTTGTGGATCAGCGGCGCGTGGTCAACGCTTCCTTGATCTTGTCGGGTGTGATGGGTAAATCGCGTATGCGGACGCCGATGGCGTCGTGGACGGCGTTGGCGATGGCGGGGGCGGGGCCGAGGGTCGGTGGCTCACCAACACCGATGGCGCCGAAGGGGCCGGTTGTCTCGTCTTGCTCGACCGCGATCACCATCACCGGCGGCGCTTCATTGACGCGCATCAGCTTATACTTGTCATAATTCACGTTCTGGCAGATGCCGTCTACGTATTTCGAATCCTCGGTCAGGGCAAAGCCGATTCCGAACGAGACGCCGCCGACCACCTGTCCGCGCACGGCGCGCGGGTTGATCGCGCGGCCGACATAATGAGCGGCGACGAGCTTGTCGACGACGATCTTCCCCGTTTTCGTGTCGACTGTGACTTCAGCAATCTGCGTTCCATAAGCCATGGGAAACCAGGCCTTGCCCAACCCAGTTTGTTTGTCCAGGGGCGCGGTCATGGCCCCGGCGGCGAATCGCCCTTCGCGGCGCTTCGGCTTGCCGAATTCCTGAAAACGCCCGGCGATCTCGGTGAGCGTGAGAGTCCTGTTGCCATCGTTCGCGACACGATAAATGCCGTCGGCCGCCGTAATCCGTTCGGGTGTGACGCCAAACAACTGGGCCGCGATAGCATCGATATCGGCGCGGATCTTCGCGCAGGCGACGACGACGGCATTGCCGGTGGTGTAGGTCTGCTTGGTTGCCACCGTCGAGCCGCAATTAAGAGTCTGCGAGGAGTCGCCATTGATGACATGAATGTTTTCGACCGTCGTGCCCAGCATCTCGGCCGCCATCATGGCGAAGGTCGTGTTGGAGCCGTTGCCATAGTCCACCGTGCCGACCCGGATCGTGGCGGAGCCATCCTCGTGCAGCTCCGCAATCACGCCCGGCGTGTCTTCGATTCCGGAGCCAAAACCGATGCCGTACCAGATCGTGGCCATTCCTTTACCCCGTTTGTAGCGCTGCGGATCATCGGGATGCGGCGCCAGTGGCTTCTGCCACGGATAATCGTTCAACGCTTCCTTGATCGTCTCCACGACCGGCAACGGTCCGGGGAGTTGAAAATCCGTGGCCGATTTCATGCCGGGGCGGAGAGCATTCTTGAGTCGAAACTCCACCGGGTCGATCCCAGCGGCGTGCGCCAGTTCGTCCATGAAGGATTCGGTGCAAAAAGCCGTCTCGGCGGCGCCGAAGCCACGGGTGGCGCCGGTCATCGGGTTGTTGGTGTAGACGGCGTATGAATCGACGCGAATGTTGGGAATGCTGTAGGGGCCTGACACCAGGACGCCGGCTTTGCGCATGATGTTGACCGACCACGACGCGTAGGCGCCACAGTCGCCGACCACCCGCGCCTCCAGCGCCACGAGGCGCCCTTCGGCGTCGCAACCGCCTTTGACGTTCGTGCGCAGTTGCGTGCGCTTGGTCGTAACGTACATCGTCTCTTCACGCGTGTATTCCATCCGCACCGGCTTGCCGGTGACCAATGTGGCCAGCGCGCAGTGGATCTGAGCGTAGATGTCCTCGCGTTTACCATAGGCGGCGCCGATCGCCGGCTGGACGCAGATGACGTCGTCCTTGGGAATTCCCAGCGCCCGGCAGATGTTCAGGCGGTCGAAAAAGACCGATTGCCCGGGCGAAATGACGACCAAGTGCCCGTCATTGTCCCAGTGCGAGATCGCCGCCTCCGGCTCGATCGGCGAGTGGTCCTGCGGATGAGTCGTGTAGCGACGTTCGATCACGTGCGCGCATTGACTCCAGGCGGAATCAACTTCCCCCTTCTCCAGGTGGTAGTGCGAGAGGATGTTCCCCGCCTTGTGCACTTGGGGTGCATCCGCAGCCATCGCCGCTTCCGGATCATAGACACCGGGGCGTAAACCGTAGGTGATCCGGACGGCATCGGCCCCTTTCCGCGCGGCTTGGGGCGTATCGGCGATTACCAGGCCGATCGGCTCGCCGAAGTAACGGACCTGATCGACGGCAAACACCAGCTGGTCACGGATGACCTTGCCGTAGGCGTTTTCGCCGGGGATGTCGAGGTGGGTGAGCACGCGGATGACGCCATCGACGGCAATCGCCGGATTGATATCGACCGCCAGAATGTCGGCGGACGCGCGGTCGGCACGAACGGTCACGCCGTGCAGAACGCCGGCGATCGCGATGTCGGCCGTGTATTTTGCCGAGCCATCGACCCGGCTTCGCGATTCGATCCGCGCATGCGGCTTGCCCACCACGTTGAGTTCGCGCACCGGCATCTCGGGGGTACCGTCGACCGGCGCGACCACGCGCGCCGTGCGATAGGTGCCGTGGTCGAGTTCGTCGACCGTCATCTGGCCGCAGGCGAGTTTGATCGCCTCGACCAACTGATTGTATCCCGTGCAGCGGCAGATGTTCTTGTGAATTGCCTGTTCGATCTGCTTCTCGGTTGGGTCAGGATGCTTATCAACCAGTGCCTTCGCCGACATGAGAAAACCGGAGGTGCAGATCCCGCATTGAAAGCCGTGGGCGTCGATGAATCCCTGCTGCAAGGGATGGAGTTGGCCGTTCTGGCACAGCCCTTCCACCGTTTCGATGATTCCATCGTGGGCTTTTTCCGCCGGCACTATGCAGGAGAGCACGGCCTTGCCGTTGAGCACGACCGCGCAGGAGCCGCAGGCGCCGATGTCACAACCCCGTTTGGCGCCGGTCAGCCCCCAGTCGTCGCGGATGACGTCCAGCAAAGTGCGCCCGGCTGTCGCACGTGCCTCACGTGCCTCCCCATTTACCCGAGCCCGTAGGGTCGTTCGGGTGTCGATTGTCTCCTGGTGTGCTATGACGCTGTTTTCCATCGTCGCTGTCGCTTCATGATTCTCAGGTCGCTTGATCGTCCATCCAGACTCAATACGCACGGCTAACAGGACCTATAAGGTAGAGTTTCTGGGTACCATTGGCCACGTCGGAGCTGCTGCGGTCTCCGCGCCCTAAATTCTCTCCGGAGAGGCGGAATGTCGGCGCCAATAGACCACTCCTGCCAGAAGATACAAGGCCACGACCGGCCACGTGGCGTTTCGCGCGTACGGTTGCAGATCAAAGGCGTAAAGCAAGAGTACGATCCCCCACAGGAGCGCGGCATACCGTCCGACATTGACCGAAGTCGGCACCGCACCCAGCCGGCGGTATCGGACCCATCCGGCCACGACCATCGCCACATCCCGCCCCGTCACGAGACCGAAGGCAAGCACCGGCAGATCGCGATGGACCATACAGAAGATGCCGACGACCACCGCGGCGATTTTGTCGCCAACCGGATCGAAAATCTTGCCCCATTGCGTCACTTGCCGCCAGCGGCGCGCCAGGTATCCGTCCGCAACGTCGGTCATGATCCCATAGACGATTAACCCTCCCCCCCACCACCACAGGCGGCGGTCGGGAGAGGCCATCAGCCACCACCATAAAGGCAGGAGCGCAACGCGCGAGAGGGACAGTAGGTTGGGTACGGTCAGCCATGGCTCGTCGGACTTTGACGTCATGAGCGCCAATATCCGACCCGACATGGGGGCCGTCAAGGAAGGGGCGCGTTGAAAAGGCCCCGATTCTTGTTGCGCTCCACGGCGGTGGCGGCACACGTCCTCGTGTGACGCCTTGAATGCAATGGGCTGCCACACGAGGACGTGTGGCAGCACTACGTCGTAAGTGTCACGGCGAAGCCGCTATCGTTCATCGAAAAAGAATTCGACGGTGTCGGTCGGGGCCACACGGTGGCCGTGGGAGGATTCGGGAATCATCTGGCCGTTCACTTTGTAGAGCCAATATCCTCCCTGGCCATTGTGACGCGGGCCGATCGATTCGACCAGTATGCCAAACGGGAACGTTCGCCTCGTGACTGCAATGCCGGCCGAATCGGCAGCCCGCTCCAACCAAGCCAGCGCCGTCAATGAATCGCCGGCGCGGCTCGCGAACGTGTCGGCGGAATCGGGTCTGTATCCAATGATCAGCGCCCCTCCAGTTGGTTTCGCGGACTGCTTGCCAGGTGCGTTGCCCTGGCAGGCCGAGATGGTCAGCCAAGCGGCTGGAACGATGAGCAGCAATCGACCTGTCAAAACGAATCCTCCCCTTGGCCCCATCACGATCACGCGCACCCCCATCGGAGTCCGATTCCCCCCCGAAATACGACGTCGATCAATTTGACGACGTCGAGAATATCGTAGACACAGTCGCCGTTTACGTCCCCCGATCCCGGTCGCGGTGGCAAAGGCGCGCCACGAAACGCCACGCCGATGACCCCGACAACGTCCAGAACATTCAAGATTTGGTCCTCATTGAGATCGCCCGGGATTCTGTTGGTGAGCAGGGCGGCATGAACCGGCCCATCACCGACCTGCCATGCTCCCGCCTGAGTTCCGTTGGGATTCAGTGCGGTCACCGAATCGGCGCTGAAGCAGATGCAGTACACGCCGCCCTCGACCCGTGGCGCCACGGCGATCACCCCCTCGGCCGTCTTCCAGGGATTGCCGGCGCCATTGAGAACCTGCCGGGTGATGGCATCGTATCGATACACGAGACCGGAATCGACAAACCCGCCCGCCGCCAGATACCCGGCCCCGTCGGAACCGATGACAACGTCACCGGGGGAACCGCCGACGGGAAGCGAATCAATGACGGTCAACGCGACGGGATCGAGAATGTAGAGGATGCCGAATTGGTCGAAGTAGTTGCCGGTGCAGAGGACATGGACGGTTCCATCCGGCGCCACCACCAGCCCCTGAGGGTTGGTGCCCACGGGGATCGTCGCCACGGTCGACTCAAGGTCGACATTGAGAACTGTAACCGTGCCGGGACCAAATGTGAAGGTGCCGAAGTCGAAGCCGGTGTTGGCCACCCACAGCCGCCGTCCCAGCGCCAGAATCGCCTGCGGACTGGTCCCGACGTTCAGATGGTTGCCTTTCGCCCCCGTGCGGTAGTTGACCACAGCGACATCATTGGTGATGAGCATCGACACGGCGCACAAACTGTCATCGACGATGGCGACGTCGTAGGGATTGTCCCCATCAGGGAAGGTCACCGCGCGTTCCAGCGTGAAATCGGTCCGATTCAGCACCCATAAATCGTCCGAACAGGAATTCACGACCAACAGATCGGTCCCTGTATCGCGGATGCGGTTGGGGCACGCCCCAAGGGTCCGCACGCCGACCGCAACGGAATCGCGGAAGCGGTCGATCAGTGACAACGTCTCCCCCAGCCCGTCGACGACGACGAGGCGATCCAGATCCGTCACGCAGGGGGCCGATACGGCATGGCCGAGAATGAACGTCCCCATCAGAATTAGGAACCCCAGACGTCGCCATGATGTGTGACTTGAGTACACTGTTACCCCCTTCTGGTTAGCGTTCAGTCCGTCCAACAATTGATCCTCTCCGCCAGCAACCCGAAAAGTGCCCGCCACCCGCCCTCGGGTGGCGGAGCGTCACGCGAGGGCGCGTGACGCGCACACTCTCAATTTGTTCATTGCCCGCCTTCATCAATCAGCGGGCTCTACAATCCGATGCTGATCCCCACAGTCCAACTTC
>JACQFV010000166.1 GCA_016199865.1 Candidatus Zixiibacteriota bacterium | reverse complement strand
CAGATCGGTCTTGGTCTCGGCGTCGGTGAAATAATCGACGTCGACTTCCTTCACATAGGCGCGCCGCCCTTCCCAGTCGAGTTCGTCGACTTGGAATTGCTCGGCGCCATGCAGGTAGATCGCCTCCGGGTGCAGGAAGACCGGCGCGGAAAAATAGTCCACCTCACCGATCACCCGGTTGTTGTCGGTGCGGTTGTGGATGACGAAGTTTTCCGGCGAGGCGGAGCGCAGCGACACCTCCCCCGCCGGATAAATCTCCGAGGTCCAGAAGTACCGCCCTCCCGATTGGGTCAGCACACGGTTTTTCTCCAAATACTCCAGCATCGGCCCGACCAGATCGACGCCGAACTCGTCCTCAGCGCCGAAGGGCAATTCGAAGGCGGCGCATTTGAGGTGCGACATGAGAACAATCAGGTTGGTGGGATCGATGATTCCCGATTCGACGGCGCGTTCGAACAGATATTCCGGGTGGCGCATCAAGAACTGATCGACGGGCGAGGAATTGGCGACGAGAATCGCCGCCGAGAGTCCGGAACGCCGCCCGGCGCGGCCGATCTGCTGCCGCGTCGAGGCGATGGTGCCCGGATACCCGGTCAGAATCGCCACGTCGAGCGCGCCGACGTCGATCCCGAGTTCGAGGGCGTTGGTCGAGACGACACCTTTGATGGCGCCTTTACGCAGTCCCTCTTCAATCCCACGGCGCTCATTGGGCAGATATCCGCCGCGATACCCTTCGACCAGATTCGGGTTCAGTTTCTGCCGTTTCAGATGCTCGCGCAGGTAGGTCAGGATGACCTCGACGGAACGCCGCATGCGCGCAAAGACGATGGTCGAGACGCCGTGGCTGAGGAACTCAGCCGCCAGTTGATTGGCCACGGACAACGATGAGCGGCGGATGCCCAACGGCGCATTGACGATCGGCGGATTGTAGAGGATCACGTGCTTTTCGGCGGTGGGGGCGCCATTGTTGTCGATCACGACAAACGGGCGGCCGACGATCTTTTCGGCCAGTTCGCCGGGGTTGTGGATCGTGGCCGAACAGGCAATGAACTGCGGATCGGAATTGTAGAAGGCCGCCACACGCAAGAGACGGCGAATCACATTGCCCAGATGGGAACCGAACACGCCGCGGTAGTGATGCAGTTCATCGATCACGACGAAACGGAGATTCTCGAAGAGTTTGACCCATTTGGTGTGATGGGGCAGGATCCCTGAATGCAACATGTCGGGATTGGTGATGACGATCTGCCCGGCGACCCGCACCGCGCGGCGCGCCGTGCCGGGAGTGTCGCCGTCGAAGGTGTGGGTCTTGATGTCGACGCCCAAGCGCGCGGTCAAGTCCAGGAGTTCGGCCTTCTGATCCTGCGCCAGGGCCTTGGTCGGGAACAGATAGAGGGCGCGCGCGGTCGGGTCGCGGAGGATGGCATTGAGAACCGGCAGATTGTAGCAGAGGGTCTTCCCCGATGCGGTCGGCGTCACCACAACGATGCAGCGGTGTTGTTCCGCGGCCACTGCTGCCTCGGCCTGATGACTGTAGAGGCGGGAAATCCCCGCCTTTCGATATGCCTCTTTGAGCCGCGAATCCACCGATTCCGGGAACTCGGCGTACTGGCCCGGAGCGGCGGGGATTTCATGCCAATGCTCGACCAAAGGGTCGGCGCGCAGGCGGTCGAGGATTTGTTCGAGTGTCATGGCAACCCAGGGTCGGATCGCGGATCGGCTCCGCGCTCAGGAATGTGCAACGGCTCGGCAGGAGCCTCGCCCTCCCAAAAACGAGATACTGGCTTTAGAAAATCTGCCATGGTGAGAGCAGGAGTGCCACTGTTATCGATCTGTGTCCATCATTTTCTCGGGGCTTCGGACACCGGTTTGTACCGCCTAACCAGCCACCAACCGGCGGCGAAAACGGCTACGGCGGCGGTGGTCACATAGATCATCGGCCCTTCACTCGGTTCGGAACCGAAGACCAGCAGAGCCTCCAGGCCGATTACGAGGCCGAGCAGTTGCAAGAGCCGTCCGATGCGGAAGCCCCAGAGAGGGCGCGTCATCTGAGTCATAGAGTGCAATGCCAGTAAAGAGCCGCAGGCAAGAATGCCTGCGCTACCAAAGGAGCACCTCCACGCGACGGCCTAAACACCGTGGCGCACCAGACGGCGCTGGCAGTTGTCGCAGAATCTGTCGGCTTTGGTGTCGGTGTCGCGCATGGTCGAGGAGTGGTACATGACGCAGCGCGGATTCGTGCACGACACCAGCCGGTGCAGTTGGCCGACCAGGTGAATCGCCTCTTTCAGGGCCCGCGAGTAAATCTGTTTGTCGTCCTCGGCCATGCCGAAGAATTCCTGGCGCAACCGGAAAAACGACATCACGGCGCACCCAGACTGCGGATCGGCCTCGCCGTACACATAGGGCGTGGTCGGTATGTACAGGTCCTCCTCGGTCACGCCGAGGACTTTTTCCGTCTCGTTTTGGCGCATCAATTCGAGTTTGGTCAGGATGATCGTGGAGTAGAATTGCCCGCGTTGCTCGTTGTCGGCTTCATCGGGAAGTTCCACCCCCTGCAGGATGTCGACCCCGGAGGAAAAAGCGACCGACAGGTTGGCGGCCAGTTTGTTGATCTGGTAGAAATCCAGATCACCCAATGGGACAATGATGATTTTGCCGCGGGACTTCATTTGGCTTTGACGCTCTCAACCGGCTTGGAAGAAACGGCTCTCGGCGCCATCGGAACGGATTTCCACGGTCATTTTGCCGGCGCACTTCGGACAGAAGGCCACATACCCCGTCTTTCAGTCATTCAGATAGGCCCGGACATAGACCCGGCAGCACTTGAAGTACACTCCCACAAACTCGCGCCGGGCGCGGGCCATGGGGAGATTCTACACGCGATACCGCTCTGAATCAACGGCTTTCGCCTGATACCAGGAGTGCGCCCAGCGCCGCGGCGCCGATGAAACCGGCGTCGTTCCCGAGCGCCGCCCGGCCGACCTGCAGTTGCTTGCCTTCGGCGGAGAAGGCATGCGCCCGAATGCGCGCCGCGATGTTCCCCAACCACCAGCCGTCGGTGTCGGCTTCGGTAACGCCGCCGCCGATGATCACCGCTTCCGGATCGAAGAGATTGACCGCATTCAGGATCCCCAATGCCAGTTGTTGCGCCGTCTCGATCAGGATGCGCCGGGAGTCGGGATCGTCAGCCCGTGCTGCCGTGAAGAGGTCTTCGACCGTGATCGCGCCGCCAGAGCTCTCACGTATCTGTGCCAATCGACCGCCGGGGCTGGCGATCGCGGCTTCGCTTGCTTTGCGCACGAGGGCGGTCGCCGACGTGTACATCTCCAGGCAACCGTGATTGCCGCAGGGGCAGCGCGGCCCGTGCCAGTCGATGGTGACATGCCCCAGTTCCCCGCCGCTGCCATTGGGGCCGGAAAAGATTCGTCCATCGACAATGAACCCGCTGCCAATGCCGGAGCCGACTGTGATACAGATCAGGTTGTCGATGCCCCGTCCCGAACCGAAGCAGTGTTCCGCCCAGGCGGCGCAGTTGGCGTCGTTGTCGATCATGGTCGGCAGGCCGGTTGCCCGCCCGACCAAGTCGGCGAGGTTTTCGCCGATGATCGAGGTCAGGTTCGGGGTGGGCGGCTGGACAAGATGTGTGCGCGGGTTGATTGTTCCGGGGGAGCCGATGCCGACGGAGACGGGCTGATGTCCGGACTTGGCCGCCCAATCGGTCATCTTCTGGGCGCAACCCACGATTCCCTTCAGGGTCGCCT
>JACQFV010000165.1 GCA_016199865.1 Candidatus Zixiibacteriota bacterium | reverse complement strand
GGCGGCGCTGTATCTCGATGGTGTCGACATGTGCGTAGAACCAAGCATCGACGTCAACGAAACAGCGGCCTATGTCTACCAGGCGAAGCGCACGGGCGGCAAGAGCGCGGTCGTAATTCTGGGCGGCGGCAGTCCGAAGAACTTTGTCCTGCAGACCGAACCTTACATTCAGGAAATATTAGGGCTCGAAGAAAGCGGCCACGACTTCTTCATTCAATTCACCGATGCCCGTCCCGACACCGGCGGTTTGAGCGGCGCCACACCGTCGGAGGCGGTCAGTTGGGGGAAGATCGATCCATCGAAGCTGGCGGACACGATCGTCTGCTACGGCGATTGTTCGGTCTATCTGCCGCTGGTGACCCGTTATCTCTTGGAGAAAGTCCCGGCGCGGGCGCCGAGCCGCCTGTGGGACAAACGCCGGGAGCTGTGCGATGTCATGACCGCGCAGTGGCGGCAGGCAGCCGCGAAGTAACCGTCGGGCGCGTGTTCTGCACGCACGGCGCTTCGACGTACTTTGGAAATGGCGAGCGCGAAGCACGCACCGCGCTGTCATTTTGCGATCTGGACCAGTTGCGTCAGCAAAATCGACCCTCACCCCAGCCCTCTCCCTAAGAGGGAGAGGGGGACTTTCTTCCCCTCGCCCCGGAGGGGAGAGGGTAGGGTGAGGGGTAACCGTCGCGATTTATCTGATCTTGCCCAACGCCGCTTTCAACGCCGTGAAGTCGGCTTCTTCGCGGGCGCGGTACTTGGGATTGATGAACGCGATCTTTCCATGTGAGTCGACCACGTAGATCGTCCGCTTGTTGAAGAGCTCCTCGGCGTCGTAACTGTTGTACAGCCGGGCGACGGCGTGGTCATGGTCGGTCAAGAGTTCGAACGGCAGATTGTGGTGCTTGGCCCATTCCAAATGGGAGTAGACATAATCCCCCGAGATCGCCCAGATGCGGATTCCCAGTTTCTGCAAGTTGGCGAAGTCGTCCCGAAACGTGCAGACTTCCTTGGTGCATCCCCCGCTCCAGTCCGCCGGATAGAAGGCCAGCAGGATCGGCCCTTTGGCGACTTCGCGCGACAGGGTCAGAGATTCTGAAGCAATCGAATCACGGGTCGCATAGGGTAAAGAGAAATCGGGCGCCTGAGCGCCGACGGCGAGCGAATCGCTGGCAACAGCGGTAACGGTCATGACGATCTCCAGGGTCAGGATCAGTAGGGCAATCGCAACACGTTTCATCGCATTATCTAACGCCATCCGCATCGAATTGTCAAAATAATTTGACCCATCATCCTTTGCCAAACCACGACCGAAACAGAACAGTATATTCTGTGGTGGCGGGGCGACCGCGGAGGTCAATCTCCTTCTGGAACCCCGGCCGCGGCGCGCCGACGAGGATGATGAGGATCTCAGGGTATGAACCGTATTGTCTACAAACAGATGCTGACCCCGACGACGGCCCTTCTACAGGTCGAGGCGCCGTGGATCGCCCGTAAAGCGCAACCCGGCCAGTTCATCATCGTGCGATTGGACGACGAGGGTGAGAGGATTCCCTTATCGCTCTCGGGGTGGGATCGAGCCGCCGGGACGTTGCGTCTGATCGTGCAGGGAGTCGGATTCACGACCAAGCAAATGATCGCTCTGGAGGTCGGCGATTCGATTCGCGACGTGGTCGGCCCCCTGGGACAACGCACGCACCTGCCTCCGGATGGGACCCTAGTCGTGATCGGCGGCGGCTACGGCGCCGGGGCGGTCCTCCCCACGGCTCGTGAGGCCCGGGCGGCCGGGCGGCGCACGGTAGGAATCATCGGCGCGCGCACTCGCAAATTGGTCTTGATGGAAGAGGAAATGCGCCAAGTCTGTAATGAGGTCTTCGTAACGACCGACGACGGCTCGCAGGGGATCAAGGGGCTGGTCACCGATGCTTTGTCGCAAGTGATCGCGGCCGATCGAATCGGCGCCGTGCTGGCGGTCGGGCCGGTGCCGATGATGCGGGCGGTCAGTGAACTGACGCGGCCGCACCAGATTCCGACTTTTGTCTCGCTCAACGCAATCATGGTCGACGGGACCGGCATGTGCGGCGGCTGCCGGGTGACGGTCGGCGGGCAGAGCAAATTTGCCTGTTTTGACGGTCCCGACTTCGACGGACATACCGTCAACTACGACGAACTGATACAGCGCCAAAAGATGTACAAGCCGCAGGAGGCGATGGCGCAGGACCATGAATGCCGCCTGCGAACGGACGTGCCGATGTCTCCTGTGTGATGAGCACCGCAGGATCAAACCATTATGGACACCCCGAAGAAACTGACCCCCAAAGAGCGGATCAAGATTCCGCGCCAGCACATGCCGGAGCAGGCGGCCGAGGCGCGGCGACGCAATTTTCTCGAAGTTCCCTTCGGCTTCGACGTCGAAACGGCCCGACGCGAGGCGTCGCGTTGCCTGGAGTGCCTCAAGCCCACCTGCATGGATGGCTGCCCGGTCCAAATCGACATTCGCGCCTTTGTGAAGTTGGTTACGGAGGGCGACATTGCCGGGGCGGCGCGCAAGATCAAAGAGACCAATGTCCTGCCGGCGATCTGCGGACGGGTCTGCCCGCAGGAGGAACAGTGCGAGAAGGTCTGTGTCCTGGGCAAGAAGGGCGAGCCGTTGGCCATCGGCGCTCTGGAACGGTTCGTTGCCGACTGGGAACGCGCTTCCGGCGAGGTCACAGTTCCCGCAGTGGCGCCGCCCACGGGCTGCCGTGTGGCGATCGTCGGTTCCGGACCGGCAGGTTTGACGGCGGCATTCGAACTGGCGCGGCGCGGCCACAAAGTGACGATCTTCGAGGCGCTGCACCGCCCCGGCGGCGTACTCTTCTACGGCATCCCCCGGTTCCGGCTCCCCGCCGAGGTGATTGACGCAGAGATTTCCTGCCTCGAAAAGATGGGCGTCGAGATTGTCTGCAATGCCGTGGTCGGTAAGCTCGTGTCTGTCGATGAATTGCTCGAAGAAGAGGGATTCGATGCGGTGTTTCTCGGAACCGGTGCGGGGTTGCCCTGGTTTACCGGTCTGCCGGGCGAGAATCTCAATGGGATTTACAGCGCCAACGAATGGTTGACACGCATCAACCTGATGCGCGCCGACCGTTTCCCCCAACAGGCCACGCCGGTCCGTTGCGGCAAACGGGTCGCGGTAATCGGCGGCGGCAACACGGCGATGGATGCGGCGCGCACCTCGCTGCGCTTTGGGCCGGACAAGGTCTACGTCTTCTACCGTCGCACGCGCGCCGAGGCGCCGGCGCGCAAAGAAGAGTTGGAGCATGCCATCGGTGAGGGCGTGGAATTTCACTGGCTGACGGCGCCGGTGCGTTTCATCGGCGATGAGAACTACTTCGTCAAACAAATCGAGATTCAACGCAGGGAGCTGGGCGAGCCCGATGCTTCCGGGCGCCGCCGGCCGGTCCCGGTCGAGGGCTCCAACGAAACCTTTGACGTCGACACGGTTGTCCTGGCAGTCGGCTTCGGAGTCAATCCGCTGGTCACGTCGACGACCCCCGACATCAAGACCGACAAGCGCGGTGTCGTGCAGGTCGATCCCGCCACTGGCATGACGTCCAAGATCGGCGTCTTCGCCGCCGGCGACGTCATCACCGGCGGCGCCACGGTCATCCTCGCCATGGGTCAGGCCAAAACCGCCGCCGTCGGCCTCCACAATTGGCTGGTTCGGCGTAAGGGGCTGGGCATGCCAGTGGAGGAAATGAACCACGCAGCTGCGACGGCGTAGGCCTCCAACAATTCCCTCTGTAAGAAAAAGGTGGGCTGAGCCCACCCTACAAATCGTCTCGTAGGGTGGGCTCCGCCCACCATTTTATTTTCTGAATGGGTTGCACGGTGCCCCACCCAAGGGAAGCCCGGTCGCCAGACCGGGCGGAGCGCAGGGTGGGTTTCGTTCGAACGCGGTCGGCCCTTTTCCACCCTGAGTTCACCCGCCAAGGCGGATGAACGCTGGCAGCGGCACCGATGGGAATACCTATAGAAGAATTGAAGTTGTTCTGATGGGAATTCCGCGGTAATTAGTTCGTCTGAGTTGGGGTACATCCGAACAGGGATCCGCCAGCTCCTGAGGTTCTTATGGCACGTCACGACTGGACCCGCGATCAATTGCTCGTTGCATTCAATCTGTATTGCCGAACGCCGTTCGGGCGGATGCACAGCAGAAACCCGGAGATCATTCAGTTGGCCCATCACATCAGCCGAACTCCGAGCGCCGTGGCAATGAAGCTGACAAACTTTGCCAGTCTCGATCCGGCCTTACAGGCGCGCGATATTCGCGGCCTGGACAACATCAGCCAATCTGACCGAGCCATCTGGACTGAGTTCAACGGAAATTGGACAAAACTCGCGTACGAGAGCCAGAAGTCAATGTCTGCAATCTTCACGGGCGTGGAAGTCCCCTCGGCCATCGAGCCGGAGATTCCGAGCGGACCGACAGAAGCGGAGCGAAGCGTGCAAGTACGACTTGTTCAATCCTTCTTCAGACAGACGGTACTTGCGAGCTACGACCAGAAATGTTCGATGTGCCAGTTCGGACTAAGACGAATGCTCGTCGCAAGCCACATCATTCCATGGCACGTGGATGCCAAGCGCCGAGCCGACCCGCGCAATGGCATTGCTCTCTGTGTCTTTCACGACCGCGCTTTTGACTTCGGCTACATCAGCGTCGATGAATCATCCCGAGTCATCCTTGGCCGGTCCGCCAGATCCCCCGATCCACCGAAGATGCACCGCGTCGCACTTCTACAGATAGAAGGAAAGACCATCACCGCGCCGCGTCGCTTCGCGCCCGATCCCGCATCACTGCGGTACCATCGGGAACACATATTCAATCGAGAGAATTGAATTACGTGGCGGCCGCCACCCGCTCCGTAAACCGCCGCGCCAGGGCTTCGCCGACGACTTCGAGCAGCCATTGCGGCGTGGAGGCCGAGCCGGAGATACCGACGGATTCGATCCCGTCCAGCCATGATGCTTCGACTTCCTTGGCGGTTTCGATCCAATAGGAGCGCGGGTTGACGCTCTGGCAAACGTCGTACATGACGTGGGTATTCGAGGAGTTCTTGCCGCCGACGAAGATGATGGCGTCGCAGGATCGGGCGAAGGTGCGCAGTTCGTTTTCGCGGTCGGCGACAAAGGCGCAGATCGTGTTGCGCGAGGTGACATCGCTCACGCGGTCTTGAATCGCCGCCAGCATCGAGTTCCACATCTCATCGGAGATCGTCGTCTGCGCCAATACATAAGTCGGGCGGTCTGGCTCGAGTTCTGCCACGTCGGCTTCTTCGTGAACGACTTTGGCTTCATTGTCGCAATACCCGAGAATTCCGATCACTTCGGCATGCTTGGGCTTGCCGACGACGACAACCTGATATCCCTGCTCATGATATTTCTGGGCGTAGCGCTGCGAACGGGTCACGACCGGACAGGTGCCGTCGACCACGTTGAGCCCCCGCTCTTTGGCCCGCTCGAAAACTTCGGGCGCCTCGCCGTGGGCGCGGATCACGACGCGTTGCGGCTCACCGCCATTACCGCCCTTGTCCAGCACGGAATGATCGACCTCTGCCATTCCCAAATCACGCAGCCGGGAGATTTCGACTTCGTTGTGAATCACGGCGCCCAATGAGACGGTCTTGTACCCGGCGGCCAGATTTTGTTCGGTCAGACGGATGACGCGCTTGACGCCGCCGCAGGGGCCGGCTTTGTCATCGATGATGATCTTCAAGGGCATTCGTTCTCCGGAGTATTAAGAGCGAGATTGCTTCGTCGTCCCCGCCAGAGGCGGGGTCGCCTCGCAATGACGGTGGAAGGGCGTGGAACGTGTCATGAAATGGATTTCCGTTCCCCGACCAGCGGCGTTGATCGACGCGGCGATCCTACCTCGACCATCCTGTTCTCAAAAGCAGGTTCGGCTCGATCCGAGGTCGGCGATTGATCCAGGAATCCCCGAATCCGCTTCTCCAGACGCGGCGCCGATAGTCCCGCCCAATCCAATAGAATCGGCCGCGCGCCATGGGGGACGAAACAATCCTCGACGCCGATGGCGTGAACCGTGACCGGCGCGCGCCGCGTCATCATGTTCTGCGCAACGGCCTGACCGAAGCCGCCGCGCCGATTTGCCTCCTCGATGGTCACGATGGTGCGGTGTCTGCGCGCGATCTTTTCCAGCATCGGCTCGTCAAGGGGTTTGACATAGCGGGCGTTGATCACTTCGGCGGCCACCCCGTCTTTGTCCAACCGTTCGGCCACTTCCAGCGCCGACTTCACCATCGCACCGACCGCCAAAATGCAGAGGTCATCCCCGGCGTGCAGACGTTCCCATTGGCCGATGGGCAGAAGCGTGTACCCGTCGTCGGGATCGTACCGCCAGCAGGAATCCTTGGGATAGCGAATGGCGAACGGGCCCTTGTCGTAGGCCAAGGCAGTAAACAGGAGATTGCGCAGTTCGTTGCCGTCTTTCGGGGCGGTAACCACCATCTCGGGAACACAGGACAGATATGCCAAGTCGAGATTGCCGTGATGGGTCGGTCCATCCTCCCCCGCGAGCCCGCCGCGATCCACACAGAAGATGACCGGCAGGCGCTGAATGGCGACATCGTGCACCAGATGATCGAATGCGCGCTGCAGGAACGTCGAATAGATGGCGCACACGGGACGGAATCCCTCGGTCGCCAGGCCGCCGGCGAAGGTGACGGCATGCCCCTCGGCGATGCCGACGTCGAAAAACCGATCCGGGAATTTCTCGGCGAACCCGACCAGCCCAGTGCCGGTCGCCATTGCCGCGGTGATGGCGATGACGCGAGGATCCTGTCCCGCCAGTTGTAGCATCGTCTGCCCGAAGACATCGGTGTAGGCGGGGGCGGGTTTGGCCGTCGCGACCGGAGCGATCTGCGTTGCTGATTCGGATGATTTCTTGGGAGCTGGCTTCACGCCATGCCAAGTGACCGGATCCTCTTCCGCCCGCGGATGCCCGCATCCTTTGCGGGTGATCAGGTGGATCAGTAACGGCTTTTTCAGTTCCTTGGCCTTGCGCAGAATCGTCAAGACGTCGACCAGGTTGTGTCCATCGATCGGGCCGACATAACGAAAGCCCAGATCTTCAAAGAACATCCCCGGCACGAGCAGTTTTCGGAGCGAATCATCGACCCGCCGTGCAATCGCCTGCAATCGCGCGTGGAAGGGCGCCTTGCCGAGCGCCTTCCAAACGTCGCCGCGAATGCGGTTGAGCAATGGATCGGTGATGATCTCCGCCAAATAGCGCGAGATCGCCCCAACGTTGGGGGAAATCGACATCCGGTTGTCATTGAGAATGATCGTGATGTCGGTGCCCGAGGCCCCGGCGTTGTTCAGACCTTCGTAAGCCAGCCCGCCGGTGATGCCGCCGTCGCCGACCACCGCGACGACTTCGTAGCTTTCTCCCTTGCGGTCACGGGCGATCGCCATCCCGAGCGCGGCGGAAATCGCCGTGGAGGCATGCCCGGCGCCGAAGGTATCGTATTCAGACTCTTCACGGCGGAGGAATCCGGAAATCCCCTCGAAGCGGCGGATGGTGCGCAACTGGTCGCGCCGACCGGTGAGAATCTTGTGCACGTAGGCCTGATGGCCGACGTCCCAGACGATCCGGTCGCGGGGCGTGTCGTAGAGATAATGCAACGCCACGGTCAGCTCGACCGCGCCCAACGATGAGGCGAAGTGCCCACCGACCTCGCCAATGACGTCGATGATGTAATGACGGATTTCATCGCAGAGCCGGAGCAGTTCCTCGACCGACAGCCGTTTCAAATCCGCCGGCGAATCGATCGCGGGGAGCAGTTCGAGCGGCGACGGATCGGACATGATCGATCGTTTGTAGGATGACTCTGACGGCAGAATATCTATGTGCGGTCCTTGATGCCGTAATGCCCTAGAACCTCATGGACGCGCCGGCCGATGGACAGGGCATCATCCCAGGTGCGCTGCCACATGTTGCGCCCGAAAATGAGACCGGTGGCGCCCGCCTTCATGCAGACCTCGACTTTGGCGATCAGGTCAGCATCACCCAGTTTGGAGCCGCCGGAAAAGAGCACCATGCACCGCCCGGCCGAGCGTACGACCTTCCTGGCCATCTCCCACTCATCGGTTGGCAGGGACGGGTACGGTTTCGGCGAATCGGTCGAGGTGCCCTTTGGCAAATTGATCTTGACGATGTCGGCGCCGAGTTCCTCCGCGACCCTTGCCGCGTAGTCGACGGCGTACAACGAGTCGCGGCCACCTTTTTTCTCGATCGCCTCGCCGCGCGGGTAGGCCCAGACGATCAAGGGCATTCCCAGCCGTTCGCAATCAAAACGGACTTCGTTGAGCGTGGCAATGTCGTGTTCCTGCGAAGGCGAGCCCACATACAGCGTGTATCCGACCGCATCGGCCGCCAACCGCACGGCGTCATCGACGGAGCCAGTCAGGGGTGACAGGGCCTGGGCTTCAGACGGGATACTGGTCCGGCCGTTGAGCTTTAGGACCAGCGGAATTCGGCCGGCGTATTTGGGATAATACTTCTCAGCCAGACCCACGTGCAAGGCCACGCCGGAATACTCTCCGGCGATCCCCAGACGGAAGATGTAGTCGGTGTCGAGTGAATCCGGATTCTGAAAGAAGTCGACGGGACCGTGTTCGAGCCCCTGATCCAGAGGCAGGAAGACGAAGGTTCCGTTTCGGGGGCCGAACTGATAAAGCATCCGATACAGCCGGGCTTTCTTTCCCGCCGAAATATCCAAATCCCATAGAGATGGGCGCGGCGCAGGACCGACCGATACCGGCTTTGCCTTTGTCATTGACGCTGTTGCCATTGATTCCCCTCCCGACCGGCCCCTTTACTCCGGGATGGAGTGCAGGAGCATCCTCCCCCGATACAAAAACGGACCGCCAACGTGCCCTGGTCAAGACAAATCCAACCGTCGCTCAGCCGTCGGAAGTGCCGGAATGACCACCACTTGTCGTGTTGTCAGCGTCAGATAGTTTCGTAGGTGCCGTGGCGAGGGCGCGACGGAGAGGGTCATGGTCTTGAATCCGGATGTTTCGCGCCAACCCCTCGGATTTGGCCCGTCGGATGGCGGAGTCGGCAAATTCCTCCCGAAATTCCTCCCCGGACAGGGTGGCCCAGCGGTCTCCGGGGGGACAGAGGCAATCGGCGCGCGGCGCGAAGGCGGGCTCGGCCGACGGGGAGGTGAAGCTGTTCCATGGGCAGACATCCTGGCAGACGTCGCACCCGAAAATCCAGCCATCGAAGTCGGCCGCCAGTGCGGCGGGAATCTCGCCTTTGTGTTCGATGGTCCAGTAGGAAATGCAGCGGTTGGAATCAACCACGCACGGTTCCGTGATGGCGTCGGTTGGGCAGGCGTCGATGCAACGTGTGCAACTGCCGCAAAAATCCGTGTGCGGCAAATCCACGGGTAGAGGCACCGTCGTGATGACCTCCGCCAGAAAGACCCACGAACCCAATGACCGCGTGATCAGGCAGCCATTCTTGCCAATCCAGCCCAATCCGGCACGCTCGGCCCAGGCCCGCTCCATCACGGGGCCAGTATCAACATAAGCGATGAACTTTTCCCCGGGCGCCAAGACCGCGAGTTGCTCGCACAGGAGTTTCAGCCGCCGTGTCAGGACACGATGGTAATCCTCCCCCCAGGCATAGCGCGAGACCTTGAGCGACCCGCAGCCGTCATCGATTTCATGGGGCGTGTAGTAATTGACCGCCAGCGAGATCACCGAACGGGCGCCGGGGAGAACCTGACGGACGTCCGAGCGCCGCTCGGCATTGCGGGCCATCCACGTCATCGAGGCGTGGTACCCCAGTGTCAGCCATTCGAAGAGCCGTTCGCGATCGGGGCCATCGGAATCGACCGATGCCACACCCACGGCATCGAATCCCAACTCATGGGCCACTTCCACGAGACGTTCACGCAACTGCTGGGCAGTTGATTCGGGCATGGTCTCCTGTTTGGACTCAGGAGTGTTGCACGCACAAGGATCACGGCTCTATCGGAGCCATGATCCTTGTGCATGGCATCCGTGATCCAGCTTCTCATTCATTGGGCCCGTCATTGGGATTCGACTTCAGAGTCAACCCTGGGTCCGGCCGTTTCGCCTCCCTGGAAGATCTGACAGGTTCCCCGCAGGTGCTCTTTGGAGAGTCGATACCGCTCTTCTTCCGGCATGGCGTTGAATTCACGGCTCATGACACCGTACCCATTATCGTAGCCGATGACCGCCGTCGCGATGAAGTTGACCGCCTCCATCGAGAGCTCACGCAAGTGGACGCACCCGGCGCCGCCGCCGATCCGTCGCGAAATCTCTTTCATGACCCCGCGTCCGACATTCAGCCCGACCAGTTCCTGGGCTTTCACGGTCACCAGCGGGCACAAGGAATGGGGATGATTGGCCATCTCCGCATGGGCGGCGAGGATTTCCTTGGAGTTGGGGTCGACGGTCAAATCCAGACGGATCAAATGGTACGGATCCAGAAACGTCGCATAGACCGACATGAGACCATCCGGCGATTCGAAAATTTCGATTGAGATGTCGCGTTTGGACACAAACCGTCCGCGCCGCGCCGGCGGCGGGACCGGGGTCGAGGGGGGCTGGGGCATTCGTTCTCACTTTCGCATGTGCACGTCATCGGCCGGCCTACCTTGCAATCTCCACTTGGCTGTCCGTGAAGGGTAGTACGAGACCACCAGCCGAGTCGTGGGCTGTAGGCCCGAACGCAAACCAAGGGGCCGAAGGCCCCCTGGCCGATTGTTGCCCAGAGTGGGCGCAGCAGCGTAACGTGGAGATTCACGCGAAAAGGAACACCCCCGCGACAAGGCCGCGGGGGTGAGATGAAGTTCTTGTGCTCCTCAAAGTCACGTTCCCGAGCCGGTCGAATCGCAGTCCCGTTCCCACCAGCCGGAAAAGAATCCCTTGCCCCACGTCACGTGGTCGAAGTGGTGATGCTCGTTATCGTCCCCCTGCCCTTCACCGTGACGGTGATCCTGGCCGACGGTGAGACCGCCGTCGTCGGCCGAACTGTGCCACTCGCCGTGCAGGTGGCCCGTCGGCAGGTCGTGACGAGCGGCCCAGGTTCCGTCGAACCAGCCGGAGATGGAATCACCCTCGGTTATTCCCCATTCCCCGCGAACGAGCCCGTGGAAACGGCCGTCATCGCCGATGTATTTCCCAAAAAAGACGTTTTGCCCGTCGGCACGGTGGCCGAAGTGCCCCCGCAAATGTCCCATGAGGACGCCATCCTCCGATGTCCACTTGCCGAAGAAATGTCCCAAGTCGCCGTGACGGTTGGCCATCCAGACTCCTTCCAAAGACCCGTTGCCACAGGGGAACAGATCTTTATCACGCGAATTGAAAGCGATCTGGTTTCCCTCCGTGCCGACGTCGATGACCTCCTGTAAATTGGCCAGTTCGTCCAAGCTAAACGTGCGCGAGTACGGGACCGTCGTGAAGACCAGTTGATTGGGAGTGAGTGTCTTGGCCGCCGCCGAATCACGCGGCACTCGAATCATGAGCAGAAGTCCATCGAAGTCATGCGTCGTGTGCGAAACCCATTCCAGCCGCCGGCGATTGGCCCGGGGGCGGACGATGTGATCCTCCATGTGCTCGAACCGAATGAGTCGCAGCACGCGGATCGTCCCGTCTCCGACTTCGATCGAGCCGGACCAGTCGGTGGGTGTAACAATCCCAGAATCACCGTCCAAGTGCCCCCAGCGGATGGCCAGGAAGAAGACCTGCGCGTGCGGATCAGAAAGCGAGTCGGCTTCCGCGGAGTCCAGGTCGTCGCCGGGAGGATCTTCACCCAGGGCTTGGGCCATCGCCACGTCGCCGAACGCCGGCAATTCATCGCTGTCGGTGTAACCGCCGTACTGGGAGGTGAGGTTTAAATCCTGGGCGCCAGACGTGCTGACGCCCGAGTTACCCGAGCAGCCGATGGCGAACCCACCGATCATTGCGAGAATTCCCGCCGTGGTCAGAATGTGCGATAGTCTCATCGTCTCCCCTTTCTCATCTTAGACATTATACGCTCTTCCTTATCCAATTCGACCTCTTGCTCGGCATTCTTTGCAAGATTCCTGCCGGGCGAATCATTGTTAATGTAAAAGTTTCATAAGCACTCATAAATCATTATAGTACATTATGTTGAGACGGCGGCAATCATGGCGTAGGCGACGATCGGATTCCACTTCTGACCAGATTTTGTGCGTGGGGCCTCTGATCCGAGGGTGTGCGACGCACAAATATTGTGACCCCGCCGGCGTCTCGAACTTGGCGACCATAAACTCTTTGGGGGCAGATGCTTCTTCACCCCTTAGCCAGTGACAGATTTTCGTGTCTCAAGTGAAAAAACCTGTTGCGCTCCCGTCACGGCAGGTTAACTTGAGTTGCAAGTGCAGAAGAAACTGGCGCACGGGACAGACGAACCCCGGTCTTTGGCTGAGACGCGCGTTGATGACGAGATAACAAAGCTTCCACACCCCTCTGGGGTGAGCCGCATACAATCCCACCAAAATACCTGGGATGATGGGCCCGGATTTCGGTCCGGGCCTCATTATATTCGGGGGCAAATGACAGCCAGGTCACAGGAGCGCCGAACCGATGATTAGAGCCAGGGTCGTTGTCTGCGTGGCGTTGCCGGCCTTGACGACTGTGGGGGCGGTCGCTCAGGCGACACCGCGTCTGGCGGCCCAGTACGGGCAGAACTGCCAGTTGTGCCATGTCAATCCCACCGGCGGCGGCATGCGCACGTCGTATCTCTCACAATTCATCGCTCCCAGCGAACTGGCATGGAAGCCGCTGCCCGCGCACGATCAATCGCGATTTCCCAAGCCGCAGATCAATGACCAGATCTCCGTGGGTACCGATCTGCGGCTTTTGTATCTGGGCACCAACAACACCACGACCAACGCTGGAAAGTTGGACAACACGTTTTTTCAGATGCAGGGGGACGTCTATCTGGCGTTCCAGCCCGATCCACAGTTCTTGATCTATCTGGATAAGGGACTCTATGGCGGCTTTGAGACTTTCGCACAGGCGCGCATTCTGTCCGCTCACGGGTATCTGAAGGCCGGGCAGTTTGTGCCGGACCTCGGCTGGCGCTGGGACGACCACACGCACTTCACGCGTGAGAAACTGGGGTTGGGATTCCCCGGCGCCACGGACGCCGGGGTCGAAGTGGGTATCAATCCCGGCCCCTTGGTCGCCACCGCCGGTGTGTTCAATGGCGCTTCCGGCGGCATGTTTGACGCCGACCGTTACAAGGCAATCGTCTCACGATTTCTGTATCGCTGGCGCATCCGACGGCTTCAGGCGGCCTTGGGCGGTTCCACGCGGTGGAATCGTACGGCTGACTTGCGCGAACGACTCTGGGGAATTCAGGGTCAGGCCAGTTGGGGACCATTGTCGTACACAGGCGACGTCTACTGGCAGGGTTTGGATTCCGTGGCGAACAGTGGGCCGAGAAATTGGTCGCTTGTTCTCACCGAAGAGGTCGTCTACCGCGCGCATCGGGGACTCGAACTCTACATCGGGTATGACTTCCGCGACCCAGACTTGGATCGGGCGACGGGCGCACAGTACTACGTCACATTCGGGTCGCGTTTATACCCGCGCCATTTCCTCAGCATCGAGCCGATGTACCGTCTGGCGTACGGCCCTCTCGACAATGGCGGGCGATATGACAACCGCTTTCAGGTCATTCTGCATGCGTTTTACTAAGTTCCCCGATCACGGCAAACCGATCCCTCCCGAGCTGTCAGGCTGGGCGACCGAGGGAGTGAAGCATCTCTATCGGCGGCCTGAGCTCCGTTGTGGGCCATAGAGATCCTTCGCCCCGCCAAAGAGCGGCGGGACTCAGGATGACATGTAAACTATCAGCTCAGCAGATTTGTCGGCTGACCGCTATGTGAGATGGAACACAGAGCGAATGAATCGAGGTTCTGTCATCTGTCCTCACGTTGCTCTGTCTTCTGGTCGGCATGGGATGTTCCGATCGCGGCGAGCCGGTCAAGCCCGAAGAACCTCCCCCGCCCGACACGCTGGTGTCATTCCAGCGGGATATCCAGCCGATCCTGCGGGCGAGTTGCTCCGGCGGCTCGTGCCACATCCCGTGTTCGAGAAACAACCCCCGCAGGTTCTGTCTGGAGACCTACGACACGCTGATGAACCACACCGACCGTCTGGTGGTACCGGACAGCAGCGAGGAGAGCGAACTGGTCAAACGCATCGAGTTTCGCAATGAGTCCGGCCCCGGAATGCCTAATGTGGGCTCGCCGCTACCGCATGCGTCGATTCTTCTCATCCGCCGTTGGATCGATCAGGGCGCCAACGACAACTGACCACCGCCCAGGTGACGACACCGCCGGTATATTCTCAGCGCGTCAGTCCGACTTCTTGAACTGTCCCACCGCGGTCTTTTCTTCGTGACCGACCAGATCGGTCACTTTGATCGACAGGATGTATTCGCCGGAGGGAATGCCGGCCAGGTCGATCGTTCCGACCCGTGAGGCCTGTCGGCCGGGATCGGATTGCTCGCCCGGTTCGCTGAAATGGTGATGTGACTTGTCGCGTTCGTCAGTGATATCGTAGGCGATCTGGTAATGCGTCCTGCCGTCGGGACCCAAAAGCAGGTTGTACACCTCGTAATAAAAAGCCACGGGCTGCTTGGGCAGGTAAATGCGCGAGGGCAGAGGCACGATCATGTGGTCCTTCTTGACGAAGGGCGAGCCGGGTTCATAAATGGACCAGACATACGACGCCAGTTCGACGTCGGAGATTTCCTGGACCTCGGGCACGACATATTTCGGCAGCCGGAATGACTTGAGATAGGTGCCGCTCTTGCCCGTGCACAGATCGTCAATGGTGACCGCGAGCGTGTAAGCGCCCGGCGGCAGTTCGATCAACTTCTGCTCGATCATGAGCCGGTTGGTGGAATCGGCAGGCCCCACGAGCCGGTGAATGCGCCCCTCTTCGCCATAGATTTCACGTTGGTCCTCGTTGCGCACGACCAATGTGCGTCGAATCGCCACCGAGACCGAGTCGGCATCCCGCCCCAACTCGAACAAGGGGTAGCCGAGGTTGACATCGAGCCGCCAGTTGCCGTGATCGCCACGAAAACGGACGACGTCGAGAGCATAGTCGATCAGATTCTTGCCGTATTCGTGGTAATAGATTGCCGGTTGCAGGTCGATGGCGCGCACACGAGTCGTCGAGAATTCCCCGGCCCCCTGCCGCTTGAATTCGGGATCGGTGACCGGCACCAACCGGAAAAACCCGAACGCGTGCTCATCTTCAAATTGAAACGTCTGATTCCAGCGGTAATAGGTCCAGACCTCAGTAGCGGCCTGGCGGTGATTCAAAGGCGATGCCACTGGATCGGCCACCGCATCGGGCCAGGCCGCGCTGCCGGTCTCGGCATCGTCGGTGCCATTTTGCCGGATCAGCCGTTCATCGGGCTGGCCATATCGAATATAGACTTCGCCACGGTCATCCCACGGCGGTCCGCTCTTGGTTGGGCCGCCGAACAGGTGGATCGCGTGGTTGACACGGCGTTCGTGCTCTTCGCGGAATTCATTCTTGTCGGTCGTCGGCGTCGGATCATGCTTGGTCCAGAAACGCGCCAGCCAAGCCGTCGCTTCCACCGTGTCAGTGATCGTGACGTATTCCGAGAATTCGTCGGCGCCCAGAAGTGCCTTCAGCGCCGCATCGCGCTGGCGGGCGGTGAGCGGCGGCCTCTCGCCGGGGGTGGGGGCTGTACCGGCGCAGGCGGCGAGGCAACAAGCCGCGAATACGGACAATACCGGACAGCGACATTTCCTCATAGAGTGTCTGGCCTTGCGAGACCCGCCGACACATACCATTACGTTTCAGAAGGCGAATTATTCTGCGGGAAATAGCCCCCCTATAATTGCCATCGGAAGCACCAAGAAACCGGCCCCGACCCGGCATGACTGCCGCATCGGGGCCTCAAACTGTGGTGCCGAAGGCGGGATTTGAACCCGCACACCCGTAAGGGCACTGCGCCCTGAACACAGCGTGTCTGCCAGTTCCACCACTTCGGCAGCCGTGCCGAATTTGGCAAATTCATGCTCTGGGGGCAAGGGGTTTCGCGTTCCAGCGCCCCTCACCCCGACCCTCTCCCCCAATGGGGAGAGGGGGTCGATCAGAAAAAGATAGAGTGGGTGTCTCCCCTCTCCCTTTCGAGGGAGAGGGGCTGAGGGTGAGGGTGTATGCACATAGGATCCAACCCGACCTAATTCTCCGGCACGGCGGTTTTCTGGTACCGCACGATCCGGTTGTTGCCCGTGTCGGCGATGTACAGCGTCTCATCGAGAACGGCGATCCCCGAGGGATTGTTGAGCCCCAATGGATCGGTCCCCGGCCGTCCGAAGGAAAGCCGGAGTAAACCGTGTTTGTCGAAGATCATGATGAGGCCAGTGGTGCGGTGGAGGACAAACACGTTCCCGAATTCGTCGGCCGCGACGGATTTCTCATCCGTCAGGGTCCGGCGGAAAATATCGGCCGAATCACCTGGAATGACCGGACGGCGGGTCGAGGGATCGAAGTACTGGACCCCAAGAAATTGTGGATACTGCGTGACGATCAACCGGTACCCATCCCCGCCGGGCCAAGTCGCCAATCCGACGGGCGAAAAGACCTGCCCGATTGATGGGCCGCCGTCGACCGCGCTCAGAGCGGCGGGCAGATCCAGACCGATCCAATCCACGGCCCCGGCTGATTCTTCGACGACGAAAAAGCGCAGGTCGGGCGATGGCGACACCGCCACCGCCGTCACTCGGGCCGCCACATTGTGACAAATCGTGGTGTCGTTGTCGCTCGTGCAGACTCGAGCCGAATCGAGCGTGATGTGCGGAACGAAGCCGGAATGGCCGAGCCATCG
>JACQFV010000163.1 GCA_016199865.1 Candidatus Zixiibacteriota bacterium | reverse complement strand
CGCAAGCCGCGCGATCCGTCGGTGGTCACCGAAATCGACGGCACCGTCGAATTCGGCAAGATCGTCCGCGGCCAGCAGCAGGTCTTGGTCCACGGGGAAAACGAAGAGATCAAGGAGTACCTGATTCCGCACGGCAAGCACATGCACGTGCACAACGGCGACCGGGTCCATGCCGGCGACCGGCTGTGCGAGGGTTCGATCGATCCCCACGACATCCTGCGCATCAAGGGCGTCAACGAGGTTCAGGAATATCTGGTGAATGAAATCCAGGAGGTCTACCGCCTGCAGGGCGTCAAGATCAACGACAAGCACATCGAGGTCATCGTCCGCCAGATGCTGCAGAAGGTCCGGATCGACTCCTCCGGCGACACCACTTTCCTGGAAGGGGAAATCGTCGACAAGCACTCTTTCCGCGACGAGAACGAATCGATCCTGATGGAGGGCGGCGAGCCGTCGACCTTCCAGCCCCTGCTCTTGGGGATAACCAAGGCCTCGCTGTCGACCGAATCCTTCATCTCGGCGGCATCCTTCCAGGAGACGACAAAGGTCTTGACCGAGGCGGCCGTCTGCGGCAAGACCGACACCTTGAAGGGATTGAAGGAGAACGTCATCATCGGCCATCTGATTCCGGCCGGAACCGGGCTCGAGGTCTATCGGGCGATCTCCATTCCGCCGGAAGAAATGCCGTTCGACGAGACCGAATCCACCGAGCCCGAGATGAGCATCTTCCAGGAGAATGGATAGGCGAGTCCGGCGTCGGCTTGACATTGGCCGACTGGGATGGCATATTACGCGCTTGCGGTCGGCGTAAGTCGGGCGCACCAGGGAGAAGAGAGGATTATTGCCGACCATCAGTCAGTTGATCCGAAAGGGACGCCGGCGTCTCATCGAAAAATCCGGGACTCCGGCGTTAAAGCACTGCCCCCAGAAACGGGGAGTGTGCACGCGCGTCTACACCTCGACCCCCAAGAAGCCGAACTCGGCCTTGCGGAAAGTCGCCCGTGTCCGGCTGACCAACCGGATTGACGTGACCGCCTATATTCCCGGCGAGGGTCACAATTTGCAGGAGCACTCGATCGTGCTCATCCGTGGGGGACGCGTCAAAGACCTGCCGGGCGTCCGCTATCACATCATTCGCGGCACGCTCGATTCGGCCGGCGTCACCGATCGGAAACGCAGCCGGTCCAAGTACGGCACGAAGCGGCCGAAGAAATAAGGATCAGCGGGCCGAACGCAGGATGAGGGAGAGACTATGCCGCGCCGCAAATCGGTAGCCAAACGTGAGGTCCTGCCGGACCCGAAGTTTCAGGACGTGACGGTCACCCAGTTCGTCAATGGGTTGATGCAATGCGGCAAGAAATCGGTCGCCGAGCACATTCTGTATGAGGCATTCTTGCTCATTGAAAAGGACACGCAGCAGCCCGGACTGGAAGTGTTCCGCAAGGCCATGGACAATGTCCGCCCGCTGCTCGAAGTGAAATCCCGCCGCGTCGGCGGCGCCACCTACCAAGTGCCGATCGAGGTTCGACCGGCGCGCCGCACCGCCCTGGCCATCCGCTGGCTCATCTCATTTGCGCGCGATCGCAAGGAGCATTCGATGGCCGAAAAACTGGCCGCCGAGATGGTGGCCGCGGCGAAGAAGGAAGGTTCGACGATCAAGAAACGTGAGGACACTCACCGCATGGCCGAGGCCAACAAGGCCTTCGCGCATTTCCGGTGGTAGGGGGCGCCCAGGAACGGTCGCCCGGACTCACGCGCCTCATGGGGGCGCCTGAGAAAATCAGGGATGATGGGTACGAAAGGACGTCATACGAATGAAGCGGCTGAACCAAATCGTGCATGCGGAAGGTGGGAAAGAAGCGGGGAATTGATTTTCCGGGCCTCGTAAGAGACGCTGTCGCGCTATGATTCGCATGCCGAACCGTCGGAATCGTGCGCCATAGTCCAGGGGACGATCGCCGGTGCCGCTGGCACCGGTTGAGGCGATCCCCGCGCGGCACCAGACAGTCGGCGGGGAATTTTTGTGGCCAATCAGATTGACATAAAGAAAATTCGCAACATCGGGATTGCCGCCCATATCGACGCCGGCAAGACCACGACCACCGAGCGCATCCTGTACTACACGGGCAAGACGCATCGGATGGGCGAGGTCCATGACGGCGCCGCGACCATGGATTGGATGGAGCAGGAGAAGGAGCGCGGCATCACGATCACCTCGGCGGCCACCACCTGCGACTGGCGCGACTACATCATCAACATCATCGACACGCCGGGGCACGTCGACTTTACCGTCGAAGTCGAGCGGTCGCTACGGGTCTTGGACGGCATGGTGGCGCTCTTTTGTTCCGTGGGCGGGGTCGAGCCGCAATCCGAAACCGTCTGGCGCCAGGCCGATCGTTACCATGTCCCGCGCATCGCCTATGTGAACAAAATGGACCGCGTCGGCGCGGATTTTCTGGGTGCGGTCGGGATGATGCGCGAACGTCTGGGCGCCAATGCCATTCCCATCCAATTGCCCGCCGGCGAGGGCGAACTCTTCACCGGGATCATCGACTTGATCGGGATGACCTTCCGCGTCTACCATGAAGAGAGCATGGGGGCGACCTTCGATGATGTGCCCATTCCCGGCTCCCTTCTGGCCTATGCTCGGGAACACCGGGCGCACATGCTGGAGGCGATCTCCGATTACGATGATCATCTCCTGGACAAATTCATCCATGACCAGCCGGTCGAATCCGCGGAAATCATCCGCGCGCTGCGGGCCGCCACTATTGACACGAAAGTTATGCCGGTCTTGTGTGGATCGTCATTCAAGAACAAAGGCGTGCAGCAGTTGTTGGATGCCGTCATCGACTTGCTCCCGGCGCCGAACGATATGCCGCCGACGAAGGGCTTCGAACCCGATTCGACCAATCCCTTGGAACGGCATGCCGATCTCAAGGACCCATTTTCCGCGCTGGCCTTTAAGATCATGACCGACGCCTACGTCGGCCGTCTTACCTATTTCCGGGTCTACTCCGGCCGGGTCGAAGTCGGGCAAAGCGTTCTCAATGCCACCACGGGTAAACGGGAGCGGGTCGGGCGGCTGATGGAGATGCACGCCAACAAGCGCGAAGAAATCACCGAGGCGACCGCCGGACAGATCGTCGCCGCCGTCGGACTCAAAGACACCTCGACTGGCCACACGCTGTGCGATCTGAAGAACCCCATCGTGTTGGAGAAGATGGTCTTCCCGGAGCCCGTGATCTCAGTCGCCATCGAGCCAAAATCCAAGGTCGATCAGGACCGCTTGACCTCCGCTCTGTCCAAACTGGCGGAAGAGGACCCGACCTTCCGAATCCGCGTCGACGACGAGACGGGGCAGACGATCATCTCCGGCATGGGCGAGTTGCATCTGGAAGTTTTGATCGATCGGATGAAGCGCGAGTTCAACGTCGGCGCTAACGTTGGCCGCCCGCAAGTCGCCTACAAGGAAACGATCACCAAGTCGAGTGAAACGGAAACACGCTTCATCCGCCAGACGGGCGGCCGTGGCCAGTACGCGCACGTGGTGATGCGCTTTGAACCGTCGGGCGCCGGTAACGGTTTCGTCTTCGAAAATGACGTCGTCGGCGGCAACATCCCGCGGGAATACATCCCCGCCGTGGAAAAGGGCGTCAAGGACGGATTGGAGAAGGGTATTCTCGCCGGGTATCCTATGGTCGACATCAAGGCAACGTTGCTCGATGGCTCCTACCACGAAGTCGACTCATCGGAAATCGCTTTCCGCATTGCCGGTTCGATGGCGTTGCAGGAAGGGGCTCGAAAGGCCGTACCCGTGATCTTGGAGCCATTGATGGACGTCGAGGTTGTGTCGCCTGAGGAGTACCTGGGCGACGTGATCGGCGATCTGTCTTCGCGGCGCGCCAAGATCCATGGGATCGGTCTGCGGGGCGTGGCCAAATTGGTGAGCGCCACGGTGCCCCTGACTGAGATGTTTGGTTATGCAACGCGCCTACGTTCGCTGTCGCAGGGACGGGCCGCTTACACCATGGAATTCTCGCATTACGATCCGGTGCCCGCGAAGATGGTGGAGACGATCATGGCTGGTCATGAGCAGGGCCGCCGCTGACGCTGACGCTCACGCTCACGAGAGCAAAAGGGCAACCAATTGAATCGCAGCACGTTACATTTTCCCATGAAAGATCGACGGGTGGCGAGAATTCTCTTGCGGGACAGACGTTTACGAGTATCTTGGAAATTCTTTTCGCTTTCACAGCACGAAAGCGTGAAAAAAGTGATCGACAGAGACGCGTGGGGACGATAGGGTGGAAATTGGTCAGAAAATACGCATACGCTTGAAGGCGTACGACTACCGGGCGCTGGATAAGTCGACGCAGGAAATCGCGCGCACGGCGATGAGAACCGGCGCGCGCATCGTCGGGCCGATTCCTTTGCCGACGAAGCGGTCGGTCTATACCGTTTTGCGTTCGCCCCACGTCGACAAGAAATCGCGCGAGCAGTTTGAGACGCGCATACACAAACGTCTGATCGATATTCTGGAGTCCAGCCCGCAGACCGTTGATGCCCTCATGAAACTGGAATTGCCGGCGGGTGTCGACGTGGAGATCAAGGTCTGAGCCGATTCGCTGGGATTGAGCAACGATTATGCGACAAATTCTGGGCATCAAGCGTGGCATGGCCCGTCTGTTTCTGGAGAACGGGGATTCCGTCGGCGTGACCGTGATCGAAGCCGGGCCTTGCCCGGTGGTTCAGGTCAAGACTCGCGACTCAGACGGGTATGATGCCCTGCAACTGGGCTTTGGCACGGCGCGCAAGAACCTGGTCAACAAACCGCTCACGGGACACTACAAGGCCATTCCGCCGGCTCGTTGGCTGCGCGAGACGCGGCTGTCGATGGCGGCCGAGGCCAACGTCGGCGACATACTGACAGTGGATCAATTCAAAGTCGGCGAAAAGGTCGACGTGATCGGCACATCGAAGGGGCTGGGCTTTCAGGGTGCCGTCAGGCGGCACCATTTCCGTGGCGGCCCCAAGACTCACGGACAGTCCGATCGTCAGCGCTCGCCCGGTTCAGTCGGCGCCAGTTCGTATCCCTCGCGGACATTTCGCGGTCAAAGGATGGCCGGACGGATGGGGAATGCGCGTGTGACCGTGGCCAATCTTCAGATCGCCGCCACGCGCCCGGAGGACAATCTGATCATGCTGCGCGGCGCCGTGCCGGGCAAACCCAATGCGTTTGTAATCATCCGTGAGGCGAAGAAGGCGCGTTAACCCGCCGGACTTGATATGGCCGTGACCGTCCCCCAATACGATGCGCAAGGCGCTGCCTCAGGCAGCCTGACGCTCCCCGATGCTTTGTTCGGGCAGGAGCCGCATCAGGCGGCGCTGCACGCCTATGTCAAGATGTACCAGACCAACCAGCGTCAGGGGACCGCTAAGACCCAAACGCGGGCGGAAGTCTCCGGTGGCGGCATCAAGCCCTGGAAGCAGAAGGGCACCGGCCGTGCCCGCTCCGGATCCAACACCTCCCCCGTGTGGGTCGGCGGTGGACGGGCCTTCGGGCCGCGACCGCGGCACCACCACGAGGATATCCCGCGCAAAGTCCGACGTCTGGCGCTCGTGTCGGCCCTGTCACTCAAGGCCAAAGACGGTGCCGTTCGGGTGTGGGCGCGTCGCGAGATGGACCAGCCCAAGACGGCGACTGTCGCCATGGTTCTCTCGACGATCGGTCTGCGGGGCAAACGGACTTTGTTTCTGGATGAAGGGCCGTTACCCAATCTGACGAAATCCTGCCGCAACATTCCCTGGCTGACGCGGGTACGGGCCGATCTGGCCAATCCCTATGAGATTTTGCGGGCCAAGGAACTGATCGTGTCGCCGGAAGGGCTGGCCCGGATGAACGAGGTCTTGGCGCGATGAAATACGAGCCGCATCAGGTCATTGTGAAAGCGTTGACGACGGAGAAAAGTCTCAATCTGCGCGAGCACCATCACTGCTATGCCTTTCAGGTGGCAACCGGTGCTAACAAGTTGCAGATCAGTCGCGCCGTTGAGGAGTTATTCAAGGTGAAAGTCGTGGACGTTCGCACTCTCGTCGGTCGTGGCAAGATGAAGAAAATGGGCCGTTTCGCCGGGCGCCGCCCCGCGCACAAGAAGGCCTATGTCACCATCGCGCCCGAAGGGCACATCGAGTTGTTTGAGAAGGCATAGTTGATCGCGGACACATAGAGCCATGGGCATCAAAGCGTTCAAGCCAACGTCAGCGGGTATCCGCCACCGGACGGTCTCGACTTTTGAGGAGATCACCAAGTCCAAACCGGAACGGCGGCTGATCAGCGCTCTGCGCGGGTCGGGCGGACGCAACAACAAGGGGCGGGTGACTGCCTTCTGCCGCGGCGGCGGACACAAACGGAATTATCGGTTGATTGACTTCAAACGGGATAAGCGTGGCGTTCCCGCACGGGTGGCGGCGATCGAGTATGATCCCAACCGCTCGGCGCGGATCGCCCTGTTGTTTTACGCCGATGGCGACAAGCGCTACATTCTCGCGCCGGATGGGATCAAGGTCGGTGAGACTCTCATGGCCGGCCAGACCGTTGAGGTCAAACCGGGAAATGCGATGCCCCTTTCCGTCGTGCCGCTGGGACTTTCCGTGCACAACGTGGAAATGCGCGAGGGTAAGGGTGGTCAATTGGCGCGCTCGGCGGGCTCACAGGTGATCCTGACGGCGCGCGAAGCGGGTATGGCGCATCTGCGTCTCCCTTCGGGTGAAATCCGGCTTGTACGCGAGGGCTGTTATGCGACCATTGGCCAGGTCGGCAATCTCGATCACGAGAATCTGAGCTTGGGGAAGGCCGGGGCCAGCCGCTGGCTCGGACGGCGTCCGAGCGTGCGCGGCGTGGCCATGAACCCTGTCGACCATCCCATGGGCGGCGGCGAAGGACGTTCGTCCGGTGGCCGTCATCCCTGTTCGCCGTGGGGATTGAAGAGTAAAGGCCTGAAAACCCGGAAAAGAAAGAACCAGTCCAACCGCTATATCATCAAGAAGCGGGATAAGTAGAATTTGGGATGCCGCCCGGCGTTTGGCTGGGTGGCGGGAGATCATTCTGTGGCGCGGTCGTTAAAAAAAGGTCCTTTCATCGACGCCAATCTGGCGAAAGTCGTCAACGTGTTGAACGACGAAGGGGAGAAGCGCGTTATCAAAACCTGGGCGCGGCGCTCGACCATTCCGCCGGACTTTGTCGGGCACACGATCGCGATCCACAACGGCAACAAATTCATACCGGTCTATGTCACCGAAAACATGGTGGGCCACAAGCTCGGCGAATTCGCGCCCACCCGGACCTTCCGTGGCCACGGTGAGAAGAAAACCGAAAAAACAACCGGCCCGGGGCATAAGAAGTAGGCGAAGCGGAGACGGGCGCTCACTGATCTTTGGAAATTGATATGCAGGGGCACGCACAAGCAAAGTTCTGCCGGGGTTCGGCCCGCAAGATGCGCCGCGTCGCGGCGCTGGTGCGCGGCCTGCCCGTTGATCGCGCCACGGCGATGCTACGACTCTTGCCGAAACAAGCGGCTGAGCCATTGGGAAAGGTGATCGCCTCCGCGACCGCCAATGCCCTGTCCGTTGAAGGGACCGCGCATCACAAACAGCAGGACTTCGTGGTGGTCGACGTCCGTGTCGATGGCGGCCCGATTGCCCGGCGGTTTCGGGCGACCGGCATGGGGCGGGCCTACCGGATTCGCAAACGATTTTGCCACGTGAAAGTCGTCGTGACTGACGAGAAGTCGCAAGGCGCGCCGCGGGTGTCCGCGGCACCGGCCAAGGCATGAAATGCCGGCCGGCGTGATGGAGGAATTGGTTGGGACAAAAGACTAATCCGGTTGGGTTTCGCGTCGGGGTGATCCGGGGCTGGTCCTCGCGCTGGTTCGCGCAACGGAATTTCGCCGACCTGTTGATCGAGGACGTCACCATCCGCCGGTACATCGCGCGGCGGCTCGAAAACGCCGGCATCGCCCGCATTGAGATCGTGCGCGCGCCGAAGCGGATCACCGTGGACATCCACACCTCGCGCCCGGGCATCGTCATCGGACGCAAGGGGGCCGAGGTCGACAAGTTGCGCGAGGAACTGCAACTACTTTCGAAAAAAGAGATCACGCTCAACATCATCGAAGTGAAACGGCCGGAACTGCGGGCTCAGTTGGTGGCCGAGTCGGTCGCCCGACAGCTGGAGGGACGCATCTCCTTCCGTCGGGCCATGAAGAAGTCTTTGATGGCGACGATGAAAATGGGCGCTCTGGGGATGCGCATTCAGTGCGGTGGCCGTCTCGGCGGCGCCGAGATCGCGCGTTCGGAAAAGTATATGGAAGGGCGCGTGCCGTTGCACACGCTGCGCGCCGACATCGATTTCGCGCGGGCGACCGCCAACACGACTTTCGGCACAATCGGCGTCAAGGTGTGGATTTTCAAAGGCGAGGTTCTGGGGCCGACCGATCACACGGAAAAGGACGAGGACGCCCCGTTGTTCGGCCGCGAACGCGACCGCAAAGGTGGACCCAAAGTCAAACGCACCGGCGCCCGGTCGCGCCGCAAGCGCCCCGACGAGCGCGCAGTGGAATCGGCCTCAGCCGACGCGCCCGCGGAGGCATAGGCAGAACGAGTGGATTGTAGGTCATGCTGTCACCCAAACGCGTCAAGCATCGTAAGCAGCAGCGTGGCACCCGCCGCGGCAAGGCCTACCGGGGTGGATCGGTGGCGTTTGGGCAGTATGGATTGAAAGCGATGGAGCCGGCCTGGGTCACCAACAAGCAAATCGAAGCGGCCCGCGTGGCGCTGACGCGGCACATCAAGCGCGGCGGCAAAGTCTGGATCCGCATTTTCCCCGACAAGCCGGTCACGGTCAAGCCCGCCGAGACGCGCATGGGTAAAGGCAAGGGGAATCCCGAGTACTGGGTGGCCGTGGTCAAGCCGGGACGCGTGCTCTTTGAATTGGATGGGATTACCGAGGAACTGGCGCAACGCGCCCTGCGTCTGGCGGCGGACAAGTTGCCGTTGCGGACCAAATTCGTGCAGACGATGTCGTTGGACGTCTCTTAAGGCGCCGGGAGTCAAGGGTGGAAAAACTGGGTACCGATCGTTTACGTGAGATGTCGCCGGAAGAATTGTCCCGGCAGTTGCGGGACTTGAACGAGGAGATGTTCAACTTGCGCGTGCGCCGTTCCCTGCAACCCCCGGACAACCCGCTGCTCTTGCGGACTCTGCGCCGCCAGATGGCGCGCGTTCGGACCATCATGCACGAAGTCCATGCAAAGGATGACGTGGGGAGAGTCAGTTGATGGAAGAATCCGGACGCACAGACCGCAAGACACGGATCGGGATCGTCGTCTCCGACAAGATGGACAAGACGATCACGGTGAAGATCGATCGCACCCTGATGCATTCGCAGTACGGTCGCGTCATTCGCACCTCGGCGAAACTCCTGGCCCATGATCCCGACGGTCGGGCCAACGTGGGTGATCGGGTGCTGGTCATGGAGACACGTCCCTTGTCGGCCCGCAAACGCTGGCGCTTGGTGGACGTGCTGGAAAAGGCGAAATAAGGGCCGGATCAAGCGATGATACAGGAATACAGCCGACTGATCGTGGCCGACAATTCCGGCGCCAAGGTGATCATGTGCTTCCGGGTTCTGGGCGGCACCCGGAAGCGCTACGCGCGCGTCGGCGATCTGGTCGTCTGTTCGGTGAAGGAGGCCGTTCCCGGCGGTACGGTCAAACGCAAGGAGAAGTGCAAGGCGGTGATCGTCCGCACGACCCACCCGGTGCGGCGCAAGGATGGCTCGTACATCCGCTTCTCGGACAACGCCGCCGTGATTGTCACGGATGACGGCGAACCGCGCGGCACGCGCATTTTCGGACCGGTCGCGCGCGAACTGCGGGAACGCAACTTTATGAAGATTGTATCGCTGGCGCCGGAGGTCCTCTAAGGGGTTGCCGGTTGGTCAGCGGGTGAGCGATAGAGCATGGCGAGGGGAATCAAAAAGGGTGACGTGGTGCTGGTGATTGCCGGGTCCGATCGGGGCCGGTCGGGGCGGGTCCTGCGCGTCTTCCCGGATAAGGGGCGGCTGGTAGTCGAAGGCGTGAACATGATCAAACGCCACACGCGCCCTTCCCAGCGCAATCCCAAGGGCGGGATCGTCGAGAAGGAAGCCCCGGTCCACATTTCGAACGTGAAGTTGCAGACATAGAATACGATTGACGAGCGACGTGCTGATTGAGTTGCGGTAGATACAGAAATGGCGAAGGACAAGAAAACCAAAGAGACAGAGAAAGCGGAGCCGACCCGGATTCCGGTCGTGCCCCGGCTCAAGGAGCGGTATCACCGCGAGGTGGCGCCGAAGCTGCGGGAGCAGTTCGGATTCCGCAGCATGATGCGCGCGCCGCGTCTGGAGAAGATCGTCATCAACCAGGGGCTGGGCGAGGCGATCGCCAATGCCAAGGTGATTGAGATCGCCGCCGGCGAACTGGGAATGATCACGGGACAAAAGCCGATCGTCCGACGGGCGCGCAAGTCGATTTCGAATTTCAAGCTGCGCGAAGGGGTTCCGATCGGCTGCATGGTGACCTTGCGCGGGGCGCACATGTACGAATTCTTCGACCGTCTGACCAACGTGGCCTTGCCGCGCGTGCGCGACTTCCGCGGCGTGCCGACCAAGTCCTTTGACGGTCGCGGCAACTATACCCTGGGCATCAAAGAACAGATCATTTTCCCGGAGATCGACTACGACAAGATCGACAAGATTCGCGGCATGAACATCACGATCTGCACCACGGCCAAAACCGACGAGGAAGGGCTCGAACTCCTGCGCCTGATGGGGATGCCCTTCCGGCGCAAGTAGACAACGGACGATTATGGCGAAGAAGTGTCTGGTCATCAAACAACGGCGCCCCCCGAAATTCAAGGTGCGCGCCTACAACCGATGCCGGCTGTGCGGCCGCCCCCGCGCCTACCTGCGGCACTTCGGCGTCTGCCGGATCTGTTTCCGCAACCTGGCGTTGTCGGGGGAGATCCCCGGCGTGGTCAAGGCCAGCTGGTAAAGGAGAACGTCACGGTCAGGTACCCATTATGTCGATGACTGATCCCATTGCCGATTTGTTGACGCGTCTGCGCAATGCCTCGCGGGCCGGGCACAAGCGCGTGAGCGTGCCGTCATCCCGCATGAAGCGCGATATCGTGCGCCTTCTCCAGGACTCGCATTTTGTGCGGGGGTTCTCCGAGCAACCGGCGGGGCCGCAGAACGAACTGGTCATCCGCTTGCGCTACACGCCCGAGCAGGAGCCGGTGATCACCGGTATTCGCCGCCTGTCGCGCCCCGGTCTGCGGCGCTACGCCACGCGGGACAAGGTCAAAGAGTTGAATCGGCGTCTGGGAGTCACCATCGTCACCACGTCACGCGGCGTGATGACAACCCAGCAGGCCATGCGGGAGGGAATCGGCGGCGAGTTGCTCTGTCACGTTTGGTAGGGCTGTAGTCGTCTGAGAATATCATGTCCCGCGTCGGCAAAAATCCGGTTCCCATTCCCGGCGGCGTCACCGTGCAGGTCGACGGCTCCTCGGTGACCGTGAAAGGACCCAAAGGGGAAATGAGCCGCACCTTCGATCCGGCGATGACGATCACGGTCGAGTCGGGAACGGTGATCGTGACACGTGCTTCCGATCATCGCCAGCACCGCGCCCTGCACGGATTGACCCGGGCGTTGATCGCCAATATGGTAGCGGGCGTGTCGCAGGGGTTTCGTCGCGTTCTGGAGATCGTCGGGGTCGGATTCAAGGCTGAATTGGCGGGAAAGAGACTGAATCTCGTGGTCGGGTTTTCCCACCCGATTCTCATCACGCCGCCGGACGGGATCAAGTTCGCCGTGGAAAACCCGACCCACTTCGCGGTGGAGGGGATTTCCAAGGAACTGGTCGGCGAGGTGGCGGCACGAATTCGTCGCTTCCGCCCGCCGGAGCCCTACAAAGGCAAGGGTATCCGTTACGAGAAGGAATATGTCCGTCGTAAGGCGGGCAAGACCGCGGCGTAATTTGCTCACGGCGGTGTGAGAATCATGGATCGTCTCGAATCAAAACAAGTCCGCGCCATACGGCGACGGTTGCACGTGCGGCGGATCATTGCCGGGACTGCTCTGCGCCCGCGACTGACGGTGTCCAAGTCCCTGCGCAACGTTACAGCGCAACTCATCGACGACGGCGAGCAACGCACGCTGGCTTATTGCTCCACCTTATCAGAGGGCGTCAAGTCCGAACAGAAGATGTCCAAGACCGAAGCGGCGCGCCGGGTGGGCAAGGCCATCGGCAAGATGGCGCTGGAAAAAGGAATCAAGCAGGCCGTGTTTGATCGCAACAAGAATCGTTATCACGGGCGAATCAAAGCGGTGGCGGAAGGCGCCCGCGAGGCGGGGCTGGTCATTTAGGGCCGTTCACGGGAAATACGACACCGCGGTTGAAGTCGAGAGCACGCCTTAGACATTGAGGATACGATGAGAGATTCCGAGGTTTATGGCTGAGAGAGCCCGTTCATTTCGTGGCACCCCCGCCCCGAGCGAATTCGCGGAGAAGGTAGTGTACGTCAACCGTGTGGCCAAGGTTGTGAAGGGCGGCCGACGGTTCTCCTTCACCGCGCTGGTCGCGGCCGGGGATCGCAAAGGAAAGGTCGGCATCGGGCTGGGCAAAGCCGGCGAAGTGGCCGAGGCGATCCGCAAGGGACTCGAAGCGGCCAAGAAAAGCATGGAGCCGGTCATTTTGCGTAATGGCACCATTCCCCACCCGGTGATTGGACGGGCCGGGGCGGCACGGGTTGTGTTGCGCCCGGCGTCGCCGGGAACCGGTGTCATTGCCGGCGGCGCCGTCCGTGCGGTCCTCGAGTCAGCGGGCGTTCAGGACATCCTGACCAAGTCCCTGGGATCGTCGAATCCGCAGAACGTGGTCAAGGCTACGATGGATGGGCTGCGTCAACTGCGGCGCGCCGAAATCATCGGCAATTTCCGCCTGAAATTGGCGTCAACTCAGGAGCCGGTCGCCCCGGCGCCACAGCTTCTTGGCGCATAGTGCGCGATCCGACGCCGATGAGAATCCAGGAAATTAGAAAGCTGCCATGGCCCAGAAGTTGAAAATCACATACGTCCGTTCCGTGATCCGCGGCATTCAGAAGCACCGCCGGACGATCCGGGCTCTCGGATTCAGGAAATTGTACCAAACGGTTGAGCACGCCGACACGCCGATGATTCGCGGCATGGTCGCCGCCGTGGCGCATCTGGTCAAAGTGGAGCCGGCGGACCATTAGCAATTCTGCGGGGCTTGGGGCTCCGCCTGACGACTGGCACAATATGAGTCTATCCACTCTCGCTCCGCCCAAGGGCTCGACCGGCCGAACCAAACGCATCGGCCGCGGTCCCGGGTCAGGACACGGCAAGACCTCCACGCGCGGTCATAAGGGGTATTACTCCCGCTCGGGCAGCAAGCGCCGTTTTGCCAAAGAGGGTGGCCAGATGCCCCTGCATCGCCGGCTTCCCAAGCGCGGCTTCTGGAATCCCTTCCGCGTCGAATATCAGGTGGTCAATCTCGGCGATCTGGCGGCAACCCCGGCGCAAGGGACCGTTGACGTTGCCGGTCTCCGGCGGTTGCGGCTTGTGCGTTCCGGTTCCAAGCCGGTGAAGATACTCGGAGAAGGCGCCCTCGATCGGGCGCTGGTTGTCCAGGCCCATGCCTTTTCACGCGTGGCGGCGGAAAAGATCGCCTCCGCGGGCGGGCGCGCCGAGACAGTTCCCTTTGGGTCTGCCGCGATGGCGGCCAAGAAGTGACTATTGCCCGTTCTCTCATGATGCGCCGCCCCGTTGCCTCAGATCCAATCCCGATGTTTCGGGTGATCAGGAATCACGTCGCGTGCTAAGCGCCTTCCAAAACATTTTCAAGGTCGAGGAGTTGCGGCGGCGCGTACTGTTCACGCTCGGCCTGCTCATCGTCTACCGCATCGGCGGCCATATCCCGACCCCCGGGGTGGATGCGGGCGCCCTCAAGGTCTTCTTCGCCGGCGCCGGCAATACGCTCTTCGGGCTCTACGACATGTTTGTCGGCGGCGCCTTCTACAAGGCGACCATCTTTGCTTTGGGCATCATGCCCTACATTTCCGCTTCGATCATCATTCAACTCCTGGGCACGGTCATCCCCTACTTTCAGAAACTGCAGAAGGAAGGGGAAGAAGGACGTCGCAAGATCACGCAGTACACCCGTTACGGGACGGTCCTTCTCGCGGCGTTGCAGGCCCTCGGCACCGCGGTCTTTCTCGAGTCGATCAATGCCGGACAGGGGGTGCCGGTCGTCCCCGCGCCGGGATGGGGGTTCAAGTTCCTCACCATGGTGACCTTCACCTCCGGGACGATCTTCATCATGTGGCTGGGGGAGCAGATCACGGAGCGCGGAATCGGCAACGGGATTTCGCTGATCATTTTCATCGGCATCGTGGCGCGCTTCCCGCAAGCGATCTTGGACGAGGTCAAGGAGCTGGCGGCCGGTCGCCGCGGTCTGTTCTCGGAATTGTTTATGGTCGCCCTGATGGTTGGCGTGGTGGCGGCCGTCGTTTTGGTCACCCGCGCCCAGCGCCGAATTCCGGTCCAGTATCCCAAGCGCGTGGTCGGCCGGAAAATCTATGGCGGTCAGTCGACGCACATCCCGCTCTCGGTCAATACGGCCGGCGTGATCCCGATCATCTTCGCGCAGTCGATCATGTTTGCGCCGCAGACGTTGATCTCGTTTTTCCCCAACGTCGAATGGCTGCAGGAATTGGGTTCGTATTTCAGTCCCGGGGCGGTGGTTTACTCGGTCGTCTACGGCATGATCATCATCTTTTTCGCCTTTTTCTATACCGCCATCGTCTTCAATCCGGTCGATTTGGCGGACAACATGAAAAAGTACGGCGGCTATATTCCCGGTATCCGTCCGGGGAAGCGGACCTCCGATTACATCGACCGGGTGCTGACCCGGATCACCCTGCCGGGGGCGGTTTTCTTTGCTCTCGTGGCGGTTTTGCCGTATGTTCTGATCCGGCAGTTCAACGTCCAGCACTACTTTGGAGGCACGGGCCTCCTGATCGTGGTGGGTGTGGCCTTGGACACGTTGCAGCAGGTTGAGTCGCACCTCTTGATGCGCCATTACGAGGGCTTTATGAAACGTGGGAGGATACGCGGCCGTTCGATGTAGGGCCCGACCCGGCGACTTATGCGTTGGATCTTGATGGGCCCGCCCGGTTCGGGCAAAGGCACACAGGCCAAACGGCTGGCCGAGCGATACCGAGTAATGCATTTGTCAACCGGCGACATGCTGCGGGCCGAAATTGCATCGCGCCATGCGTTGGGACGATCGGCACAAGGGTATATGGACCGGGGTGATCTGGTCCCGGATGGGCTGATACTGGATATGATTCGATCACGACTGCAAGAAATCCCTGAGGATGGCGGCTTCATCTTGGACGGGTTCCCCCGCACCGTGGCGCAGGCCGAGGAGCTGGATGGCCTCTTGAACGGCCTCCATCTGCCGCTGGAGCGTGCGGTGCTGATCGAAGTGTCTGATGCCCAGATCAAGATCCGTCTCTCCGGTCGGGCCCGGCTGGAAGGACGGTCCGATGACACCGACGAGGTGATCGACCGACGGCTGGATGTTTATCGCCGCCAGACTGAGCCTCTCATCGCGCTCTATGAGAAACGGGGTCTTTTGTCGCGCGTGAAAGGCGAGGCGCCGGTTGAGTCGGTGTTCGCCGAATTGGAGCACCTGAGGACGGAATGATTGTGGTGAAGACGCCGGAGCAGATAGACCGCATGCGGAGAGCCGGAAATCTGGTGGCTCAGACGCTCGATCTGGTCGAACAGGCGGCACTGCCGGGGACGAAGACCGCGACCCTGGATGCTTTGGCCGAAGAGTTCATCCGCTCCCAAGGCGCCGAACCGGCATTCAAGGGGTACATGGACTACCCGGCCACTCTCTGCGTGTCCATCGACGATGAGGTGGTCCACGGCATCCCGGGTGAGCGACGGCTGAAGGAAGGGCAGATCGTTTCGATCGACGTCGGCGTCCGCGATGGCGGCTGGTACGCTGATGCCGCGCGCACGGTTCGCGTCGGCGCTGTGTCTCCCGCGGCGATCCGTCTTCTCACCGTCACGCAGGAGGCATTGCGGCGCGGCATCGAGGTGGCGCGGCCCGGAAACCGGTTGGGAGATATCTCCGCGGCGGTGCAAACATATGCCGAGGAGAATGGGTATTCGGTGGTGCGGGAGCTGGTCGGGCATGGCATCGGCCAGAAAATGCACGAGGAGCCGCAGATCCCGAATTTCGGCCGTCCCCGCAGTGGTCCGGAGTTGAAGCGGGGGATGGTGTTGGCGATTGAACCGATGGTCAACGCCGGTCGGGCGGAGGTCCGCTTCGATGCGGACAAGTGGACCGTCCGGACCGTCGACGGCTCGTTGTCGGCGCACTTTGAGCATACGGTGGCGATCACCGATGCCGGTCCCGACATCCTGACCCAGGTCGATTGAGGCAAAGGCGTGCCGAAGGAACAAGCCATCACCGTGGAAGGAAAGGTGGTTGAACCATTGCCGAATGCCATGTTTCAGGTCGAATTGGACAACGGTCACAAGGTCCTGGCGCACGTCTCGGGCAAGATGCGGATGCATTTCATCAAAATTCTGCCGGGAGACCGGGTCACGCTCGAGCTGTCGCCGTACGACCTGACGCGGGGGCGGATCGTTTATCGCTATAAGTAAGACGAAAGAGGTTTGAGTCATGAAAGTCCGTTCATCAATCAAAGTACGTTGTGAAAAATGCAAGATCATTCGCCGTAAAGGCGTGATGCGGGTCATTTGCGACAACCCGCGTCACCGCCAGAGGCAGGGATGACCCAGGGCTTTTTCTTTTAATCGGGAGGAAGATTGGCGCGCATTGCCGGCATAGACCTGCCCAAAGAGAAGCGAGTCGAGATCGGGCTGCAGTACATCTTCGGAATCGGGCCGACCTCGGCGCATAAGATTCTGGCGGCGACGAAGGTGAACCCGGATACCCGGGTGCAACAGTTGAGCGACGATGAAGTGGTTCGCCTCCGCGACGAGATCGAAGCCAACTACAGAGTCGAGGGCGCTCTGCGGGGCGAAGTGCAGATGAGCATCAAGCGGCTCATCGACATCGGTTCGTACCGCGGCTTGCGGCACCGACGGAATCTGCCGACGCGCGGGCAGCGCACCAAGACCAACGCGCGCACCCGCAAGGGGCCGCGGCGGGCCATCGGCCGCGCCGTGAGCAGACCGGCGAAACCCGCCGGACCCGCCGCATAATTCGAACATCTGACCGAGACAAAAGGACCTTATGGCAGAGACCAAGAAGAAGAAAGGGCGCAAAAAACGGGGGCGCGTCGATCCGTTGGGGAGGGTGTTCATTCAAGCCACCTTCAACAACACCATCGTGACCATCACGGATGCGACCGGCGAAGTCTTGTCGTGGTCATCCGCCGGGCGCCAGGGGTTCAAGGGATCCAAGAAGAGCACTCCCTTCGCCGCTCAGCAGGCGGCGTCCAACGCCGCGCGCGAGGCGATGGAATTCGGGCTGCGCAAAGTCGAAGTCTGTGTGAAGGGTCCCGGTTCGGGACGTGAAGCGGCAATCCGCTCGCTGTCGGCCGCGGGGCTGGAGGTCGTGGCCATTCGCGACACCACGCCGATTCCGCACAACGGCTGCCGCCCGCCGAAGCGCCGGCGCGTATAGCATCGATCCTGAGTTGTTGGCCATCGGTACACGAAAGCGAAGACGAGTGACAACGAGAGAAACCATTTCGCAGTAGGAAGGATGCATGGCGCGTTATCGGGATGCAAACTGCCGCTTGTGTCGGCGTGAAGGCGAAAAGCTGTTTTTGAAGGGGTCGCGGTGCTTTTCCGAAAAGTGCCCGATCGAGCGCGGCGCCGGTCCGCCCGGGCAACATGGCGCCGTCTCACGGCGGAAAACTTCGGAATTCGGCGTGCAGTTGCGCGAAAAACAGAAAATGCGCCGTCTGTATGGCATTCTCGAGCGCCAATTCCGCGGCTACTACGAGCGCGCCGCCCAGATGCGGGGCATCACCGGCGAGAACATGCTCATCTTCCTGGAACGGCGTCTGGACAACGTTGTGTACCGGCTGGGGTTTGCCCCGTCTCGCAAGGCGGCCCGCCAACTGGTCCGTCACCGCCACTTCATGGTGAACGACCACATCGTTGATATCCCGTCCTACATGGTCTCACCGGGGGAAATCATCAAGGTGCGCGACAAATCGAAGCGACTGGACGTCATTCACCTGGCGTTGCGTGACGCCGGGCGGACTTCCGAACTGCCCTGGTTCCGGCTCGACAAGGCGCGCTTGGAAGGCGAGATGCTGGCCATACCCGCGCGGGTGGACATTCCCACGACCGCGCGTGAACAACTGATTGTTGAGCTCTATTCGCGATAAGACCACCCGGGAGGCACCAGGACCATGAAGTGGAAATCGCTGACCATGCCGAAGGAAATCGTGGTGGACGAGCAGTTGCGCACCTCCACCTATGGCCGTTTCTACGTCGAGCCCCTGGAACGCGGTTTCGGCAACACGATCGGCAATGCCCTGCGGCGCACGCTGGTGTCGTCGATTCAGGGGGCGGCCGTGACCGCGGTGCGCATCGAAGGGGTCCTGCACGAATTCTCCACCATTCCGGGCGTGTTCGAGGATGTCACCGACATCATCCTTAACATCAAGCAGATTCGCCCGCAGCTGCATTCCGACGGGCCGGAGACCCTCGTTTTGGAGGTGGAGGATGTGGGCCGCTACTCGGCCGCCAATCTCGAGGACAATCCCAACGTGAGAATTCGCAATCCGGAGCAGCACATCTTGGAACTGACCAAGGGCGCGCGCGTGCGGATCGAGATGGATGTTCTGGTCGGGCGGGGCTACCTGGTCGCCGAGCAGAATAAACGGCCCGAGCAGCCGGTCGGCACCATTCCCGTGGATTCGCTCTTCTCCCCCGTGACCAAGGTCAACTACGCCGTCGAAAACACCCGCGTCGGCCAGCGCACCGACTACGACCGGCTGATCCTCGACGTCTGGACCGACGGCACCATTCCGCCGGTCGACGCCGTTTCGTACGCCGCCAAGATCCTCAAGGATCATTTCCAGATGTTCGTCACCGTCGAGGAGGATTTTGTCGAGGAGATGCCGGGCGAAGTGGACGAACAGACTCTGCGCGTCCGCCAGTTGCTGAACATGCGGGTTGATGAACTGGAGTTGTCGGTCCGCTCCTCCAACTGCCTGCGCGCCGCCAACATCATCGCCCTGGAAGACCTCGTGCGGCGCACCGAGTCCGAAATGCTCAAGTACCGCAACTTCGGGCGCAAGTCGCTGACCGAACTCAACGGCATTCTCTCGGAGTTGGGGCTTCACTTCGGGATGGACGTCGACAAGTACAAAGAGACCGCCGACGAGGAATCGGCAGTGGAAACGTTCGGCTAACGTACGGCTTGTTGGTTGACTGAGGTGGTAGGCCATGCGACATCAAAGAACAGTGAGAAAACTCGGGCGGACGGCCGCCCACCGGCGCGCGCTCTTGGGGAACATGGCGACGTCTTTGTTTCGCGCCCACGCGCTGGTCACGACCGCCTCGAAGGCCCGCGTGCTGCGTTCCGTGGCCGAGCGGCTCATCACGTTGGGCAAGCGCGGCGATCTGCACGCGCGACGGATGGCCGCGCGCCGTGTCAAAGATGAGACCGTCCTGAAGAAGCTCTTCGATGAGATCGCGCCGCAGTTTGCGACTCGGCCGGGTGGATACACCCGCATTGTGAAGATCGGAACGCGGCGCGGCGACGGCGCCTCCCTCGCCAAATTGGAACTTTTGATTCCCATGGCGGTTGTCCAGACCGACGAGAAGGGCAAGAAGCAGGCCGCGCGTAAGGACAAGGAAGTGTCGGCACCCGAAGTCGCCAAGAAAGAGAAGAAGAAAGCCGCCGCTAAGGGGTAGGGATTCCCTCAGCGATTGTGGTCGGGCAATCCCGGAGGGATTTGCCTTTTTTGTTGGCCAACGGCTTGGGCCTGCCCAGATTGGTGCCGGCGGGAGGGTTACGATGGCGATGGGGGCAGCGAAGGCATTGGGGTCCGGCTGGCGGAGTCTTGGCCTGAGTGTCGTCGTCGTGGCCGTGGTCGTTGGCTCCTCCATCGGATTGGTCCGGCTGCGCAATCGGCACCGCGCCGTGACCCCCGCGATTCTCTGGGCTGCCGATGCAATCGCCGCCATTCCCGATTCGCTGGCGGCCGGATCATTCCCGATCGATGGATTCGCGGCTGGCCGTCAGCGGTTCGTCGGGCAGTTACGATCAGGTACACTCCCCGTCGATTCCGTGCGCGCCTTCTACCTGGCTTACTCCCTCTGGGCTCGCGATGGCTGTTTCAGCGCCGATGACGTTCGTGCGTTGGGTCAATTCCTGGGTTTGTTGCCGGAATCCCCCGACCGCGGCGCGGGAAAGGACACGCTGCCTTGAGCTCGGCTGAGTCCCGACCATCTCCCACGCGCGCCGTCGTGATCGTGTTGGATGGATGCGGCATCGGCGAAGCCCCGGACTCCGCTGCCTATGGCGATTGCGGTTCCAACACGCTCGTCAACACCGCACGTGCGGTCGGCGGTCTTGATTGTCCCAATCTGGGACGTCTCGGCCTGGGGCACATCGATGCCATCGCCGGAGTTCCCGCCGCGGAAGAACCCATCGGCTCGTTCGGCAAGATGCGCGAGCGCGCCGCCGGCAAGGATTCCACCTCCGGACACTGGGAACTGATGGGCGTAACACTGACTCAGCCGCTTCCCGTCTATCCCGATGGCTTCGGTCCCCACATTCTGGATCCATTCAAGGCGAAAACCGGACGCCGTGTCATCGGCAATCTCCCCGCCTCCGGGACCGAAATCATCGACCAACTGGGTGAACGGCATTGCCGGACCGGGGAGTTGATCGTGTACACGTCGGCCGATTCGGTTTTTCAGATCGCCGCGCATGAAAACATCGTTCCGGTGGAGGAACTCTATCGCTACTGCCGGATCGCGCGCGACATCCTGACCGGATCGGACGCCGTCGGCCGGGTGATCGCCCGTCCTTTCACCGGAGCACCGGGTGCGTTTGTGCGCACGTCTCGCCGCCGCGATTTTTCCGTGCCGCCGCCGCAGGCGACGGTTCTGGACCGTCTGATGGCGGCCGGCATACCGACGATCGGCATCGGTAAGATCGATGACCTGTTCGCCGGACGCGGCCTCTCCGAGAAGATCCACACTCGTGATAATATTGACGGTATGAACCAGACTCTGAAGGCGCTGTCGGTGCACCCTTCCGGGCTGATCTTCACCAATTTGGTCGAGTTCGACATGATCTGGGGGCACCGCAACGACCCGGAAGGTTTCGCCGCGGGTCTCGCCCAATTCGACCGGCAACTGGGGCAATTGTTGCCACGCCTCACGGCCACCGATTCACTCTTCATCGTCGCCGACCACGGTGTGGACCCGACGACACCCTCCACCGACCATTCCCGTGAGTTGGTGCCGCTCCTGGTCTATGGGCCCGCGCTCCGATGCGGCGTCGATCTTGGCACGCGCTCCACATTTGCCGACTTGGCGGCCACGTTGTTGGATATCTTTGATCTGGCGCCCGGCCCGACGACGGAGGGGGCAGTCAGTTTCTGGCGTCAAATTGCGTCATGACAATGCGCGAAGAAAAATCCCCCCTGTCATCATCGGAAGAGAAGGCGCTGACTCTGGCGCGCCGGGCGCAGGCCAACGCCCACGCTCCCTATTCCGGCAAACGTGTCGGCGCGGCCGTGATCACGCCGAGCGGCGCCATCTTCGCCGGTTGCAACGTGGAGAACGGTTCGGAAGCGCTGCGGGTCTGCGCCGAGCGCAATGCCATTGCGGCGGCGGTCGCGGCGGGTGAGGGGCAGTTGGCGACGATCATCGTCGTTTCACCCGACGACCGATTCTGGCCCCCCTGCGACAGCTGCCGCAGCGTGATATTCGAATTCGCCCCAGAGGCCCAGGCCATCCTCTTCACTTGGGGCGGCCGCTCTCACAGGGCGTCATTCGCGCAACTGCCCGCCAAGCCCTTTGAGGCAGACGGCACGGGAATGGCGCCATGAAGCTCGGATACGTGGCGGGAACCCTCTGGAACGGCAGCCAGCACCACGATCTGGACGGTTGCAAACTCCTGATCGTCCGCCACGTCGATGCCCGGCTGGAGCCGACGGAAGACTATGCGGTCTGCATCGATGCCGTCGGCGCCGGGGAGGGCGAATGGGTCATCACCGTCGGCGGATCCTCGGCGCGGTTGACCGATACAACTCAGAATGCCCCGGCCGATCAAGCGATTATTGGGATAGTTGACCAGATTGATATTCCTGATAGATGATGTTTCACACCCATGACGAGATCCCTACAATGTCATTCTGAGGAGCGCCCGCCCGAAGGGCGGAAGGGACGAAAAATCTCTATAGGTAACACTCGGCGAGGGGAATGCTATAGAGATCCTTCGCCCCGCCCAAGGCCGGCGGGACTCGGGATGACAGGGCACGACTGTTTTCGTGGGTAGGGGAGCAGGACCAGGACCAGGACAATGAAGCAATCACACCGACGTGTGATCATAGCGGACGACGTCCGCCGGGCGAAAGGTCAGGTGGTTGTCCCCGCGGGCACCATCATCACGCCCGCGGCGCGCGATCTCGCCCACGAACGCGCCGTGACGATCGTCTTTGGCGTGGTACAGCATGAGGAAGCACCAGCGGTCGCGGGGGGCATGCAGGGTCAACTTTCTGCGTGCGATTTGGCGTCCCGGATCGATCACACCAATCTCTCACCGGATGCGACCGCGTCGGATATCGCGTCGCTCTGCGCCGAGGCGCAGGAATATGGCTTTGCCGCAGTTTGCGTGAGCCCCATTCGCGTCGCGGACGCGGTCGCCGCCATCCGCGACGGGGCCGTTGCCATCTGCGCCGTCGTCGGCTTTCCCTCCGGGGCGCATCTGAGCGCGATCAAAGCTGCCGAAGCCGCCGTCTGCGTGCGCGAAGGCGCCCGCGAAATCGACATGGTGGCAAATCTCGGCTGGCTGAAGGATGGTCAGTGGGATCGCTATGCCGAGGATCTTCGTTTGGTCCGCAACACCATCGGTGGTGCAACTCTTCTCAAAGTGATCATTGAAGCCAGCGCGTTGGATGAAGCCGACATCGTGCGCGCCGGCATCATGGCGGCCCAGTCCGGCGCCAACTACATCAAGACTTCGACCGGTGTCTACGGACAGGCGCGCCTCGAAGACGTGAGTCTTCTGCGTCGCGCCCTTCCTCCTGACATCAAGATCAAGGCGGCGGGTGGCATTCGCACGGTCGGGCAGGCGCGCGCTTTCATCGCCGCCGGTGCAGACCGGATCGGCGCGTCAGCGGGGGTGGGGATGATGTGGGAACGCTGCGGAAAGCCGCACTAATCGCCGAACGATTCTGACTGCCCACTGTTCTCGCTACAGCCGCACCCGCTTGGCCTTCTTCCTCGCGTTCGGGTCGTGCAAGGGGCAGACCTCCAGCGTGTCGTCGGGATTCGTGAACACTTCCTCGCGGATGGCGGGGCAATTCTCGCTGGCGCGTTTGTTGGAGTCCTGACACACCATGATTTTCAAGATGCCATCGGGCGTGGGAAAATCATCGGGCGTCAAGTCGCGGCTGGCGAATTTCATCACGTCGGTCCAGATCGGCAGGGCCGTCGCGGCGCCCGTGCCGGTGTGATAGCCGCCGATCGGCGTCTTCAAGTCGTAACCCACCCAGACGCCGCAGGTAATCTGCGGCGTGAACCCGATAAACCAGTTGTCCATGTATTCGTTCGTTGTGCCGGTCTTACCCGCTGCGGGGCGCCAGAAGCCGCGTGACCGGGCGCTGGCGGCCGTGCCGGAGTCGATGACGGATTTCAACACGTCCAGGACCGTATACGCCGTCGGCGCCGAGAGAACCTCCTCCCGGCGCGGCGCCGGATGGTCCTCAACCGTTCGACCGAAGCGGTCTTTGATCTTGCGGATCAACGTGGGCACGGTCTTGATCCCGCCATTGGGAAAGGTCGTGTAGGCGGCGGTGAGATCGTAGAGCGTGACTTCGGAACTGCCGATGGCCAAGGACGGCACCGGCAGAAGCGGCGTCGTGATCCCCATCCTCTGCGCGTAGAACACCGCGCGCTGCGGGTCGATTTTCTGCAACAGTCGGATCGCCACCAGATTGCGGGATTCTCGATACCCGAAACGGATCGTCACCGGCCCCAGGAATTTCCCGTCAAAATTGGCGGGGTTGTAATCAGGGGCCCCCGGAATCTTGATCAGGACCGGGGCGTCGAGGATCGTGTCCGACGGCTTGAATCCCGCCTCGACCGCGGCGGTCAGCACAAAGGGCTTGAAGGCCGAACCGGGCTGGCGCAGCGCCTGTGTGACCCGGTTGAACTGGCTCTCGCCGTAGTCGTACCCACCGACCATCGCCAGAACGCCGCCGGTCTTGTTGTCGATCGCCATCAAGGCCGCCTGCATCTTCTTGCGCACGCGCGTCAGACGGCCGGTCACGGAATCACGCACGATGTACGTGTACACCGGGTCGTTGGCCGGATACCGCGCCGCGGCGACACCGCGCAGGGAATCCAGACGGGATCGCACGGTCTGTTCCGCGACCCGTTGGATGTCCGGATCCAACGTCGTGTAGATCGACCAGCCCTCGGTGTAGAGCGCCTCGACCCCGTAGGTTTTTTCGATGTACCGCCGGATTTCCTCCGCGAAATAATCGCCGACCTGCGTCGGCGCTTCGGTGGCGTGCAATTCGATCGGCAACGCCGAGAGTGAATCGCAGGCGGCGGCATCGATGTCGCCCACGGCCAGCAGCGATCGCAAGACCGTGTTCCGGCGTTTCATGGCCAGATCAGGGTTGCGCATTGGCGAATAGAGCGTCGGCGCCGGGAGGACTCCGATCAGGAGCGCCCCCTCGATTAAGGTCAGGTCCTCTGCTTTCTTGCCGAAGTAAGTCTGCGCCGCCGCCTGGATGCCATAGGCCCCGGCGCCGAAATAATTGTGATTGAGGTACATCTCGAGGATTTCATTTTTGGCATAGATGCGCTCCAACTTGATCGCCATCATCCATTCTTTGATCTTACGCGGCAGCGTCTTTTCCGGAGTCAGAAACAGTTGCCGGGCCAATTGCTGGGTGATGGTCGAGCCCCCCTGCGCCCGTTGGCCTTCGAGCGCGTTGACCAGGACCGCCCGCACAATCGCCCGCCACTGGACTCCCCAATGCTGGTAAAAGTCACGATCTTCCGTAGCCAGTAGTGATTGGATGAGGTGCGGCGGCAAATTGGCGAGGGGAACAAGCTCGCGGCGCTCGGTATAGAAGTCATAAAACGGACGATCATAACGGTCGTACAGACGAGTCGAGAGGCGGGGCTTGATATTGTAAACCTTCTCGATCGACGGCAGTTCCTTCTCGTACTGCCAGAGCGTGGCTCCCACCCAGGCGACAGTCGCCGCGCTGACCGGCCCCACAATGAACACGAATGCCAGGAGAATCCGTCGCCGGGTCTTCATCGTTTACACCACCCCGTTCGACGCCTAAGGAACGTCTCTGTGTGGTTCAAGATCAACATCATGGCAACTTCCATGCGGCCCTCTTACCCCGCCTGACGGTTCGACGACGACAGTGACGACCGCGCCGATACAACGTTCCCTTCCTGTGGGACACGGTCAAGGAAAAAGCCCTTGGTGCCCATGTGGCGTGGCGGTATCATCCCTCCGAACCCGTTCGGAGAGCGGGAGTTGACACAATGGCCCCGTTACCCCTGGAACGACAGCTGGAGATCATCCGTTCGGGAACGGTGGAGATTCTCCCGGATGGGGAGCTGGAAAAGAAACTGGCGCGCAGCATATCCACCAATCGGCCTCTGCGAATCAAACAGGGGTTCGACCCGACCGCCCCGGACATACATCTGGGCCACACCGTCGGATTGCGCAAGTTGAAACAATTCCAGGAATTGGGCCACCAGATCGTGCTCATTGTCGGCGATTACACCGGCATGGTCGGCGATCCTTCCGGGCGCTCGTCGACCCGCCCGCAACTCACGGAAGAAGAAGTGCGCCGTAACGCCGAAACCTACCAGACGCAGTTTTTCAAGGTTCTCGATCGCGCCAAGACGGAGGTTCGCAGCAACGGCGAGTGGTTTTCCCGGATGACCTTTGCCGAGATCATGCATCTGGCGGGGCGGATGACTCTGGCCCGGATGCTGGAGCGCGATGATTTCGAAAAGCGCTACCGGTCAGGCGAACCGATCTCGATCCACGAGATGTTTTATCCGCTCATGCAGGCCTATGACTCGGTAGCGATCAAAGCCGACGTCGAAATCGGCGGCACCGACCAGAAGTTCAACCTGCTCACCGGGCGGCAGATCCAGGCCGATTACGGTGTAGAACCACAGGTGGCGCTCACCCTGCCGATTCTGGTCGGGACTGATGGCGCCCTGCGCATGAGCAAATCGACCGGCAACTACATCGGCGTTGATGATCCGCCCGACGAGATGTTCGGCAAGACAATGTCGATCCCGGATGCGTTGATCGTCTCGTATTACGAATTGGTGGCCGATGCGCCCGTGGCGCGGGTGTCCGAGGTGAAGGAGGGATTGCTGAATGGCGCCAGCAATCCGCGTGACCTGAAGCTGGACCTGGCGGAAACTCTGGTCCGCATGTATCACGGCCCGACGGCGGCCGGCGCGGCCCGCGACGCCTTTACCCGGCAGTTTTCCGAACGCAAGCCGCCCGAGGAGATCGAGGCATTCCGTCTGCGGACCAACGCCCCGAGTCTGCGGTTGGCCGAGATTCTCTGTGCCGCCTCCGCCGCCGACAGTCTGAGTGAAGCCAAGCGCAAGATCGCGCAGGGCGGCGTGCGCATTGATGATGCGGCGCGTACCGACCCGCAGGAGCAAGTGTCGACGACACAGCCATTTGTGCTCAACGTCGGCAAGAGGTTTTATAAACGGATTGAATTCGTCCGGGAGTAGGTGCGACCCGCATGATGCCTTGGCGCCGAATGCACAGTCTCTCACTCGAAGCGAACCGAAACAATCCGGAAGCAGAATAGAGGGGGAATCGTGGAAGCATTGGATACCATATCCGGCAAATTGGACCGCCTGCGGAGGTTCCTTTGACATCGACGGCCTCCAAGCGCGGATCGACGCGATGGAGAAGAAGACCACCGCCGACGGCTTCTGGAACGACGGCGACACCGCGCGCCGTACGTTGAAGGAGATTACCCGGGCGAAATCCTGGGTCGACGGTTATCGGTCCCTGGTGAGTCGCCGGGACGACGTCGCGACCCTCTGGCAGATGGCCGCGGATGAGAATGACACGGCGACACAGGCGGAGGCAACGGCGGAAGCGCAGCAACTGGCCGCCGACGTTGATTCCTTCGAGTTCAAATCCCTATTGAGCGGCCCGGACGATCACAACGACGCCATCGTCACGATCCATTCCGGCGCCGGCGGCACCGAATCGTGCGATTGGGCCCAGATGCTTCTGCGCATGTACACGCGTTGGATGGAACGGCACGGCTTCACCTTTGACACGCTCGACTATACGTCGGGTGAGGCGGCAGGGATCAAGTCGGCGACCTTGGAAGTGAAAGGCGAATTCGCCTATGGCCACCTCCGATCCGAGGTCGGCGTCCACCGGCTCGTACGCATCTCGCCTTTCGATGCCAACAAGCGCCGACACACTTCATTCGCCTCCGTTTTTGTTCTCCCCGAAGCCGACAACGACGTCGAGATCACGATCAAGGAAGAAGACATCCGCATCGACACCTTCCGCGCCTCCGGCGCCGGTGGCCAGCACGTCAACAAGACCTCCTCGGCGGTGCGGATCACCCATATCCCCACGGGCATCGTCGTGCAGTGCCAGTCCGAACGCTCGCAGCACAAGAACCGCGACTCGGCATTGAAGGTCCTGCGCGCCCGGCTCTACCAACTGGAACGCGAAAAAGAAGATGAACGGCTCGCCGAATTCGCCAAGGACAAGAAGAAGATCGAATGGGGCTCGCAGATACGGTCCTATGTGTTCCAGCCGTATCAGATGGTGAAGGATCATCGCACCGGCGTCGAATCGTCGAATGTTCCGGCCGTCATGGACGGCGCGATTGATGAATTCATCGCCGGATTCTTGAGCCACGGCCAGG
>JACQFV010000007.1 GCA_016199865.1 Candidatus Zixiibacteriota bacterium | reverse complement strand
TGTGCCAGGTCACGCGCTCGGCGCCCCGATAACGGGTCCGGCGCAATCCGCCCACCGTCTTCAGCCACCCGAAGCCTTCCTCGATGCGCTTGCGCACCCGCTGGCTGAGCGCGTAGCCGATACTCCCCGTCGTGCGCCCGTCCAGTCCCGGTGTCCGCCGGCCCTCCACCATCGCGATGTGCGGCGTGATACACGGCAACCACAACGCCTCGACAAACGCCTTCGTATGGTATCCCTGGTCCGCCCCGACCGAGCGGCGTTGGCACTGGAGCAACGCCCGCGCTGCCTCCCGCTCTCCCGTTCCCGTGGGGGCATGCACCTTCACATCGACGATCCGGCCGTGACGGTTCCCCATCAAGAGCGATACCCCGTACGACAGCTTCGCTGCCTGGCCCGCCCCTTTGCGCGCCAGTCGGGCGTCCGGATCCGTCGTGCGGCGGTGTGTCTGGTGGGTGCGCGTCTGCCCATGGAAGTCCACGGTCACGTTCCCCGGATCGTCGGCGTCAACACCCGGATCGGGCGCGTCGGTGGGACGGAAACTCTTCAACGACGCCCACGCCTCCACCAGTGTCCCGTCCACTGTGAAGTGCTCATCGGATAACCGCCCCGCCGCCGGCACCCGCGTCACCACCGCCTGCAGGCGCTCCTCCTCGGCCTAGCGTATGACATCTATCGATTGAAACATGCCCTGCATCTTGTCCCAATGTGAGTGAGGATGTCAACAAAGCCGGATGAGTTCTAATCTCCCAGTTGCAAATTCACCGCCGTGGTATCACTCCCCGAGACGGTGATTGTCAGGGTCTTCGCCTTTCCTTTCTCGTGCCAAGTCTGTAGCACGTACTCTCCAGCGGGAACATGAGGGATAACAAAGGCGCCATCTTTGCCGGTTTTTGTGAAGTATGGGGTATTGAGAACGATGATATACGCCGACATCTCTGGATGCACGTCGCACAGAATCGACACCTTTCCCGCCTCGTCGAACTTCTTCTTCCATTTCATGCCCACATACGGCATCGCGACATTGAACACCGTCTTGCTCTGCCGGTAGCCGTGGAGGTTGTGCAGGAAATCGTCGTGGTTGAAGAACACCACCGTGGTCCCACGTACGATCGGCAGAACGTGCGGGACGAACTCCTTGTTCTTCTGATTGAGAATGACGGCCGTGTCCGGCGGCACGACCGGCACGCTGTCTCCTCTCGGTTCGAGAGAGACAACCACATCGGCTGAAGTTTTTGCAACTGTGACGGTTACCTTTCCGGCCACCACGCCACACTGGGACGCTGTGTGATCGGATAAGATCACCGCAGGCAATGCCACGAGCACGAGCCATGCCGAGCGCACAGGTGGTCACCTCCGTTTAGAAGACTAACATCGTGTTGACGCGCAACAGTCGGAAGGCGCGTTTTTCGGTCGGCTCGACCGTCACGCCGCCGATGGTGCGATCGTTGTCCACGCGGAACCGTCCCTCGATCGTCATCCGGATGTTGGCACGGTAGAGGATGGTCAGGTTCGGGTGGAACTCCCAGTATTTGTCGCGTTCGTCGTCCTTCAGTTCCGAACGGGCGCGGTTGACACGGAAAATGGGGATCAGCCACGGATACGCAAGCCAGTCAATCTCGCCGAAAAAGGCCGTGTGCTTGAGTTCCTTCTTGTCGCCGAAGGGATTCTCATCGGTGCCCGCGATGAGTCCGCCGGTCAACTCGAACCGGTTGTAACCGGCACGCAGATCAAACCCAAAGCGGTCAAAGTTGTGATCCCATTCCGTCGTGGTGCGGGTCGAGGCGATGTTGAATTTCGTCGGATCACCGCCGCTGCCGGTGGTCTCGATGACCTGCGAGGTGGTCGCTTCGGATTTGGCGACATGGCCCGTGTAGGCGTACACCCCGATGGTCACGGCATCGTCGCGCCAGTTGTCGGCCTGCTTGAGTTCGGCCTCCGCGCCCTTGCCGTCCAGCCCGAGCCCGCCGGTCTTGAAGGCGACCCGCGCAAAGACGTCCTTGCGGTCCTTGGACGGAGTGGTCTTGCCCTCCCCGTTGACAACACCGGCGGCGTACTCAAAGCGGCTTCCCAGGATACCGTTTAGCTCAATCCCCGCCTGAACGTCGGCCGGGCTCCAGTCGCCGGTTGCGCGATAGTCGATCGTGATCGGACGATCGAGTGTCAGGCTGTTCGCCTCCATGTAGCCGCTGGTGATCCCGGGCTCAAGGAGGCCGACCTTTACGTTGACCGCATCCTTCGGCCCGACGACATCGTTGAATTGGAAGAAAAACTTCTCCAACGCCGTCTCGTTTTCTCCTTCGTCATAAATGACCCACGAACCAAAAACCCCGAGCTCGGTACCGAAGGAGGTCCCGAACAGCAACTCCAACTCGTGCGGCATGTCGAAGCCGACTCTTTGGCCCTTGGGATTGCGCGGCTCGTAAGTGACGCGCTGATGCACGAGCGCCGCCAGCGGGAAGTGTGCGGGTAGGAGACCCGGCCAGATCGCGTTGGGCCAAAGTTCCTTCCACGCCTCCGCGCCCAGACTGACCGGTTCCTCTTTGACAAGTTGTACGTCCCCCTTGGGCATGACATACCCGTTGCGACGGAACGCCTCGCCGAAGGCGTTGCGCTTGGGAATTGCGATGTGACAAGTTTGGCAACTGGTCTGGTACTTTCGAGCGAACGCCGGGATGGCGTGACCGTCATCCGCCCAAAATAGTGAGACGAATCCGATGGCCACTAAAGCTGGACAAATTCTCTTCATTGTGCCCTCCTGCGCTCCAGAATCTTCGAGCGCTCTCGCAGACCCTCCAACACATTCTAAGTCTTCACGTTTGTCGAGAACTTCCACCGCACCTGCCGCCGACTCTTCAACGACGACCGATTCCAGCTCCGAGTCATGTTTGGCGTTCCCAACCACCTCCTTCTTTCGGGTCTAAGTTGCCCGATTCCTCTCTTAGCCGGCGCGTCCGTGGCGCTCATGGCTGCGGCGAATACAGTAGTCGAGAACACCTCACTGGTGATTTTCCCCTCGGCGGCCGATGTCGCCTGAGCCAGCGCGAGAGAATTGGCAAGACAAACTAACAGCGTCGCGCCTC
>JACQFV010000164.1 GCA_016199865.1 Candidatus Zixiibacteriota bacterium | reverse complement strand
CGCACCCCCGGCTCGCTCACTTTGCCAAAGACCACGAAGAGATTGGCGACGTCGCCGTGCATGATGAAGATTTTTTCACCATTGATGATATAATGGCCGCCGTCGAGGCGCCCTTCGGTGGACTGATTGGCGGCATCGGAGCCGGCATTCGGCTCAGTCAGCGCGAAGGCGGGGATGTATTCACCCGTGATGCACTTCGGGATGTACTTGCGCTTCTGCTCTTCCGATCCGAAATGCCAAATCGGTTCGATCGCGAGGACCGCCACCGCTGACAGAAGGCAGGTGGGCGGATCCCAGTAGGTCAGTTCCTCGCAGAGCGTGGCATATTCCACCGGGGATTTCGCCTGGCCTCCATATTCTTTGGGCAGCGGAAAGCCGATGAACCCCGCCTTGGCGAGTTTACGGTAGTAATCGAAGGGAAAGGGCTGCGGCTCCGGCTGACGATCCAGTTCCTGTGCGACCGGCACGATTTCCTTCTCCGCGAATTCGCGCACCATGTCGCGGATCGGCTGTTGTCTGGGATCAACGTTGAAGCGCATCATCGGCTCTCACCCTCCAATGCCTGAGCAGTTCCTTCCACCCAAAGGAACCGAACGGTATGGAGTTGGGACAGCAAAATCAAGCCGCCATCCGGAGTATGGCATCGGGAAAGCCCCGGCTGGCCAAGGCGGCACCGGAACAAGGCGCGTCATTCCCGTGTACGCAGATCCAAGTCCAACCGCCGGCTCACTGACCGGATCCTGGCTTGGTGACCGGGCAGGACGAACAGAATGAATCCCGTCGGAGGAGGCCGATTTCCATGTGGAGGCCAGGCGTCGTCGCCTGGCCGTTGCTGCGCCGGGCGAGGACGCCCGGCGTCCACGATCTAACGAGTCATTTTGTTAGAGGATCTACGGAGGACCTGGTAGGTTCATGCCGTGGGCGCGGGCGAATTCGCGGGCCTGAGGGTACCCCGCGTCGGCGTGCCGCATGATGCCGGTGCCGGGGTCGTTGGTGAGGACCCGCTCCAATCGACCGGCGGCATCGGCTGTGCCATCGGCGACCACAACCATGCCGGCATGTTGCGACAGACCCATCCCCACCCCGCCGCCCTGATGGATCGAGACCCAGCCGGCGCCGGAGACGGCATTCAGGAGAGCATTGAGCAAGGGCCAGTCCGCAACGGCATCGGAGGTGTCCTGCATCCCTTCGGTCTCGCGGTAGGGTGAGGCGACCGAGCCACAATCCAGATGGTCGCGACCGATCACGATCGGCGCTCGAATCTTCCCCTTCTTCACCAGATCATTGATTAGAAGCCCAAATCGATCCCGTTCGCCGTAGCCGAGCCAGCAGATCCGGGCGGGCAGACCCTGGAACTTGACTTTGTCAGCGGCCAGGCGAATCCAACGGCACAACGGTTCATTCTGAGAAAACTCCGCGAGAACAACCTGATCGGTCACCGCGATGTCGGATGGTTCGCCGGAGAGCGCAACCCACCGAAAAGGCCCTCTGCCTTCGCAGAATAGCGGCCGGATGTAGGCGGGCACAAAACCGGGGTAAGAGAAGGCGTCGGCAAACCCCGCCTTCTGCGCCTGCCCGCGCAGGTTGTTTCCATAATCGAACGCGACGGCGCCGGCTGTCTGCATCGACACAATTGCTTCGCAATGACTGGCCATCGAGGCAAATGATCGCGCGATATAGCCCTTGGGATCGGAGCGTCGCAGGTGGATCGCCTGGTCGAGCGCCAAACCGGCCGGAACATATCCTTCCAGTTCGTCGTGGGCGGAGGTCTGGTCGGTCACGATATCCGGGATCACTCCGCGCCGAACCAGTTCAGGGCAGATTGAGGCACAGTTGCCGACCAAGCCGACCGACAGCGGTCTTTTCGCCGTGACTGCCTCTCTGACCCAAGTCAGCGCTTCCTCCAGTGACTCGGTCTTGCGGTCGCAGTAGCCGGTTTGGATGCGGCGTTCGATGCGCGCCGGATCGACTTCGACCACGAGCGCCACACCGCCGTTCAGAGTCACAGCGAGTGGCTGAGCGCCGCCCATACCACCCATGCCCCCGCTTAGGACCCAGCGGCCACTAAGATCGCCGCCAAAGTGGCGCACGGCCACGGCGGCAAATGTCTCGTAGGTGCCCTGTAGGATTCCCTGTGTGCCGATGTAAATCCAAGAGCCGGCGGTCATCTGCCCATACATCATCAGCCCCAGCGCGTCCAAGCGCCGGAACTCATCCCAAGTCGCCCACTGTCCGACGAGATTGGAATTGGCAATCAGAACGCGCGGGGCGGAGGGCTGAGTCTTGAAGACCCCGACCGGTTTGCCGGATTGGACCAACAGCGTTTCATCGTTTTCGAGAGCCCCCAGTGCCTCGACAATCCGGTGGAAGCAGTCCCAGTTGCGGGCGGCTTTGCCGGTGCCGCCGTAGACGATCAATTCCTCCGGACGCTCGGCAACCTCGGGGTCGAGGTTGTTGTGCAGCATCCGTAGCGCCGCTTCCTGAATCCATCCCTTGCAGGACATGGCCGTGCCGCGCGGCGCGCGGACAGGGCGGTATGCTATTCCCGTCACAGTTTTCACAGGTTGAGTGGTTGTCGGCTGATTCATGGGACCCAGTCGCGGGGTGGATCACGCCGCCGTGGCGGCCTTCACTTCGTCCATGAGAGCAGGAAATGCATTAAGATGTGCAGCGCGGAGTCCGCCAATTGACTCGTCGATGTAGGGATGCAAACGGAAGCGGTCATGGCTGGCCACGCGTCCCAAGAACCAGAACGGAACGCCGTCACTCGCAGCGGCTGCCTGCAATCGCTCCCGTGCATCCAATTCGAACGAAATCACGATGCGTGACTGGATTTCGCCGAAGAGTAAAGCATCGGGACGCAGATTGCCGTTGCCGCTCGACAGATCCGCATCGAGCCCCCAGAGCCGGTCGTCGGGGCCGAGACAGGATTCGAACAACGTCACCGCCAAGCCGCCATCGGAACAATCATGCGCCGAGCGAATCCAACCGGACCGGATGGCGTTGGCGACAAAGCGTTGAACCCGCAACTCCGCCTCGAACTCCAAAGCCGGGACGGAACCGGCAACCGCGTTGTGAATTACCTTCAGATATTCACTGCCCCCGAGTTCATTCTTTGTGGCGCCGACCAGCGCGACACCATCGCCTGCTTCTTTGAAATCGGCGGTGGTGATCAGAGCCAGGTCTTCGATCTTGCCGATCATGCCGATCGTCGGAGTTGGAAAGACGGCGCGGCTGGGGTCTTCATTGTAGAAACTCACATTGCCGCCGGTCACGGGTGTGCCGAACGCCCGGCAGGCATCCCCCATGCCGCGCACACACTCGGCGAATTGATAGTACATCTCCGGTTTGTGCGGATTGCCGAAGTTGAGGCAATTGGTGACCGCCAGAGGCCGGGCGCCGACGCAGACCAAATTCCGCGCCGCCTCGGCCACCGCGACCTGAGCGCCCCGACGTGGATTCAAATAGCAATAGCGCCCATTGCCGTCGATGACGGCCGCCAGGGCCGTGTTGGTCTTGCGGATGCGGACGACACCGGCATCCATGCCGGGACCGACGGCGGTGCCGGTGCGGACACTCTGATCGTACTGACGGTAGACCCAGGTCTTGTCGGCGAGGTTGGGCGAGGCCAGAAGCCGCTTCAGCGCCTCACCACAGTCATTGGGGACCGGCAGTGTCAAGGGGTCGAACGCTGCCAGTTGATCGAGGTATTCGGGGCGACGCTCGGCGCGTTTGTACTGCGGAACTCGTCCGCCGAGAGCCAATGAGTCGGCGGGAATGTCGACCTGCCGCTTGCCATCGTGATCGACGGTGAATCGCCCGCTGTCCGTTACGACACCGATCGGCGCTGCTTCCAACTGCCATTTCTGGCAAATCCGTTCGACGTCGCCCTGACATCCCGGCCGAACGATTGCGAGCATCCGCTCCTGCGACTCCGACAGGAGAATTTCATAGGGGGTCATGCCCAGTTCGCGGACCGGGACACGCGCCGTGTCGATGTGAATTCCCTTCCCGCCCCGGAAGGCAGTCTCGGAACACGAGCAGGTGATCCCGGCGGCGCCCATGTCCTGAATGCCGACCAGAAGATCGGCATCGATCATCTCCAGGGTCGCTTCCAACAGCAACTTCTCGGTGAAGGGATCGCCGATCTGCACCTGCGGGCGTCGTCCTTCTGATTTTTCCGAGAGTTCCTCGGATGCAAAGGTAGCGCCATGAATTCCATCACGGCCGGTCTTCGAGCCGATGATCATCACTGGCGCGCCGGTGAGTGAAGCCGCGGCCTTGGCGATCTTGTCGGTGCGGACAATGCCGATCGCCATCGCGTTCACCAGAGGATTGCCCGTGTATGCTTCCTCGAAGATCGTTTCGCCGCCGATGTTGGGGACGCCGAAACAATTCCCGTAATCGCCGACACCGCGCACGACGCCATCGACCAAGTAACGCACGCGGGGATTGTTCGGATCGCCGAAGCGCAAGGAATCGAGAACGGCAATCGGCCGCGCCCCCATGGTGAAAATATCGCGCAGGATGCCGCCGACACCGGTCGCCGCCCCCTGATAGGGCTCGACCGCCGACGGGTGGTTGTGCGATTCAATCTTAAAAACCACGGCCAGCCCATTACCCCAATCGACGACGCCGGCATTCTCTTCCCCGGCTTTGGCGAGCATGCACGAGCCCTCGCGGGGCAGGGTCTTGAGCAGGACAATCGAATTCTTGTAGGAACAATGCTCCGACCACATGACGGAGAAGACACCCAACTCGGCGTAGGTCGGCTCCCGTCCGAGGATCGACTTGATCTTGTCGAACTCCTCGACGGATAGGCCGTGGTCAGCGATCAGGGCGGGGGTGATCGTCGGATCGGACATGTTCAAGACTCCATCTTCCGGGGGTAATTTATGCCAACGGAGAACATGAAGCAACTGCGCTGTCTCGGCAGGACTTCCGGAGGTTTAGTTCCAAAACAAAAGGATGGGTGCAGACCAGGCGCCCTCGAATCCACTGCTCATTCGAGCCCTGCTGGCGCCCCAACAATGAACAGAAGAACGAGTCGCGTATACACTATGAGGTGGGGTCAGCCGCGGGCAGTCGCGCTGCGCGGGATTGCCGGGAAGCGGCTGATCTATCGGGAACCGTGTCTGGCGCGGGGGTAGCAAATGATAAAACGTCCGCGCCCAAAGACAACTGAATCTCCGCCCGACTTGTCTAATCACACATTTGATGAGATCGTGGGGGCACTGATAAGGGTACAGCCCAAGCGAAAACGCAAATCAGTTAATCGGAAATCACAGAGAAAAACCAAGGAGTCATCCTAAGCCCCGGACAATATTCCTTCCGACTCCGCCTGTTTCAAGCGACGCTTGATCGCATTCGGCAAAGCAGGTAATTGCTTTCTCTTGTCTTTAAACTGCCTCTCCATCGCACGTGTCTCTTCCTCGACGACCTTCTTGATCTCATCGAGCACTATCAAGAATGCGACGTTGTGATGCTTGAATCCCAAGACCCGAAAGCCCGTTATCCAATGCGTGAACATTCCTTTTTCGACAAGGAGCACATCATCGACCTCTTGAGAATACGAGGGTTCGTTACTCCCAAGATTGATGAACAGCACGTCCGATTCCTCACCGTAATCGAACTTCACGTCAGTCATCTTTGTGCTCATGATTTCGCACCCGCCTTTATCCTATCCGTGTAGTATACCGTCATGACCTCTCTTTTGTTTCCCTTGTTGACCACCACGACACACCACCAGCGGGGTTTCGGTTCAACGAGCATCCCCTTTTCCGTCAGACGTACTCCCCGCACCTTGGCGTAAAATAGCTCGCAGTCATCCCTTGACCGGCTCTTACGTACTTCATCGGGATTTGAGAGCGCCCGCTTAATTTCGCCAAAATTGTATTTGAACCAAGATCGGTCCGGGTGAATCTGTTGATGTTCGTCCCAGACGCTCTTTCGCAGTATAATAGGCCTGCCCTCAGAGTCTTGGAGACAGCATTGGCCGTCCGAATCGAATGTCGGCCCAATCTCCATCTTGATCTTGACGCAAGTTCAGTGCCGGAAAGGGCGCGACCTGTGCTGTCATTCCCCTCACCTCGCACCCAAGATAGCCCTTCTCTATGGATTGTCAAGACCCCCCGCCGAGTTTGTCAAGTATACAAACGCCAAAACAAAAGGGTGCGTGCAGAGCACTCATCCTACGAACCTGAAACGGATTGAATGAACTCTATTACCGCTGGGGCGTCTCACTGGCGCTGCGTGACTCCACGAGCGCCCGGAAGTAGGCCTTGATCGTCTCTTCGTACTCCTTGGGGTATCCCTCTTCCTGATAGCGGGTCAGGAGACGTTCATACTCCTCGTCGGTCATGCCTGCGGCGGCGCCCAACTCCTGGGGCGAGGCGCGGCGGATGTCATCGCCGAACTGGGCCTTGCGTTCGTCTTTGTAGTCCTGACGCTGCAAAGCATTCTGGAAATCCAGCATGCGGGTGTAAATCTTGCGCTGCCGTTCGAGCGTCTGCTGGCTGACCTCGGATTTCCCCATGTCTTCGACCACGCGCTGCATCTCTTCGGCCAGTTTGTCCAGACGTCCCAGCGTGTTTTCCTTGCTGCCGACCTGGGAGTTGAGTTCGTCGACGCCGTGCTTGATCGCCTCCTGCTCCCCTTTCAGGCGGTGCAGCAGCTGACGCTCTTCATCGGACATGGTCGAGCCCTGCTCCTCCGGTCCGGGCATCTGCGAATTCAAGCGCCCCTGCTTCTGCGAGAGATTCTGCATTTTCGGGATGGCGCCGTCGCCGGGATTGTTGCAGGAGCCGGGGTTGTTGCACTGGCCGGAATTCTTGTCCATGCCGTCGACGATCTGCTGCGCTGCCTGATTGAGACCGAAGAGCGCCTCCTTCTGGCTGTTGCCGGCCATCGGTCCGCGACGGTCCGAGAGGCATTGCGCCGAACCGGACATCTGATCGATCGCTTTGCCCATCATCGAATTGGCGCTGTTGGCCAGGCAGCAGGATTTTTTGCCCAACTCGGTCAGTTGTTGGGAGACATTCTGGGCCGCCGATTTCAACGCCTCCTGTTGCGCCGCCAGATCGCGCAAGGACAGTGAGGTGGGGTCATATTGATCGGTTTTCGACGCCAGATCTTCCTGCTGATCGGATAGGTAAAACACCTTGTCGAGCGCCTCGCGCAGCTCCTTGGCGACCTCGGCCTTCTGTTCGTCGCTCATTTGTTTCTGCAGTTCTTTCATTTGATCGAGGAGGGTCTGCAGCGACTCGGCGCTCTCCTGCCCACCCTCCTGGGCGCCTTTGGTATTCTGCTGCTGCAAGGCCTGGGAGGTCTTTTCCATCTGGCTGGGCGCGGGGGATTTCTTTGCCGCCTGACAGAACTGCGACACCTGTTCGGGGGGCAATTTGGCTTCCGTCAACAGTGACTCGGCGGCGGCCATTTCGTCGGCGAATTTTTCGAACTCCGACTTGAGGCCGCTTTCCGACGGCGCCAGATCGGGGAGTTTGGTCGAAGGGCTCTTGGCGGATTGATCATTGATCGACTTCTGCTCCGCCAGCATCTGCTCCAACCGCTTGACGAAGGCATCGACTTTCTGCTCGGCCTTGAGTTTTTTCAGGTAGGCGATCGTCCGGTCCAGGCGTTTCAGCATCTCGTCCTGCGAGATTTTCATCTGGGCCAGGGCCTGTTCGACCTCATGCGGGTCGAGTTTCTGCAGGGCCTCCTGCAGTCGTTTCTGGGCCTCGCGCATCTCCGGAGTGGCGACTTCGTTGAACAACTGCTGGGCTTCCTGCATTTTCTGCAGCATCTCCAGCGACGCCAATTTGTTGGTCTCGGCCTTTTGGACCTGCTCTTGCATGTTCTGGGCGAGCTGATCGAGTTCATCGTTCAATTTCTGCCCACGCGAGGCGACGTCGCTCAGCTTCTGCTGGTTCTGCCAGTCGACTTCTTCTTTGGAGGACAATTCACGGCGGAGCGACTCCACCTGCCGCGCCATCTCCCGTTCGCCGCTCATAACCTTGTCCAAAGCCGACAGGTCGGCGTCGCGCTTCTCTTCAAACTCCGACATCATTTCATCGAGTGAGGGCAAACGCACGGTAAAGGTCTTGCTGAGGGCCGTCTTGGGGCCGCCAATGGCGTCGTTGTCGGCCACTTCGACGAAGTAATGGACGACGTCCTCGGGCAGAAGACCCCAGTCTTTCAGGTCCCAGAAGTATCCCGTCTCAAGGCGTTCCCCCTGCTGCCGGGAGCCGGGAACTTCAATGGCGCGCTCGGCGCGTAGGCGCCCTTCGGACAGCCACTGGGTATGGAGCGTCAGGCGCGAGAAGCCATAATCGTCGCGGGCGACGAACTTGAGATCGACGGCCATATTGTCGTTCAGATCACTGTTGTGACCGGGCAGGACGATGTCCACCGACGGGTCGCGGTCGGGAATCGCGGTGATCGAGTACTCGATCGGATGCGGATTGGTGCGTGCTGACAGATCGGTCAAGGTGACGTGGTAGGAAGCGTTTTTCTCGACGTCGAAATCGAGGGATGCCGTCTTGCTACGCGCTTCCATGGGCTTGGTTGTGCCGTCGGAAAAGTCCATGATGGCGCTGGCCAGATCCCGATTGGATTCCAGCCGCATCTTGACTTTGGTGCCCACCGGGGCGCTGATCGTGCCGTCGTTGGCGTCGATCACCGTGGGATCGATTCCCGTGTAACTGGGGGGAAATATCTCCAGACGCAGGGAACTGACACGGGGGCGGTCAACGGCCGTAACCTGATAAGTCGCTGATTTGAGCCGACCGGCGGTCACGTAGTATTCAAAGTCGCGTTTGATCTGGGGGATGGTCTGGCGGAACTCGCGCGTTCCCAGCGTGGATCCCGCCACGATCTCCTGCGGCGCCGTTGCTGCAACCGGCCCCAGAGTCCGCCAATCGCCGCCGTCGGACCGCTGGTAAATGAGAACCTGCATCGGCAGTTCGGCGCCTTCGACTTTGGCCGTGATTCGAAAATCGTCGAATTTCACTGCTTCCACCGAGCCCGGCCCCACGATCAGCCGGTAGGGGATCGGGGCGGAGTAGTCGGTCAGGGGACGTGAGTAGGCCTCCCACGAGCGCTGCGCCAGTCCGGGAAAGAGAACGGCCAAGAGCAAGGCCGCGGCCGCACTGAGCCCAGCCCAGCGGCCCGAACGGCGCAGACGCGACCGGTCCAAAGCCGTCGCAAAATCGATGGCCTGACTTATCTGTGTCGCTTGCGCAATGGTCAGATCGACCAAGGCCAGTGAGTACTGTTCCGGATTGGATAAAGCCCGATCCGCCAGCTGCAACGAGGCGATGAGGCGATTCTTCAGTTCGGGGTATTGCTTCTCGACCGCCAATGCCAGACGTTCGCGGCGCGGCGACCAGATGGTCGCCTTCGCCAATCCCCAGAGCACGAGCAAGGCCAAGCAGGCGATGATGCTTGAGGTCAGTACGACTCGGACGGCGCTGGGGGGAATGATGATGGCCGCAATGAGTGCCAACGAGACGAACGCCAAAGATGAGAGCGCCACCATCCAACCCAAGTGGGTCAGCCATTCGGCGGCGATGGCGCGGCGGCGCATCTGGGTCAGGCGTGTCAGCAGGTGATCCAAACCGGGCATCGGTGTCATCTTCGCTGTGCTCCCAGAGTCGTTGGTGTACCCAGCATGCCGCAGACGTCGCGTTTCGAAATCACGACGCTACCCCATCTTCTACGCATTATCGGGCCATTCGACGACGGGTAAATGCAAATCCAATACCGTGTTCGACTGGTTCGGATGAACGGGTCCTGATCCCGGCGTCTCTCGACCCTACTGCCGACCGAATCTGTACTATAATGGTAGGGAATGGGTTAAGGCCGACTCGAAGGAAATGCCAGTCAACATGCGCGGTGAGTCAGTGCGTGAGGGCATAGACCGCGAGGTTTGTCCCCATCCGCAACGCTGCTAAGCGCTTCTCCGGTGGGTCCTTGTGGACCTGTGGGTCCTCCCAGCCATCGCCGATGTCGCATTCGACCACGTAATAAACGACGACCCGATCACCGTCGAGAATCGCGTACCCCCGCGCCGGTTTGCCGTCGTGCAGATGGATCTTCGGGGGGCCATCGGGGAATTCAAAGGGCGTGTGGTAAATCGGATGGGAGAAGGGAAGCTCGACCAGATCCCGGTCGGGAAAGATCCGTTTCAGCTCCCGGCGCACGGCGGGATCCATGCCGTACGAGTCATT
>JACQFV010000156.1 GCA_016199865.1 Candidatus Zixiibacteriota bacterium | reverse complement strand
GTCATTGGATAAAATCTTGTCCTCGCGCGCCTTTTCGACGTTGAGGATTTTCCCCTTCAGGGGCAAAATCGCCTGGAAGCGCCGATCACGCCCCTGCTTGGCGTTGCCTCCCGCCGAATCCCCCTCGACGATAAAGATCTCGCACGATTCCGGATCGGACATGGCGCAGTCGGCCAATTTACCGGGCAGACCGCCCGAATCGAGCGCGGATTTGCGGCGGGTCAGATCGCGCGCCTTGCGCGCCGCCTCGCGCGCCTGGCCGGCGGTGACGACCTTCTCCATCACCTTGCGCGCGATCGGGGGGTTTTCCTCGAAATATTCACTCAACAGTTCGCCGACGACCGATTCGACGATCCCCTTCACGTCGGAGTTGCCCAGTTTGGTCTTGGTTTGGCCCTCGAACTGCGGATCGGGTACGCGCACGGCGATCACGGCGGTCAGTCCCTCGCGCGTATCCTCGCCCTGAAGGGTGAAGTTGACGTTTTTCAGAAAATTATTCTTGGCCGCGTAGTTGTTGATCGAGCGGGTCAATGCCGCCTTGAAGCCGACCAGGTGGGTGCCGCCCTCGATCGTGTGGATGTTGTTGACGAACGAGAAGATGTTTTCCTGGTAGCCGTCGTTGTACTGCATCGCCACTTCGATTTGGACGTCGTCGCGGCTGCGTTCGACCGCGATCGGCTTTTTGAACAGGGGCGCCTTATTCTCATTCAGGTACTCGACAAATGCCGCCAGCCCGCCTGAGTAGTGGAAGGTCATCTGCCGTTTGGATGCCTCTTCACTCAGTTCAATCTTGATGCCGCGATTGAGATAGGCCAGCTCGCGCAGGCGCGACGCCAGCACATCGAAAGCGAAGACGGTCTTGCTGAATATCTCCGGGTCGGGTTTGAATGTGGTCTTGGTGCCGGTCTTGGTCGTCTTGCCGATCTTCTCGACCGGGCCGGTCGGCTCGCCGCACTTGTACGACTGGCGGTGGACGGCGCCATCACGGGAGACTTCGACCGTGCAGGCGATCGACAACGCATTGACGACCGACACGCCGACCCCATGCAAACCGCCGGAGACCTTGTAGGTCTGATGGTCGAATTTGCCGCCGGCATGCAGCATGGTCATGACGACTTCGAGCGCCGGCTTATTTTGCGTCGGATGCATGTCGACGGGAATGCCGCGGCCGTTGTCGGTGACCTCGACGGAGCCATCCGGCTTCAAGACTACGTTGATCGTGTTGCAGAATCCCGCCATCGCCTCGTCGATCGAGTTGTCGACGACTTCATGCACCAGATGGTGCAGACCGCGCGGGCCGACGTCGCCGATGTACATCGCCGGACGGCGGCGCACCGCCTCCAGCCCTTTGAGGACCTGGATGTCCTTGGCTTCGTAGGAGGTGGCGGCGGGGACAGGGATCGTGTCGGCGATTTCGGGCATGGGTTATTGCTCCTTAACGGGAGGATGACCTGTCTGGGCCCGGACCTCCCCAACCGAATGTCTCAGTTACGGGCCGATGAACATGATGTCGGTCACGACGGGTTCATTGCCCCCGGCTTCGGCGTTCAATTTCGCCAGAATCGCCGGTTTCTGATACATCAATTCCTGCCGCCAGGCCGGTTCATCGACTGAGACAAACAGGCGCCCCGTCTCGATTTTGACCGCTTTGGCATGCGCCGCGATCTCCGAACCGACCAGTTCGGCCCAGCGACCGGTCATCCCCGCTTCGCGCACTTTCGCCGCCATCCCGCGGGCCGCGAGGCATTTGCTGATGATTGTGCCGATGGCAGCGGGTTGCGGCATAATGTCCATTCTCGCGGACGCGCGAAGCCAATGACATCCGCGCTAACCTTATATTATACAAAGAGATTGGCTGAATGGCAAGGGCTTTTCGTGGATCTAATCGTGAGAGTGTTCAACAGACATACCTCGGACATCCGAAGAAAAACTGTGCGCGCCACCCGCCCTCGGGTGGCGCCGCGTCACGCGAGGGCGCGTAACGCGCACATTCTGCTCTTATTGATGGCGCTCAGTAAATCACGAGCCTTGAGCTCGAAATTCAAAAAAAGAATCACTTGGAAAGCATCAGTCCGCCAGGCGCAATGGCATCACCAGACAGAGATACTTGTCCTTCTGCGCTTCGTCGGCTGACTGCACGAGAGCCGCGGAGACCGACGTAGCGAGTTGAAAGACCACGTCGCCCGGATCGAAATTCTTCAGCATGTCCAAGACATAATGGGCGTTGTAGCCGATCTCGAGATCGTCGCCTTTGTACTGGCAGGAGATCGTTTCGCGCGCCTCGCCGCCGACGTCCTGATTGGTCGCGGACAACTCGATCTGATCCTGGGTGACGGCAAACTTGACCTGACGGGTGAGACTGTTGGACAGGACGGCCACGCGCCGCACCGCCGCTGCCAGTGTCGCGGCGTCGACCTTCAGCAGTTTGTCGTTACCGCTTGGGATCACCTGGCGGTAATTTGGATAGGGACCCTCGATGAGGCGTGACGTGATCACCATGTCACCAACACGGAAGACGACGTTCTTCTCGGCGAAGACGATGCCGACTTCGGAAATGTCGTCAGCGAGCATTTTCAGCACCAGCGAAAGAGCTTTGGGTGGGATGATCAGTTCATCTTTCAATCCCGCCAGGCGGTTGGCAGGGGTCGTCACGCAAGCCAGACGGTGCCCATCCGTGGCCACCATGTGCATGCTGCCACCATTGGCCTGCCAGAGAATGCCGTTCAGGGCCGGACGCGTCTCGTCGTTCGAAACGGCATAGAGCGTTCGTTGCACCATCGAACGCAGCTCATCAGCGGGAATGGTCACGGCATTCTGTTCCGGCGCCGCCGGTAGACGGGGGAACTCCTCCGGCGATATCCCGCTCATGCGGTAGACACCACGGCCGGACTTGATCTCCATGCGGTGGTTGTTGACGTTGATCTGCACATCGTCGTCAGGCAATTCGCGCACGATCTCTGCAAAGGTTCGCGCTGGAACGGTTGTGCCCCCCGCCTTCGTCACCTTCGCGGGAATAGAACCCGCCATCGACAGGTCAAGGTCCGTGGCCGCCAACAAGAGCCGTTCCCCTTCGGCGGTCAACAAAACGTTCCCCAAGATCGGCAAAGTCGTCCGCGTCGAGACCACCGCCAGAACCGACTGGAGCCGTTCCGTCAACAGATTCCGGTTCACTGAGAATTTCATGCTTGGTTACTCCATCATCGCAATTGCGTTTTACGCACACATTCCTATTATTGTTCCTGTGTTTCTATACGAAATCACAGTAATCATTATGGTGTGGGTGATGGTGACAAGGGACACAAGGAGTAGGGATCAGTATGTGGCCGTTTGAGTTTCAGCGTGTTTCGTGTCCAAGCCGGCGGTGGATTACTTCTGCACACGGCGTACATGTCTGCACATTGTGAATGATATTTGTGGAAGGGGTGAAGTGTCAACACGATTCTCGACTTCATCCCACAAACTTCTGACATCCGTTTCTACGGTCTGTATCACGCGGCTTCCCTGCGGGTGGCGTAGAGGGCGCTGATGGCCTGATCGACCCGCAACTTCAAATCCGAGTCAAGTTTCAGACTGTCCCGCACGACATTGACGGCATGAATCACGGTGGAATGGTCGCGGCCGCCGTATTCTGCCCCGATCATCTTGAGCGACATGGTGGTCAGCGTGCGGGCAAGGTACATCGCCACTTGGCGGGCCACGGCGACGTCCTGCGTCCGACGTTTGGACAATAAGAGCGGCTCCGTCACACCGAAAAAGCGAGCTACGACGCCGTTGATGCTCCCGATGGTGATCGGCTTGCGGGCGGGTGAGAGTGTGTCCTTCAAAACCTCCTGGGCCACTTCCAACGTGATCGGCGTCCCATTGAGCGAGCTGACCGCGAAGAGTCGGACGAGCGCCCCTTCCAGTTCGCGGATGTTGGTATGGGCGCTCTGGGCGATGTGGGCCAGAACGTCGCCGGGCAGGATGATGTCCTCCCCCTCGAGTTTCTTCTTGAGGATGGCCATCCGTGTCTCAAAATCCGGTAGGCGAATGTCCGCCGCCAATCCCCATTGGAAGCGGGACAACAGACGCTCCTCCAGCCCCTTGATGTCGCGCGGCGCCCGGTCGGCGGTGAGGACGATCTGCTTGCCGTTTTGGTGCAACGTGTTGAACGTGTGAAAGAACTGCTCCTGGGTCGACTCCTTGCCGGCAAAAAACTGGATGTCGTCGATGAGCAGGACGTCGACCGAACGATAATGGGAGGCGAAAGCCGACGTGGTGCGGTTCGACAGAGAATCGATGAAATCGTTGGTGAAGCGTTCTGAGGTTACATAGAGCACACTGGCCGCCGGATCGGTCTCCAGCACGGTGTTGCCGATTGCTTGGGCCAGGTGCGTCTTCCCCAACCCGACCGCGCCATAGATGCACATGGGATTAAACTTCGTGCGCCCCGGCATTTCGGCCACCGCCAACGAGGCGCCGTGGGCCAGTTGATTGGATTGGCCGACGACAAAACTGTCGAAGGTGAACCGCGGATTCAGCTGCGCGCGCGCCCGGGCATCGGCAACGGCATGGCCCCGTTCATCGGTGTCTTCCGCCGCCGAATCTTCATGAGAAACTACTTCGGTTACGACGCCGGCCGACGGACGGAATCCATTGCCATTCGGCGAGTTCCCATTGGCGTATACTTCCAGCCGATGGGTGCAGGAATGTCCGATCACGGCGGTCAATGCTTCATCGATCAAAGCCGCGTAGCGAGTCCGGATCCAATCGGCCACGAACCGATTGGGCACGGCGATGATGACCGTGCCATTTTCCCTGCCGTGAATTCTGGTTGATGCCAGCCAGGTGTGGAGGTTTTCGGTGCCGAGCCGGGCTTCCAAGAAACCGAGACAGGCCTTCCAGAGTTGTCCGTTCACTGTATCCATTATGTGGAATCTCGTCTTTCTGTTGTTCAATCGCGAGTTGCAGGTGATGATGAGCAGACTCGTCTGAGCGCCGGTCTTTCCCACAACGTTATCAACACGGCCATGCCATTAGTAAGTAATTGTAGTACAACGACATTACGCGATTCGCCCGTCGGGTTATACACCCATTGCCAACATCAACTGATCGATCTACTCTGTTGTCGT
>JACQFV010000172.1 GCA_016199865.1 Candidatus Zixiibacteriota bacterium | reverse complement strand
GCCAGGCCGATCCCGGTGTTCCCCGATGACGATTCCAGGATCGTCTTGTCCTTGGTCAGCCGGCCATCGGCAATGGCGCGACGGACCATGGTCAGCGCAATGCGTTCCTTGACGCTGCCGAAGGGGTTGTACCATTCCAGTTTGGCAACCAGGTCGACTTGGGGATTAGGGTTTGTCGGTCCCAGCCGGACTAAAGGCGTATTGCCGATCAGATCGAGGATCGAATCCTTGATGTCCATCAGTGGTTAGTCCTCCAGCGGCAATCCGACGCTCTAAGACCACAGGCCCTTCCAAGCAACGATGCATAGCGCCTGCCCCGACGAAATAGTACAACTTTTTGTGGCTCAGCTGAGTATCAACAATCAGGGGGGTTGTACCACGGGCGCGATGACAGTTCGACCAGGTTTTATCGACTGACAACGCGCAAGTTGGTCGACCCAAACAACTTAAGAGTGGAAGGCAAGGCGTGGCCGTAGGCGCAGGGGGAGACGTCCGTGCTGAAAGTACGGTCGGCAACCCATTGATTTACATGTAGTAATGGATCACCGGAAATTTGTTACCGTCGCCAAATCGGCTGCAATTTCTCTTGACAGAACAACCCTAACTTAATTAATGTGCTGGGTGCTGTTTCATGAACGCAGACATTGACAATTACTGCAAGAGGATTGCTTCACCATGTCCGGGGGGGTAGGGGCCCGGCTCACGTCCGAGGAGGTGGGCAGTGAGCGAAGGAAAGGTTGGCAAGATGCCGGCGAAAGAGAGTTCTCACCACGCGGCGCCGGTCGCCAAGACCGAGCCGTCGAAACTCGCAGGTGACAAGCTGTTGAAATCAAGAGAGCACTCAAAGCTCAAGAAACCCGACGGGGTCTCGGGGAAGCACAAAGGGCGGGGCCCCGTGGTGGCCAAGGTGACGATCAAGCTGGCCAAAGGCGAGGTACCGGAGGGGCTGCCGAAACAGTTTCTCTCGAAAAGCACCTTCAACACCCACGACATCATGCATTCACCGGTCGAAAAGACCCTCCTGATGCTGGACAAGATCCTTTCGGGCGAACGTCTGTTCACCATGTGAGTGTATCGGCCGGAACACTTGCCGGTTAGTCACGGTTTCGAATGAGAGCAGGCCCGAGCGGGCCTGCTTTTGTTTTGCGAATCTCCTTGCCCCTGTCGGTATCGGGGTATAACTTGAGGTTCGAAGTGGCCGCTTCGCTATGCAAGTCGTTAACAGACAATGGCTTGTTGGCAAAACGGTGCGGTAGAATCGCCAGTGTTTCGACTCCTGAGGGAGGGATAATGGCGAAGAAATCCACAGCGCGACCGAGTCTTAAGGCCAAGTCGAAGAATAAGGCCAGCGCGAGCGCAGTTACCGAGCGATTGGCCGGAAGGATTAAGATGAAGACTAAAGCGTCAAGCGCCGCCAAGAGTGGTGCCCCCTTGACCAAGACCGTTCATTCCAAGGGGAAAGAGCCGATCACGGCTGGCGTCAGACCACCGACGCGGCTCTCGATCCCCGCCCCCATCATGCTACCTGTCCCCCAGGTGGATGGGGAAATCGCGATCAGTCCGAAAGGCAGCCAGTTGGTTTTCTTCTTCGGTGTCGGTCAGGCAGAGGGAGACCCCACGAAGCGCGACCTCTTGGGAGGGAAAGGGGCTGGCTTGGCGGGGATGGCTAAGGCCGGATTTCCCGTGCCGCCGGGGTTCACCATCACGACCGAGGCCTGCAGTTTATTCTATACGAATCGCATGCGCATGCCCCAGCCCCTCAAACCGGCGATCAAGGAGTACGTGGGGCGCGTGGAGAAGGCGATGGGGCGCCGCTTCGGCGGCGTCGACAAGCCGCTTCTGGTCTCCGTACGATCCGGGGCGAAGTTCTCCATGCCCGGCATGATGGACACGGTCCTCAATCTCGGACTCAACGACAAGACCTTGAAGGCGCTGAGCGCGGAAACGGGAAACCAGCGCTTCGCCATGGATTCGTATCGACGCTTCATCCAGATGTTCGCCAATGTCGTCCTCGGGATCGACAAGGACGGATTTGAAGAGATCATTGAGGAACGCAAGAAGGCCAGCCGCGTCAAGCGTGACGCGTCCTTGTCGGTCGAGAACCTCGAAGAAATCATCAGGGGTTTCAAGAAAGTCGTCCAGCGTCACACGCAAGAGCCGTTCCCCGAGGATCCGTGGACGCAATTGACGATGGCCATCGAGGCGGTCTTCAAGTCATGGAACAACCCCCGTGCCATTGCCTATCGGAAGCTGAATAGGATTCCCTCGGATCTGGGCACGGCCGTCAACGTGCAGGCGATGGTCTTCGGCAACACCGGCGAGGATTCGGCGACGGGAGTGGGGTTCACCCGCAATCCCTCCACCGGGCAACGGGAGTTTTACGGTGAGTTTCTGACGAATGCTCAGGGCGAGGACGTCGTGGCGGGAATTCGCACGCCGCGTCCGATCTCCGAATTGAAGGACTTGATGCCGGAGGCCTTCGCCCAGCTGCGGGAGATCACCGGGCGGCTGGAGGCGCATTATCGCGACGTACAGGACTTCGAGTTCACGATCCAGCAGGGCACCTTGTTCATGCTGCAAACGCGCACCGGCAAGCGCACGGCCCAGGCCGCGGTCAAATTCGCCGTGGATATGGTCGGCGAGAAGCTGATCACACGGGAAGAAGCATTACTGCGCGTGCGGCCTTTGGAATTGGACCAGTTGCTGCATCCGCGTCTGGATCCCGCCGCGCCGGTCACGCCGATCGCGCGCGGCCTGGCGGCGTCGCCGGGGGCGGCGTCGGGCAAGGTGGTCTTCACCGCTGAAGATGCCGTCGCGATGGCCGCCAAAGGCGAGAAAGTCATCCTCGTGCGCGCGGAAACGAACCCCGATGACATTCAGGGGATGGCGGCGGCGGTGGGGATTCTCACCACGCGGGGAGGCATGACCTCCCATGCGGCGGTGGTGGCGCGCGGGATGGGCAAATGTTGCGTCGCCGGCGCGGAGTCGGTACGGGTCAACGAGGAGCGCCGGACCTTCGGGGTCGGCCCCACGGTGGTTCGCGAACGGCAGATCATCACCCTGGATGGATCGACCGGCACCGTCATGCTGGGTGAGGTCGCGACCATCGAACCGGAGCTATCTCCGGAGTTCGTCACCTTGATGTCGTGGGCGGACTCGTACCGTCGACTGGGAATACGGACGAATGCCGACACGCCCGAGGATGCCGAACGCGCCGTCAAGTTCGGCGCCGAGGGAATCGGCTTATGCCGGACCGAGCACATGTTCTTTGCGCCGGATCGATTGTCGCACATTCAGCGGATGATTCTGGCGGATACCGCCGAAGACCGGCAGTTGGCGTTGAACCGGCTGCTGCCCTTTCAGCGCAACGACTTCAAGGGCATCTTCCGGGCGATGGCGGGCAAGCCGGTGACCATTCGCACGCTCGATCCGCCGTTGCACGAGTTTCTCCCGCGCCACGATGAGGTCCGGGCCGAGCTGGCGCAGTTGAGGGCCAAAGAGGATGAGGTCTCCTACGAAGAATCCCTGGCCCTCAAGAACGAGATCGCCGTCAAGGAAAAGATATTGGAACGTCTGGCCCAGTTGAGCGAGGTCAATCCGATGCTCGGGCATCGTGGGTGCCGTCTGGGCATTGCCTACCCCGAAATCACGGAGATGCAGGTGCGCGCCATCTTCACGGCGGCCTGTGATCTGGCCAAAGACGGCATCGACGTGCGCCCGGAGGTGATGATTCCCCTCGTCGGGACGGTCGAGGAGTTGAAGCACCAGCGCGACGTTGTCGACCGTGTCGCCGAGGATGTGTTCAAGAAACGCAAGCAGCGCGTGGCGTATAAAGTCGGGACGATGATCGAGGTGCCGCGGGCGGCGTTGCTGGCCGACCAGATCGCGACCGCCGCCGACTTCTTCAGCTTGGGCACCAATGATCTGACCCAGATGACGATGGGCCTGTCGCGCGACGACGCCGGCAAATTTATGCAGCTGTATCTGGACAAGGGCATTCTGAAGGCCGACCCGTTCGTGACTCTGGACGTGGAGGGAGTCGGGCTTCTTGCCCAGATGGCCCAGGAGAAGGGACGCGCCACGAATCCGAAGCTGTCGGTCGGGATTTGCGGCGAGCATGGCGGCGATCCCGCCACGATCGCGTTCTGCCACCGAATCGGACTGAGTTATGTCAGTTGTTCGCCATACCGGGTGCCGATCGCCAGCCTGGCGGCGGCGCAGGCCGCCCTCGGAGGCGGCTCGGATGCGACAAAGTGACCGTGCCGTGGGCTTCAAGTGCGGCAGGGGATTGAGTCACGAATTGGTGACATTCGGACGCGAACGGGTCGATTCTTCGGGGTAACGGCCAGCCATTCATGCGTTCGCAGAGTGCCCACGCGGAATTAGAAACCGGCACCGCATCATTGCGCCGCCGGCGCATCTCGGAGTCCACGGTCCGCCGCCTGTCTGTGTACTATCGCGCCCTCGCGGCGCTGGATGCCGAAGGGTACCACACCATCAGTTCGCAGGAACTGGCCACGCGCGAGAGGTTGACGCCCGCGCAGGTGCGCAAGGACCTCTCGGCCTTCGGTTCGTTCGGGACACGGGGGCTGGGTTATCCGGCGAAGGAACTGCGCGCGCGCATCGGCCAGATCCTGGGGATCGACCGGGAATGGAACGTCGGCATCGTCGGCGTCGGCCATCTGGGCTCGGCCCTGGTCTCCTATCGCGAGTTTCAGAAGCAGGGCTTTCTGATCAAGGCCCTCTTCGACAACGATCAACGCAAGATCGGTTCCAATCACAAGGGCGTCACGATCGCGGATATCCGTGATCTGGGCGCTGAGATCAAAAAACAACATTTGGCCATCGTGATCATCGCCGTGCCCGCGGCGGTGGCGCAGTCCGTCTGCGACCTGGCAGTGGCGGCGGGGGTTAAAGGGATACTCAATTTCGCGCCGATCCGTCTGAAGGCGCCGTCGGAGGTGGTCGTGAGGACCGAGAACATGGCCATGGAATTGGAATTTGTCTCATTTCATCTGGCGCAACATCTGACTCGGGAATCATCCGCCTCATTAGGGAACAGACCGCGATAGATCGGGGTTGGCCCCGACGGGTGGTGGCAGCGATGCTCAAGACCTTCGATCGGCTTCTACGGATAGGTCTTCTGACCGGGCTCGGGGTCATCGTGATGCCGGTTATGCTGGGTAGCCACCTTCAGGCGCCGGACCAAGCCGCCACCTTGCCTTTGGACCCGTCGCTCGCTGAACCCTGGGCGCACCGCGGCGGTGCCGACTCTCTGGCTCCTCCCGCGGCGCCGCTGTCGGTTCGGGGGAATATCGGCGCGCCGTCCACGCGCGGTCCCGCCGATGAATTCCCCTCTGCCGATCTGTCCTCATGGGACAAGATTCGTATTCTCTTCCGATAACATACTCTCCGACGCTGAACAGTCGACGGTTCCAGACTCCCAATCTGGGGGGGCCGTTGACAGCGCTGGTCGCGAGATTCCGCTGGTCGGAGGCGCTCCGGGCCGGTATATTGGCCTCCTGTCGAGGCCTCACCGGGCGTTGCCGTCTGTGGGTGGGGCGGGATATCCACCAGCCCTTGCCACGGGGGATGAATTCATGAAGTTGACGCACCGCGAACAAGACAACGTCGTCATTCTGGAACCCAAGGGGAAGATCATGGGGGGACCGGATGCGACCTTGCTGCATGATCAGATTCACGAGATGATTGCCCAAAAAAAACTGCGCGTGGTGATCGACCTGTCCAAAGTTGACTGGATGAATTCCACCGGACTGGGGATTCTGATCGCCGGATTGACGACTCTGCGGGACAACAAGGGTGACTTGAAACTGGCCTGTGTGACCGACAAGATACAGAGTCTGCTCACCATTACGAAGTTGATCACCGTGTTTGAGGCCTACGACACGGTCGACTTGGCGATCGCCAGTTTCTGATCCGGCGCTCTTCGATCCGGACCGCCGTTTGGGTTCGCGATGACCCCTGCCCCCCACGATGCGGCGCGCCTGGTGATTCCCTCCGATCCGGAACGGATCGCCGAAGCCGACGAATTTCTCGAAACGACGCTGCGCCGCCACGCGGTACCCGAATCGCTGGTCACCGACTTGGCGATCGTCGCCACCGAGTTGGTGAACAACGCCATCGTCCACGGCAACAGAAGCGACGTCCGCAAGACCGTCAGTCTGACGATTCAGTTCACTGGCCGGGACGTTCTCATTCGCGTGGCCGATCAGGGCACCGGATTTGATCCCGCGGCGATTCCCGACCCCTTGGCGGAGGAAAACCTGCTCAGGGAAGTCGGCCGCGGCGTCTTCATCGTGCGCTCCCTGATGGATGAAGTGCGCTACGAACAGGATCCCGGCGGCGGAACCGTGGTGGTGGTGCGTAAGAGTTTGGCCCCGGTGTAGGGCCGGACGGTTCCGGACTGCCGGCGGCCGGTGCGGGGGCCCGACCTGTGAACTGGCAGATTCTCATTGCCGTCTTCTATCTGGTTCTGGCCGCGGTCCTGATTTGGCTCGGGACCGTCATCTACCGCGAGAACCGCCGCAGCCGCGTCAATCGCATTACCGCCCTGATGTTGGTCTTCGCCGGTCTGGGACCAGCGTTCGCGTCGATCGGCTCCAGTCTGCCCGTACCCAGCGGATCTACAGAGTATTCGTCCGTCACGTTTCCTTACAGTCTGTTCTATCTGTGGGAGCTTTTCTTCCCTCAACTCCTGCTGTTTTCGTTTGTCTTTCCGGTGGAACACCCGTGGGTGTCCCGATTTCGGCGCACAAGGTATATGATTTTCCTGCCTCATGTCTTCCACGTTTTGTGGATGGTCTTTCTGGTGCGTCCCCACATCGGCAGGATGGAAATCCTCTCGGATTCGACCACTCTGCAAACCGTGCTGATCCCCGTCAACTTGGGTCTGCGGTTATTCTCTTCCTTGCTGACGCTTCTGTTGGATTTCCACGTGAAGTTTTTCTCGCTGATCAACCTGGTCTACTACTTGACGGCGATTGGGATGCTCCGCCGCGGCTACAAGGCGGTGGCCAATCCCCGGATACGTGACCAGGTACGCACGATCTTGCGTGGGATCAGTCTCGCCGTCGGCCTGTATGCTCTGGCATTCATCGCCCCGGCCTTGAGCTCCGGACACTTGGTTGCCGAAATTGACCCCCGGGTGCGAATCGGGGTCACGATCGTGGCGCTTCTGGTCGGCGCCGGGTCGATTGCCTGGTCGATCGTGCGTCATCAGTTCCTCGACATCCGGCTCATCGTCAGGCAGTCGGTCGTGTTCACCGTGTCGTCGGCGCTTCTGGTCGGGCTGTATCTTCTGCTCCTCACGAAAGTCTCAACTTTCGTCAAAGACGTTCTCGAGGTGCACACGCCTCTGGTCGACGTCGCCTTTGTGATCGTGGTCTTGATGTTTTTCCAGCCCCTGAAAGAACGCGTCGACGATCTGATCACCCGGCTGTTTCTGCGTGATCGGGCCGACCCCCGTGCCATTCTGGAGGCGTTTTCACAACGGGTCGCCTCGGTCTTCGAAGTCTCCGATCTGAAGCGCCGCATGATCCTGGTGCTCACCGAACAGATGTTCGTGGAACGGGCGTTTTTCGCGGTGCGTGACGAGTCGGCGACGCGCTTCCGGCTCGAACTGGCCGGGCTGGAAGGCGAGGCGATGGCAGCCGCCGACGATTTCTTTGCTGAGGCGCTGCGCCGCGGACGTTCGGCCCCGTTTGAGAGTTTCGTCCTGGACCGTCCACTCACCCCGATGACGGAGTTACTCACGCGCTGGGGATGCCGGCTGGTCGTGCCGATCATCGACCGCGGCGTGCTCTCGGCCGTTCTGCTCCTCGGTGACAAGGTCTCTGGGTACCGGTACTCCGTCGAAGACGTCAATCTCCTGTCGACATTGGCCAATCAGTTCGCCGTGGCGATGACCAATGCCGGGCTTTACCGTGAAGCGCTGGAAAAACAGAAACTGGAGGATGAGCTCCATGTGGCGCGGCAGATTCAGATGCGGCTCTTGCCGCGACAGTTGCCCAGCGGCCCATACTTCAACGTCGCCGCCTTCTCGAAGCCCTCCAGTCAGGTCGGCGGCGATTACTATGATTTCTTCGAACTCCCCGGCGGACGGTTGGGACTGGTCATCGCCGACGTCTCCGGCAAGGGGCTGGGGGCCGCCCTTCTGGTGTCGCAGTTGCAGGCCATCCTGCGCTCGGAGGTTCGCGCCCGGAGGTCCTCCGTGGCCGAGTGTGTGGCCAACGCCAATGTCCTGATCGCCGAATCCACCTCCCCGGAGCAATTCGCCACGTTGGTCTTCGCCGAGTTCGATCCTTCCACCCACCGGTTGACCTATGCCAATGCCGGGCACAACTACCCGATCGTGGTCAGTGAGAACGGCACCCATACTGTCCTGGACTGCGGCGGGCTGGTACTGGGCGTGATGCCACAGGCGGAATACGCGGTGGGAGAAGTCAGTCTGTCTCATGGTGACGCCGTGTTGTTCTACACGGATGGCCTCTCCGATCTGCAGAACTTGGACGGCGAGGATTTCGGCGAGGGGCGCATCCTGGCGCTCTTGCGTGAAAACCGGCATCTCCCGGCAGAGGCGCTCAAAGACGAGATGGTGCGTCACGCAGACCATTTTGCCTCCGGCGAGTTGGGATTCGATGATCTGACGCTCATGGTGCTGAAGATCGGAGCGGCCACCGACGGTGCGCAGGGTGCGGGGTGAGATCCTCATTAGCCAGTTTAGGATTCCCGTGCAACGGCCGCAGCGGGGGGTTATAATCGCGGGGAGCCAGATGTCCAGCCGCCAACCAATGACTGCGCGGGAAACCAGCGTGCCGGGCCGATCCGGGAGCGTGGGTGGATTTCGCTTCTGCCCCCTGTGTGCGACGGAGTTGACTCTTCGGGCCGACGGCGCGCGGATGCGTCTATCTTGCCCGTCTTGCGGTTTCGTTCATTATCACAATCCCGTCCCGGCCGCGGGCGGAATCATCTGCCGTGGCCCAAGCGTCTGTCTGGTCCGCCGGGCCGTTGACCCGCGGCGTGGCTGCTGGTCACTCCCGGCCGGATTTGTCGAGTATGATGAAACGCCGGCCCAATGCGCCTCCCGCGAGATCGCCGAGGAGACTGGTTTGCAGGTGAGTATCGAAGAGCCGTTGGGCGTTTACGCCGGGTTGGATGATCCGCGCTCGCGCGCCATCCTCATTGTCTATTGGGCTCGGGAAGTGGGGCAGAGCACTCCCGTCGCCGGCGACGATGCCGACCAGATGGGATTCTTTCCCCCACATGAAGTTCCCGCGCAAATCGCATTTCGGGCGCATCGGCAGGCGCTCGACGATGCCTTCCGTCATCCCCGGTTCGGCGCATCGGGTGTTGCATGATCATGAAATGTGGTGCGCCCAATGTGTCGCGAATCGCACGGCTTGGTCCGGCGGTTATCACCGCCGTCTCCATTCTGGGGGCAGGTTTTTTCTGTGCCTCGGCCTCGGCGTCGGTTACACCGATCGGGTCTCTGTCCGCGGATCAGAGTACCTACCGTTGGCGCCCCGTCAACGGCGAGGAACTGTCGGGGGTACACGATGCGTTGGGCCTGAATCCCCGGGATCATGGCGACCTGAAGCGAGTCTTTTGCGATTCGGGTGTCATCGCGCCCGGCGGCGTGATCGGCCCCACGTCATTGTTCGTCTTGATCCAGATGGATGGTGCCAAGCAGACGACCATCTCCATCTCGCACGCGGAACCGCCACCGCAGAATCCGTTGCAATGGCGTGCGGGCCACCCGGTCACCGTGCCAGCCGGGGAGTTTTGGCCGGGGGACGTTTTCTCGTTCGGCGGGGACGTGACAATCCAAGGTGAGGTGGGCGGCAACGTCGTGGCCATCGATGCGAGCGTCACGATCGGCGAGGCCGCGACGGTGCGAGGCAACGTGGTCGTGATCGGCGGCCTCCTGCGCCAGCGCGGCGATGGCAAGATTTACGGGAGTGTTTTTGCACCGGATGGGCACCGGCGGCCCCGCTTGTCGGTGGCCCGGGCCTGGGAATTCGAGGAGAGCGGCTTGGATTGGACGCCGATGGCGTCGTACGACCGCGTTGACGGTCTGCGCACCGGCGTGAAAGTCGGCTTCAAAACGTCCCCCTATGCGCCCCAAGCCACGCTGTTCGGCGGGTACGGCTTTGCCTCCCAGAGATGGCAGTACCGCTTCGACGTCCGGCTGCGGCTGGCCCGGAGCATCAATCTGGAAGCCGGCGGCAGCGTCTTCCGGCTCACGGACACCGAGGACGAACCCTGGGTCGGCCGCGACGCCAATACGGTCTATGCGGCAGTCGCCGGATCGGATTACCGCGACTACTATGGCTCAGACGGCGGGGCCATCAACCTCGTGTACAAGTACCGTGATCGCGGCGTGCTCTCCGTGGAGTACCGGAACACGGATTATCGCCACCTCGAGGCACATCCGCATCTGTGGCACCTCGTTCGGCCGGGTCATGACTTCCGCGAGAACTTCTCAACGCTCGATCCGGATCAATTCGACGCGCTCCTGGAGCGGCTCGAGCGGCGCGGCTCGTCCGTGATCCTCACGGTCGGCGTCGAACCGATGGAAATCGCGGACGCCGATCATCCGCCCCGGCGTTTCGACGGCTCGATGTCCGCGTCACTGGAGGTCGCCGGCGGCGGCTTGGGGGGCGGCTTGGATTATATCCGTCTCATACTCAAAGCCGGCGGAAGCTGGCAGAGTGGTAACACTCATCAAGTCGCGGCGCGGGCCTGGTATGGCGACGGTCGGCGGGACCTGCCCCCCAACAAGTTGTTCTTCTTGGGAGGCGTCGGTTCGCTCCCGGGATACGCGCAGAAGGTGTTCGTCGGGGATGAATCGTTTCTGGCCAACGTGGAGTACCGCTACAACTACTGGAAAAACCAGTACTTCGACGGCGGCATCATTCTCTTTTTCGACGTCGGACGCGCCGGCACTCATGCGCACTTCTGGGATCTGAACGAATTCAAGCCCGACGTCGGAGTGGGTCTCGGTCTGGGGGATGAGGTGCGCGTGGACCTGGCCAAGGGGCTGGATGAATCCGAACGCAGCGTCCGCGTCAGCGTGCGTCTGGAAAAGCCCTTCTAAACCCACGGTTCCAGCTTCCCCTACTGTACAAAAGCCTCCGCTCTGGTCTGGGTCGGCCCTTCTGAGGGTCACAGCCGACCGCCCGGGTCTCTTCGAAGGCGCGGTAACGCCCTCCCCGACAGGTGCGTCCCGCCATTGCCCCCATTATGGTCTCCTGGGGCGAAGCCGGTTCGAGATCGTGCTGGGGGAATGACCCCTTACCCATTCCCGGAATCCGCTGTCGTCGAGCGATTAAGGGTGTCCGGCGGGGTGACGATAATAAAAGGGACGTCAATTCCGGCGCGGAGCTGTTCAATTCATGAGCGATATCAAGGAGAAGAGCGGAAAGACCAAGGTCCGGCCCCAGGGACAGACCGGCGCCGCGGGAACGACGAATCCCAACTTCGAGGATACGTCGCCGACGATCTTCGACGCCTTGGCGCAGCATGACGCTCCCCCGGAGAGCCGCCCGGAGGCGGTGACCGAAACCGCCGGACCCCGCGTGCGCAATCTCGAAGCCCTCCTGGATGTTTCCAAGGCGATCACGTCGACGTTGGTGCTTGACGAGATCTTGAAGCGCGTCATGCGTCATGCCATCGCGCTCTTGAACGCCGAGCGCGGCTTCCTCATGCTCCTGGATGAGGGCGGACAACTCCAAGTCCGCACGGCCCACAACATCAACAAGGATTCCCTCGATTCCGCCGAGGATTTTCAGATTTCGCGATCGGTGGCCGACCGGGTGGCGACGAAGGGGCAGTCCGAGTACACGTCCAACGCCCAGGAGGATCCGCGCTACGCGCATCAGAAGTCGGTGGCGGAATTGAACCTGCGCTTCATCATCTGCGTGCCGCTCAAGATCAAGGACAAGGTGATCGGTGTCTGTTATCTGGACAACCAGTCGCGCGCCGGGCTGTTCGGGAAAAGCGATCTGCGCCTGTTTGAGCTCTTCGCCGGACAGGCGGCGATCGCCATCGAGAATGCGAAACTGTACGAGCGGCTGCTGGCCCTGACCCGTTACAACGAGAACATCGTCAACCAGAGTCCGGTGGGCATCTGCGTGGTCGACGATCAGTTCCGCGTGCTCACCTTCAACGACGCCGCCGAGCATATCCTGCGCAGCCCCGAGGATACTTGGACGGGCCAGTCGCTGGTGAAAGAGCACCGCCCTTTGGCCGAGATCCTGCCGCCTGCCGATCGTGGCTGGTGGGAACGAACGATGGTTGAGGTCTGGCGCAGCCACAAACCCATGACCAAGGACAAGTACTTCGTCACCATCGGGGGGCGGGAGACAGTCCTGTCG
>JACQFV010000167.1 GCA_016199865.1 Candidatus Zixiibacteriota bacterium | reverse complement strand
GCAGAAGATCCTGCAGGAGTTCTTCTCGATGATCATGATCGTGGACATGACATCCTGCACCGTCGACTTCGCCACTCTGAAAGAACGATTCGCCGAGATCGAGTCGCGTCTGGGGATCACCATCGTCGCGCAGCACGAGGAGATCTTTCGCGCCATGCACCGGATTTGAGGACGGGGATTGGACGTCGGGAGCGCAGGGCTCCCGACCTACCGGAGAATCTGCTCGGCACCTCCAACTTCATGCCCATCGACCAGCGCGAAATCATCGAAACGATCCGCATGACCACGGCGGAGCATCTGGACATCCGCACGGTCACGATTGGCTTGTCCCTGCGGGATTGCCGCGGCGCCACGCCTGCTGAGACGGGGGAGCGTATGGCCGCCAAGATCGCACGAGTCGCCGCGAATCTGGTGGATGCCGCCAGGGAGATTTCGGGTAATTATGGCACCCCGATTGCCAACACGCGGCTGGCTGTGACGCCGATCGCGATTGTCGCCGACGGGTTTGATCAAAATGGCATGGTCACGATCGGACGGGCTCTCGATCAGGCGGCCGTGAGCGTCGGTGTCGATTTCCTGGGAGGGTTCTCGGCTTTGGTGCAGAAAGGAAGCACCAGGGGAGATGAGGCGCTGATGGCGGCGATTCCCGAGCTGCTCTCGACCACCGAGCGGGTCTGCGCGTCCGTGAACGTCGCCTCGACCAAGGCGGGGATCAATATGGACGCGGTCGCCCAGATGGGACAGATCATCAAGGCAACGGCCCGGTTGACTGGTGACCGTGGCGGCATCGGCTGCGCCAAGCTGGTGACCTTCTGCAATGTCCCGGAAGACAACCCGTTCATGGCCGGGGCCTTCCACGGCGTCTCCGAGCCGGAGTGCGCGATCAACGTCGGGATTTCCGGACCCGGCGTGATTCTCGAAGCCGTCCGCACCGTCGGTGCCTGCGATCTGGGGACCTTATCCGAAACGATCAAGCGCACGGCCTTCAAGGTGACCCGGATGGGCGAGATGGTCGGGCGATTGATGAGTCAACGTCTGGGAATACCGTTCGGCATTGTCGACATCTCGCTGGCGCCGACCCCGGTCGAGGGGGATTCCGTGGCGCAGGTGATCGAGGCCATGGGGGTCTCCCGTTTCGGAGCGCCGGGGACCACGGCGGCTCTGGCGATGCTCAACGATGCCATTAAGAAGGGCGGGCTGATGGCCTCCTCCTATGTGGGCGGCATGAGCGGCGCCTTCATCCCCGTCGCCGAGGATGCCGGCATGTTCGCTGCCGCCGAAGCCGGCGCCTTGACATTGGAAAAACTCGAAGCGCTCACCTCGGTTTGCTCAGTCGGGCTGGACATGATTGCCATTCCCGGCGACACGTCGGCGGAGACGATCGCCGCGATCATCGCCGATGAGATGGCCATCGGCGCCACTAACAATAAGACCACGGCGGTCCGGATTATCCCGGTTCCCGGCAAGGGCGTCGGCGACCGGGTGGATTTCGGCGGACTTCTGGGTTCGGCGCCGATCATGCCGGTGTCACGATTTACAGCTGACGCGTTCATTGCCCGTGGGGGTAGAATCCCGGCGCCGACAGGGGCGCTGACGAATTAGGGCGACACTCGGGCCGCTCGAATTCTCCGCAAGTAGTTATCTGACAATACAATAAGCCGCCAGTGGCGGTGTACTTCGCCACTTGGGTTCTGTAAGCCGCTTCACGCCGTTCGGAAAACAGGCCGGCAGGAGTCCGATTTGAGCTCGCGACTGTTCCTTCATCTTGGGTGAAATCGCAATCCGCCCAAAAAAACCCAATTTCGTGTTGACAGTTGCCCGGAGGGGGTCTATATTGTTTTCGCCGATGGGCTTTACCGTTACCGCATGATAAACGGCACCAGTCAAACAAGTACCACGGCTCTTGGGGTAGCAAAGCGAACCAAGTGACAGATCTCGCGACGGGACCTCGCGCACAACAGGTCGGTTGATCCCCCGTTGCGAATCAGTACCACAACCGGTACAGATCGAAAACCGAATCCGAAGTATCCGCCGAAGTTCTCCCGGCGGCGCGCAGACGTGAGTGGCGTACAGGAGAGTGGCACCACAGGAATGCATGGGAACCTGTCCGGATGGGTCCGTCCGTAGGGACCATCCGGCGCGACATGACGAGTCAACCCAGTACGTTCGCCAAGAACCAGTTGCATTCACAGTGAAAGGAGGTGTTGCGAACGAAGAGTCTTTCTTTAAACGCTCACTTCAGTCAACTCAAACCGTGAACGCTTTACAGGTCCATGTGGTATGGAGGTGAGGTTTAAAGGAAATTCGATATTGATAGAGGCACAGCAGCAAACGCTTGGCACGGTAATCAGGGGGACTTTCTATCGTGTGGGTTCCTCGATCGAACGTGTCTCTCGTCGGGGAATTCGAGAAGACAACAAAGAGTCCAAAAGGAGCAAAACAACATGAAGCGTTTTGCAACGACCATATGCCTGGCAGCGTGTCTGGTCTTCCTGTGCGGGTCGGTTGCGATGGCCGTGAATTCGGTTGTCGTCGAGTCGAAATCCGTAGGGATGAACGCCACGGGCGTAACGGCCGGCATCGAGCTCACCAATGATGTGGGCATCACGGGCGCCGTGTTTCCCATCGAGTTGCGGTCGAACTCCGGCGGCGCGTATGTGACGACGGCGTTTACCGTCGCCATTCCACCGGCGAACCGGATGGGCGCCAGCGCCTTGGGTGCGACGTTCACGCCCGCCGCCAACGTCACGAACAAGAAGTACGCGGTGACGGCTACCCCGGAATGCAGCACGGTCCCGGGGCATACGTACAACACCGGCGTCGCGCAGATCGATTTCGTGAGCCCCGACGCGTTCTTGCACGCGACGGTGAGCACCGGTGATCCGACGATCGGCGACGTCATCACCATGGATCCCGGCGCGGATGCGAGTTTCGCCGCCGCGTCGATCATCCTGACCTTCAACGTGAACGGCAGCGTGGGTGACTTTTACATCGACTCCGCGTGCGTCCGTCCGGCGAACCACCTGTCGTTCGTCGACATCAACACCACCTTGATTGCGCCCGCGTTCACCATGGGCGTGATCACGATTCTGCCCAACCAGTGCCCCGATCCGCTGAGCATCACCATGACGCCGCCTCAGACCGGGACGGTCGGCACGGAGATCAGCAGGACACTGGGCGCGACCGATCCGGAAGGCGATCCGATCACGTTCTGTGCCGACAAGGGCACAGTGACCGGAACCACCTGGAAATACACCCCGAACTGCGCCGATGTCCCCAGCTTTGTTGTGACCATCACGGCGTCGGACAAAGGCGGCTGCCCCGGTGGTTGCGCCAACTCGACCAAGCAGTTCACCTTCACGGTCAGCCCGGCGGATTTGTCTCTGGGTTGCAGCAACGTGAGTGTGCACTGGAGTGCAGCGGACGCCTCCCAGCCATTGGTGGTTGGCGGCGGCTGCCCCCCCTACGTCTTCCAGGCGTCGAAGGGCAGCGTGGACGTAAACGGCGGGTGGTCCTATGATCAGGGCTGCGCGGACGTCGGTTCGTCCAACGTGACTGTGACGGTGACTGACTCGAAGGGGACCTCGCTTAGCTGCACGTTCCGGCTCGATGTCACCAACGATCCGGCAACCTGCAGCAACCCGGCGGACATCCTGCTCCAAGGCAGCCGGACCCTCGGCCCGGCCGGCCCGCAAGCTGATGGTGACGCGTTGACCTACACGCTCGTCGGCGCCGGCACCGGGTATCCCGGTGAGGGGATCGTCGGCAACGTGTACAACACGGGCGTCCGCAATGACGCCGTGGCGCACACGATCACCTTCAAGGAGAGCGATGGCTGCTCCGAGTCCAACTGTACGTTCAAAGTCGTGTTTGAGAGTCCGTACTGCGTCCAGATCGTGGACCCGGACAAACTGCCACCCAGCGGAGACATAGCCTGCTGCGATACCACCGGTGTCCGCGATGCGACCACGTTGAGCGGTCGCAACAAGACCGTCTGCGTCAATCTGCAGGGCGGTCCGGCTGAAGGAACGGGCGGTTTCGACTTCCTGCTCTGCTACGATCAGAGCGGTCTGTCCTTCCTGTCGGCGTCCAAGGGTTCGGCGATCAGCCACTGGGAGTACTTCACCTACCGCACCGGCATGTTCGGTGGCAACTGCGGCAGCGGCTGCCCGAACGGATTCGTCCGTTTGGTCGCCATCGCCGATCAAAACAACGGGCATGCGTTGCCGCCTCCCGGATTCACCGTGAGCGGTAAAGTGGCCTGCCTGACGTTCTTTGTCTCCAGCGATCGTAACTACATCAACTCCTGTTTCCACATCGGGTTCTGCTCGTACGATTGCGGCGACAACGTTATCACCAACGGCGGCCAGTTCGGCGGCTCGCGCACCTTCCTGCCCCTGTCGGGTGTTACGTTCGGCCCGGACTACAACTCCGTGGCGTGCGACACCTCGCACAAGACCCAGGTCGAGCGCTCAGTGCACTATTGCCCCGGCGCCATCTGCGTCATTCCGCCTCCGGACGATCGTGGCGATATCAACCTGAACGGTATCCCCAACGAGATCGGCGACGCCGTCCTGTTCACGAACTACTTCATCTATGGGCAGGGCGTGTGGGATGCGACTTACAAGGAAGCGCAGATTCTGGCGACTGACATCAACAACGACGGTATCGTGCTGACGGTGGCGGATCTGATCTACTTGATCCGCATCATCACCGGCGACGCGCAACCGTTCGCGAATGACCTGCCGAGCGGCTCGCCGAAGTTGTCGCCCTATGCCAACTCGGTGGACGTCGTCAGCGATCTGTCGAACGGCGCGATCAACATCCGCACGTCGTCGTCGATGGAATTGGGCGGTGCGCTGTTTGTGTACCGTTACAGCAACATGACCGTCGGGACCCCGACCCTCGCGGCTGCCTCCAGCGGCCTCGAGATCAAGTCGCGGGCCCAAAATGGCGAACTGCGCATCCTGGTCTATGGTTCGACCAGGGGCGCTCGGGTGGCCGCCGGCCAGAACACGATCGTCACCGTCCCGGTCTCCGGCGACGGCTCGATCGAGCTGGCGGAATCCCAGTTCTCCGACTACAACGGTGCGCTTCTCTCCGTCGTCGCGGCCAAGGCCGCGGTGCCGACCGAATACGCGCTGTTGCAGAACTATCCGAACCCGTTCAACGCCGGGACAGTGATTCCGGTGGCGTTGAAGAACGCCTCCGAGTGGTCGCTGAACATTTACAACGTTGCGGGCCAGGTCGTCCGAACCTTCAACGGTTCGAGCGAAGCCGGCACCGTGAACGTGGCGTGGGATGGTCGGTCGAGTGACGGAACCTCCGTTGCCAGCGGCATGTACTTCTACCGCGTCAACGCCGGTGACTTCTCCGCCACCAAGAAGATGGTCCTCTTGAAGTAACGGACTTTCTTCATCGCGTCGGGGGAGGGTGCGAGCCCTCCCCCGATTGCAAAGGACGACGAACTGGGCGGATCATTAGAGAGAGGAGGAAAACAGGCGCTGACAGTGAACGGTTGATGGGTGGATTGACCGCAGGAAACTGATAGGATAGAGAATATGGAATCCCGGCTTCAAAGGCCCCGGCATCGTGCGGGCTCGTTCAATTGGCCGGGGTTTTTTGTTGATAGGGCGGGAGTGAATTGGACTTGAGAGCAGCATTTTCTGGAAATCGGATCGTGATGGGCTTTAGAGCTCTTGTGCTGGTCAGCCCTTGGGGCCTGTTGAAAAACCCGGCAGACAGGAATGTCTGCCCCACCAGAGCTTGGCTAAGTCGTTGTGAGCCGGTAGCGCAGACATTCTTGTCTGAGCTTTTTCCAGCAAAATCCGGGTTATTCAACAGACCCCTTGGGCTGACGGCGAACGGTATAGAAGGAAAGGTCAGCCCTTGGGGCTTGTTGACAGACCCGCCGGAGGCCGCCGGACGGAGTGCTGCCACACGTCCTCGTGTGGCAGCTCATTGCCATTCAAAGCGTCACACGAGGACGTGTGACGCCACCGCCACAGCTTGACGAGTCATCATGTTAGAGGGTCTTGGGAGAGAGGAGTCGAGAAGCGACGCGGATTTGGCCATGCACCGATGGTTTGAACGGAAGTAAACCCCACGTGCAGTTCCGCTGCGATCCATTACCGCACCAACCGTGACCGGGGCAAGCCCGTTGGACCCATCCTGATGATGGGCATAGGGTTTGCGATTTGACAGTGATCGACTGTGACCGACGGGATGGACATTCCATCCCGCCGGTTCACGGGGACAAAGCCAAGACGTTGTCCGCCATTGCCCAATAGAGGGCGATATGCCCTCCGCCGGAACCTTCGGCGGCACGGGTCGCAGGCGGAGAACCGAATGGCGGTGGTACCGGGAACGGATTGTATGCAGGACGTTGCACACGGCACTTCGCACATGCCTCTTCGGCGCACCGATGTCCTTACAGTGGACCGGGTCGCCGAAGCTCAATCGATCGGGGTGCAAGTACTGGGTCGCACTTCTCTCAAAGGGGTCAGAGATATGAACGCAAATCACACACCTCAAGCCACCTCTCGGCCGCGGACGCATTTCGGTCGTCGCTCGTTCCTGTGGCTTGTGTTGCCGCTGGTGCTCTTGGCCGCGCCGATCGCGATGGCGCAGACGCCGTCGACCCTGGACACGGCTCGGGTCATCAACGTGCAAGCGGCGTTGGGTGACACATTTTTCCTGGACTTCTACATGCGGAACGTGGACACGCTGGGCGGGTTCAACTTCCGCATCACTTACGACCGGACACTGATCGAGCCCCTCACGGACACGACGGTCAACGGGACCGACACCACGATTTCGGTCGAAGGCGTACAGTTGTTGAGGGGAACGGCTGGTTCGGGGGACATCATCGGAGCGGGACTGCCGTCGCCCGGTGTCATGACATTTGTCTTTATTGACTTCGATCAGCTCCCGACTCAACTGTTTCTCCCGGGCCAAGGCGCGAGTGTGCGTATTCCGTGGCGCGTGCGCCAGGGCGCCACAACTCAGACGACGGCGATCGCATTTGAGAATGATCCCAATTTCCCCGCCTCGTTCAACACGTTTACTGACTGGCGAGCCCTGATTTTCAAGCGGCCCGTTCTGACGAACGGCGCCGTGACCCTCGTAGATTCCATCCCGGGTGGCGGCGGGGGATCGGGGAATCAGGCTCCGACCATTCCAGTCTTGGCGTCGCCGTTGTCGGTGAACCAGGGTGACTTGCTCACCTTCAACGTCACGGCGACCGATCCGGAGGGCGACTCCCTGAATCTCACGGCTTCCAATCTGCCGACGGGAGCGACCTTCATCCCGAGCAACCCGGTCCGGGGGCGGGCGCTCGTGACCGGGACATACCGCTGGACTCCGAATTTTTCGCAGTCGGGGTCGTTCGTCGTCAGCTTCCAGGCGCGGGACGATTCCAACGCCGCCAGCGCGATCCGAAACGTCACTATTAATGTAGTCGAAGTCCCCACCGACCGCCTGTTCACGACGTCGGTGGAAGGGCAGGAGCCCCAGGGGGGTGTGCCGGGGGCGGTCAGGGTTGTCGTCCCGATCAATTTTTCCCAGACGCAGAACTCGTTCGGCGTGCAGTTCGACCTAGTCTACGATCCGACCGTGTTCACTCCCACGTCGCTGCAGCCCTCCGACAAGTTGGTGGGGTTCTCGCTGTACGACAACCTCGGCGACACGCCAGGGCGCATACGAGTCGTGACGTTCTCCTTGGCGGGGGATCCGATCGCCGCCGGATCCTCGTCGGTATTATTCAACGTCGTCGGCAACATTGTCGGTGACGCGGCTCCGGGCGCCTATCCGTTGACCTTCGAAAACGCCTGGGAGTCGATCAATCCCGATCCGAACGTCTCCTCGGTGCACCTGACCACCGCCAACGGGACGATATTCGTCGACTTCGCCGGCGATGCCAACCTCGACACCCGCGTCGACATCGGCGACGTGGTGGCCGTCGTCGGGTACATCCTCGGCGACTTCACCTTCACCGGCCGGCAGTTTGGCTCGGCGGACGTGAACGGCGACCACTACCTCGACGTCTTCGATCTGGTGGCGATCATCAACTCAATCTTTGGCGCGCCGCCGGTCAACACGATCCCCGAGTCGGGCGCCCCGGCCATCATCAGCTTCACCTATGCCCCGGTTGACGGTCCGAATGGCACCTACGTACTGTCGGCCAGCGTGCCGACTGACGTCGCCGGCGCGCAGTTTGAAATCGACTACGATCCCGCGCAGATGGCCCTGGCTGTCCCTGAGCAGGTGGGAGATGCTACCGGACTGGAATTGCGGTATCGCAACAACGGACGCGGTCGCCTTGTGGCACTGCTCCTGTACAATCCGACCGATCCCAACTCGCGAATCCGCCCGGGGACGGGCGAGATACTGCGGATACCACTTCTGGCCAAAATGACGGATTCGCCGGCCGCGCATCTGGCGGGCGTGAAACTGTCCAACACCGATGCCAAGCCGATCGAGGTGGCCGGTTACAACGCCGTGCCGCGCGACTTCGTCTTGGATCAGAACTATCCCAACCCATTCAACGCTGGGACGACGATTGCCTTTGCGTTGGCGGACGGCGCCTCGGGGCCGCGGTCCACGCGGCTGGAGATTTTCAATGTTCTGGGTCAGCGTGTGACCACATTGTTGGACGAACAGTTGAGCGCCGGCCGCTATGAGCGCGTGTGGGACGGCCGCGATCACTCCGGCGCGACCGTCGCCAGCGGTCTGTATTTCTACCGGCTGACCACGCCGGATCACGCGGAAACCAAGAAGATGGTGCTTCTGAAGTGACCAGACTCTAATGTATCGACGAACACCACTGGGTCGACACACGGTTTGGCTGCTGTTTTTGGCGGCGGCTGGTCTGTTGCTCGCCGGCCAGACCACGTGGGCGGCTTCGATCCGTCGTGTCCAAAGCGGCGAAGTCACTTTTTCCGGCACGACTCAGGACGTCACCATCTCGACTTTGAACGATTCGACCAAGGCAATCTTGATTTTCAATGAACGGGTCAACAGCGCTTCGCCAAACCAGGCGATGGTGCGCGGCAACATTCTCAACGGCACGACCCTGCATTTTGTGAAAAATGCCTCCGGGACATCGGTCACCGTCCGTTGGTACGCCGCCGAGTTCGACAGCGGGGTCACCGTGCAGCGCGGCACGGCCACGCAGGGATCGACGACGACCAACGTCACGATTACCGGCGTCAATCTGGCGGAGAGTTTCATTTTGGTCAGCCGTGAACGGAACGGCACCACGTTCAGCAGCAACGGCTTTCTGCGTTCCAGTCTGACCACCGCCACCAATCTGGAAATGGCGCTCAACTCCGGCACCGGCGGGACGGACGACTGGCAGGTGGTGTCCTTCACCGGCGCCTCGGTGCAGCGCGGCACCCTCACCCTCGCCTCCGGGTCGCTGTCCACAACGCAGGCGATTACGGCTGTCGACACGACCCGTTCGTTCCTGTTGTTCAGTTACAATTCACCCAGCGGCGTCGCCACCAACATCAGCCAGAAGATGGTACAGGGATGGCTGTCGACCGGCAGCCAGATCTCCTTTAGCCGCGACACGGCCGGAGTGGCCATCAATCTGGCGTGGGAAGTCGTGCAACTGCCGACGGGGAACGTTGTGCAGGAAAAGTTGCAGAACTTCACGACGGCAACGACTTCGGTCGACGTCCCGATCAGCGCCGTCGACACCAACCACGCGGTGGCCTTCTCCGCCTCCCAGTCGATGTACGGTCAGAGTTGGGGAAAGACGCCTTTCCGCACCGATGACAACCCGGGGACCGGCTCATTCACAATGCGTCTTTTGAGCGCGACGAGCGTCAGAACCCAACGCGCCTCCAGCGGTGTCACCGGTGATGTCCCGATCTTCACCATCGACTTTCACCATACCAATTTCCCGCCGGTGCTGGCCCCCATCGGTCCCAAGTCGGTGAACGAGGGTCAGAATCTCAACTTCATCATTTCGGCGACCGATCCGGATGGGACGATTCCCACATTCACGGCGGAGAATGTGCCGGCGAATGCAACGCTGACCGGCAACGGCAATGGCACGGCGACGTTCGACTTCAATCCCGACTTCACCCAATCTGGTGTCTACAATGTTCGATTCATCTGCTCCGATGGTTCGCTGACCGACAGCGAAGTTGTGGCGATCACGGTCAACAACGTGAATCGCAACCCGGTGTTGGCAGCCATCGGCGCCAAGTCGGTTAACGAGGGTCAGAATCTCAACTTCATCATTTCGGCGACCGATCCGGATGGGACGATTCCCACGTTC
>JACQFV010000162.1 GCA_016199865.1 Candidatus Zixiibacteriota bacterium | reverse complement strand
CACAACGAGGATCGCAAGACCGTGCGCATCAGTCTCTCGATCGGGCGCAGGCCGGCCACGTCGCCGCATCCGGACTGTTTTGACTGGTATGTCAATCCCGACGACCGTCATCAGGTCAATCTGCATGAAGTCCTGGAAAGGGCCGCGCAGAACAACATCACCAGCATCCTGGTCGAGGGGGGCGGCGAAGTCTTCGGTTCCTTCGTGCGCGAGAAACTGGCGGACAAGGTGCAACTCTTGATCTCGACCCGGTTCCTCGGCGCCGGTGTCGACGCCCTGGGCAAGTGGCGGGCGCCGTCTTTGGATGATGCGGTGCGCCTGATCGATTCGGAGGTCCGCTGGCTGGGTCGTGATCTTCTGATTACCGGATACCCCGATTACGATCATGAACAGGCCGACCAGAGGGAAGAGGAGACAGAAGCGCCGGCCATGGACGACACTGATGAGGTCGAGGGCGATCCGGTGATCGAGAGCGTGAGTGTCGATGATGAGGCAACGTGATGGGCACTTCTAGACGACGAGATTGCTTCGTCGTCCGCCTCCGGCGGTCTCCTCGCAATGACGGGGCAGTTGGGCTTTCATCGTCATTGCGAGCCAACCCCGCCTCCAGCGGGGTTGCCCGAAGCAATCTCAAGTCCAGAGAGTACGTGCTGGCTGGGTGAAAGACACAAGATGTTCACTGGCTTAGTCAGAGAAATCGGCACCGTCACAGCCCTGCGGCATGTTCCCGCCGGGCTGCAGTGGACCATCCGCGCGCCCGTGGCATCGGCGGAATTGCATGTCGGCGACTCGATCAATGTCGCTGGCGCCTGCCATACCGTGGAATCGGTCGGCGCTGGCGCCTTCACCGGCACATCGATTCCGCAAACGCTGCACATGACGACCTTCGCACGCTGGCATGCGGGTCAGAGGGTGAATCTGGAACTGCCGCTGCGCGCCGACGATCGCTTCGGCGGGCATTTTGTCTCAGGTCACGTCGATGCGATTGCAGAGGTTCGAAGTGTGCAATCGTCCGAAGAGGGGTACAAGCTGGAGCTCGCATTTCCACCCCGTTTTGATCGCTGGGTCGTGGACAAAGGGTCCATTGCCATTGACGGCGTGAGCATGACCATCGCCGAAAAGAGGCCGGGATCGCTGACCGTCGCGCTGATCCCGGAAACGCTGTCGAAGACCACGCTCGGTGATTTGCGCGCGGGAGGCAACGTGAACATCGAGTTCGACATGCTCGTCAAGGCCGTTGTTCAGGATAAAGGCGACAGCCGCATCAACGCCGCGATGCTCGCGAACGCCGGATGGTGAGGGTCATGAGAGGCGAACGCAGATGCAATTGATAAGTATGCGACCCGCCTACTGTCATCCTGAGTTCCGATCCGCCTATGGCGGAACGGGACGAAGGATCTCCATAGGCAACGTCCACACAGAGGTGGGTTATAGAGATTCTTCGTCCCGCCAAAGATCGGCGGGACTCAGAATGACATTGTAAGCCAGAAGTTGCGGCAAAGAGAGAGCGGAGACACTCATGAATGACCGACTGACGATCAAATACACTGAACCATCTGGCAGCAGACCGGTCGCCTTCGATTCGATCGACTCGGCCTTGGCGGCCATCGCCGGAGGCGGCATCGTGATCGTAGTCGATGACGAACACCGCGAAAATGAGGGCGATCTCGTCCTGGCCGCCGAACATGCCACCCCCGAGGCGATCAATTTTCTCATCACGCATGGCCGGGGACTGGTCTGTGTCGCACTCGAGCCATCACGCCTATCGGCGCTCGAGTTGCAACCGATGGCTCAGGTCAACACGGCGAAGTTGCAGACCGCCTTCACGGTGTCGGTTGATGCCGTCGTGGGAACCACGACCGGGATTTCCGCCGCCGATCGCGCCGTGACGATTCGCGCGCTGGTCGACCCGGCAACCAAGCCATCCGATCTGGCCCGGCCGGGGCATGTATTTCCTCTGGCCGCGCAGGAGGGGGGCGTCTTGGTTCGGGCGGGGCATACCGAAGCAGCGGTCGATCTGGCCCGTCTGGCCGGACTGGCCCCGGCCGGCGTGGTGTGTGAGGTGATCGACGCCGACGGAACTATGGCACGTCTGCCGCGATTGCGTCAGATCGCCGACCAGTTGAACCTGCTTCTGATTTCCATTACGGACCTGATTGCCCATCGCTCCCGCGCGGAAAAGCTGATCCGGCGGGTGCAGGAGGTCGATCTTCCCAGCCGCTATGGCCACTTTCGTCTGCATCTGTACGAATCGGTCGTCGACCGTGAGCACCATGTCGCCCTCGTGCGCGGCGAGGTGGATGGTCAACAGGACGTTCTCGTGCGCGTGCATTCCCAGTGCCTCACCGGCGACGTCTTCGGCTCGGAACGTTGCGATTGCGGCGCCCAGATGCGGGCGGCGCTGCGGATGATCGAGGCCGAAGGCCGCGGCGTCTTCCTGTACATGCGGCAGGAGGGACGGGGAATCGGGCTGGCGAACAAGATGCACGCCTACCACCTTCAGGAGAACGGGCTCGACACCGTGGAAGCCAATGTCCGTCTGGGATTCCCCCCCGACCTGCGCGACTATGGGATCGGAGCGCGGATTTTGCGCGATCTGGGATTGTCGACGATTCGACTCCTGACCAACAATCCGCGCAAGGTGGTCGGTCTCACTGGGCACGGACTGGACGTGGTCGAACGTGTCCCCATCGAAATTCTCCCCTCCGAGCGGAACCGGCGTTACCTGGCAACCAAGCGCGACAAGCTCGGGCATCTGTTGAAGGCATTCGAGCCCGCGTAGGCCACGTGATGGGCACGGCAGGCCGCCCTACGATACAACCAACATTGCGAATTGTAGGGGCGTGATTTATCACGCCCGACAATCGCGGACGCCATCAATGGCGCCCTTACAAGATCGACGACAATCCGATTCGTAGAGGCGTATTGCATACGCCCCGAGACTGGATCGGACGATCAGATTCCCAGCCGCGATTTGATCGACCACGCCAACAAAGGCAGCATCAGCTCGTGATGGCCGGTGAAGGAATATCCCCTGCCGGAATGAAGAGTCGGGCGCGAGACGACGTTTACATTGGGACGGTAATGCTGGATCATGTCGAAATTGGCCGTGACGATTCCCTCGACACGGGTCCGATTCCGCGCCACCGACAAGGCCTTTAGAAACACTTCTGGCAGGATCACCGCGGAGCCAAAGAGCAGGGCGACGCCGCCACGGTGTAAACGTCGACATTGCTCGGCAAGAATACGAAAGTCCAAATGCCCGGCGGCCCCGACCGCGGCGCCGTCAAATTCCGGATGTTGCGCCACGATCTCGGCGCCGATCGCGGGAAAGACCAGGGACGGAATGTTCGCCGCCACGCCGCTTGACAGAAGTGACAACTGACGATAAGGAGCGCGCGATGAGCGAATGTACCGTCCGATTCCCTCGCCCAGTCCGATCTTCTGCCGCTTCGACGTTCGAACACCGCCGGCAAACCACTGCGACGTATCCCGGGCCATGCCGAACCGGCCCTCCCGCAGGCCCGCGGCGACGTCCTCGGACGTCCGCCCCATGAACGCAATTTCCAAGTCGTGTATCGCCCCGGCGCCGTTGAACGCCAAGAGATCGACCAGGCCCGATTGCAGAAGATCGGTCACAATGGGGGAGAGGCCGCATTTGAGTACATGTGCGCCCAATAACCAGAAGATCGGTTTGCCTTTTTCATGGGCGGCGGCGATGGCATCGAGAAGTTTGCGCCATTCGCTCGCCTTGAGGAAAAGAGGCAACTTGTCGAGAAATTGGGCGGCGTCATCTCCCGATTGTGGCGGCTGGGCGAACCGTTCCACGTCGACCAAAGACCGTCGGGTTCGGGCGCGCGTGCGGCGTAGGCGGGTCAAGTCCGCGGGATGGTGTCGCGTGGGCTTCTTCTCCATTCGAGTCATGCCCTAATACCGGCGTATCTGCCCGAGCCGGTAACTCTCCAGCTCGGCGACGAAAGAACCAACCACCACTTTGCTTTTCATCAACACCGGCAGGTGCAGACGGTCATCGGTCAGCCAGACGGTGACTTTCCCTTCGCTCTTGAACAGACCGGCCGACTGCAGGAGCGGTTCGACCACAATCGTACTGAACACTCCGGCGCGAACCGACACCCGTTCCCGCTTCAATATCTTCACCGTCAGACGGTACACGGTCTTGCCCGAGTAGATGTCGACTTGGACGTCGTGGCCGGGGGTCAGCGCCATCGTGCGGACATAATACAGAAGCGAGAGATCGTCGAGAATGTAAGGCGGCACCCCGAAGGTGTCGGCCGGGGTCTGCGCCACACCGATCTCCGGATCGAAGGACACGGTGCGTTCGGAGTGATAGCGCCCCTCGTTCAGCTGTTTCTCAAATCGCAAAGGATAGAGTTGCCGGGCATCCATCAGAGTGAACACGCGGTCCTCGACTTTATAGAATGTGGAGAAGAAGGGCGTGGAAGCGACGAGCGAAACGATCGGAAAACACAATCGCCCGAGCGTGTCCAGTGCAGAGTCGACGAACATTTCGCCGCTGCCGGCGACAATCTTCTCCCATCCGATGGAGTACGACAGCGATTCGCCGGGTCCAAAGGCCCAGTTGGTGACCAGTCGTTCCGGCCACGGGCCCGTCGGTGCGGCGTGAACGGAATCCGATGGGTGCGCCACGGGCCCGGCAGCCCAAGCCGTGATTGTGCCCAGGGGGACCTTCTCTGAGCACGGGATGAATGCGATGACCAAAATCCCCCAAACACGGGCCAGCCGGCCAATGTGGTGTTGCGAGCCCCGTGACATCGCCGCCCTGACCGTCATGCCGGGTTCGTCACTATGTCGCTTCGTGGTTGCGGATTCCGGCGCGGGCCAAAATCTCCGGCAGCGCCCGTCGGACCGCCTCGTCGATTTCAAAAAAGGCCTTCTCGTACCGCCCACGATCGCCGCCGATCGGGTCGGAGATCGACGCGCTCTGCAGATTGTTGGGTCGTTGCGGAAAGGTTTGCAACATGTAGAGCCGCTCCGGCGGGACGCCGAGTGTCCGTCCCATTTGGTAATGATCGGCCGCCAGCACCAGCACCAGGTCCGAGCGCTCCAAGGTCTGTGGGTCCAGCGTCTGAGAGCGGTGCGTGGCCAGATCGACGCCATACTCCGCGGCGACTGCGATCGCCGGATCTGTGGCGGGCATCCCAGCGGACGCCATCGTCCCGGCAGACTCGATGGACACGGCCGGTTGCGGTGGCGGCAGTTCCACCAGCAGTTTGCGTAGGATACCCTCGGCCATCGGGCTGCGGCAGGTGTTGCCCGTACAGACGAACAGCACATGATACACCCGTCTGGGCGCGTCCGGATTGTCGGTACGCCGCGTCGTCATTCGCTAATCTGTCCCTGACATTGTAATGACTTCCTAACGATGGACTGCCAGTGCCGCCCGCCATTGTCTCTCCGAAATTGGCCCGGCTCGTAACTGGCGTGGATCGGGACCACGGCAATCGACGATCGTCGATGCCTGGCGACGGATGAATCGACCCGGTCGTGCCCAGACCAGTTCTCCCGACGCCGCCCGATTTGCCAGCCAGCGATTTTCATCTCGCGGGTCGAGATTCCGGCCGGAGGGATTGGCGCTGGTCGCCACGAGCGGGACGGGGAGCGCCCGGAGGAGCGAAGCGATGATCGGTTCGGATGAGACACGGATCCCAATGCTCCCTCGTTGGCCCAACCGGGCCAAAATGGGGTTCCGGGTGGGCAAAAGCAATGTCAACGGTCCCGGCCAGAAAGCGGCGGCCAGAAGACCGGCTGCCGGGGGTAGCGCCACCCCCCATCGCTCTAAGTCATCCGTACACGGCAGAAATACTGAAAACGGCTGATCGAACGGACGCCCTTTAATCCGACGCACCGTCGCAACCGCCCTTTTATTCGTGGCATCGGCCGCCAACGCGTACTGGGTCTCTGTTGGCAGGACCACCACGAGGCCGCGCTGCAGACGCCTCGACAATGCGGCCACGTTGGCTGACGTGTCGGGGCACGGCGAATGATCGGGATTGTCCCCGATCGGATCATCGAATGGCGGGGTTTGACGGGGCCGGCGGCCGGAAGGGGAGAACCCAGGCCGACTCGTACCCCATGGCGCGCAATCTCACCAGCAGAGTCTCGGCTTTATCCCGGGTCGCAAACCGGCCGGCGCGGACCTTGTAGTATGGGGTTTCGAATTCCATCCGGATCGAATCGGCGAGTTCTTTCTGCGCCCGACGCTGAACATGCTGCGCCTCGGCCAGATCGGTCGTGGCAAAGAACTGGACTTGGAAACCGGCGCCGGAACGCCGTGGCGCCATCGCCGAACCCGAGTTGGTTTGCAAGGCCGGCATACTATCGCGTGGTGCCGCTTTCACGGCGGCGGTGATGACCGAATCATCACCGGGAAACCCCAGCGGATCGAATGATTCACTGGCATGCCCGCCGCGGCGATCAGGGCGCGCCGACACGAGTCCGGGCCCGAGCAGGATCACCGACGCGATCATCACGATGGCGCCAGCGGTCGGGTCAGAGATATTCCTGCCAGCGCTCATCGCTCTTCAGCTT
>JACQFV010000161.1 GCA_016199865.1 Candidatus Zixiibacteriota bacterium | reverse complement strand
GCAGAAAAGGGGGCTCGACTCGTTGAACTTCACCTGCTCAAATCGACCAAGCTCGCCAAACCCATTGCCAAGTGCGAGGGCTCGGGAAAACTCGGGGTTGTCAAGCTCACCTACGACCCGAAGCAGTCGCGGGTCTATGTCAACCCCGACCAGTATTTCACTGGCGTGCCGCCGGAAGTGTGGGCGTATCGCATCGGCGGCTACCAGGTCGCCGAGAAGTGGCTCAAGGACCGCAAGGGCAGGGTTCTATCGTCTGAAGAGGTCGCAATCTATGCCAAGATCATTACTGCACTCGCCGAAACGATCAAGATTCAAGAATCGCTCGATGACTTGTTCAATGAGGTGGAGTCGAGCCTCTTGAAGGTGACTTTATAGCGCTAATGAGTAGGTACGGCCCTCATTTTTCCCAGCCCTGCCCCGACGGCGAGGGGGGGGAAGGTCAGATCAAATCGGCTCGCCAATCAGGGACACATCAGCCTACTTTGGTTTGACGACATACACTCCCGGTTGGCGCACGGTCATGCGAGCCGATGAGAACATGACCTCATTCGTATCGTGGAGCGCAATCATGTTCCAACGACCGGTCTTGCCCCATTGAAATCCGTCTCATTGAGCCAGCAACTCGCATCCTTCGCACGCAGTCGATTCAGGGCGTTCATCGCTGGGATTCGGCGTAATGAGACGTTGGGGCGGAGGAATGCCGAAATAGAGCCGTTCAGCCCGCATGAACGCCGCCAGTAGCTGCGCGGTGGCGCCGTAGAATGATTCTGGCGGACTGGAGAGTTCGGATTCCTCACTGATGCCATCCGTCTTTTGACGCATCGCAAACGCGAACGCGGGCGTCCACCACAACAGATGGTCTGCCAGAAAGCGTTGCTGTGCGTCTCGGCAGACTTGGGCGTGCGTTCTGTCGTGACTCCCGCTGTCGCGTGCATGCTCATCTTTCAGTATCAACCATGACATGAATTCCAACTCGAGGGCAACGTGGTCAGCACGTTCGGGGTTGGTACGAGACGGTTCCAAACCAAAGGCATGATAAAACCCCGCGATATCGGCCAGTTGATGTGATCGATAGACGCTGAACGTCTGCGGACAATACTCGGTTTCGTATGGAGGACAGTCGCGTGACAAGAGCAGACCGAACAGTTCGTCGTAGCGCTCGATGAGAACCTGGCTATCGGTGGGCAACAGATCGAGTGAGGGCAGCATGTCCAGGCGCACGAGGGGTACTTCTCCCCGAGCCCGATCCCCGTTATCGGGTCTCAAGAATGCACGCAATGCTTCCGCCGCCGCGCGGCATGCCTCCTGAAGGGCTGGGTCCATCAACGGAATTGCATGTCCGCGGGCGGGATCCTGGAAAGCGAGGGACAGCCACCGGTAGAGGAGTCCGCGCTCCGCATTGTGAGACTCGCCGCGTGCGCGGAGACCTTGCTCTGCCGCAATCGTCCTATCCCGGTCATCGAACTCGTTTGGCCTCGGACCGTCAGATGGAGTTGACATGCTCTTTGCTCCTCTCGAACGTCGGCTCCTCGATTGTCAGGCGGACCACTTCCGTTCCGTTCTTGTCGTATCCCAGGACAGTATCATTAAAGATTTCCTGTGTCTTCTTGACTCCGGATGGCAAGGTGACCTCGGATTCTCCCACCTTCGGTCCTTTCTCGATCTTGAACTGGAAGATGATCTGCCGTGAGGCACGGAACAGTTGCAACACAGCGAGCAATTCACGGTCCGGGCACACGTATTGTTCGACGCTCTTGTCTACTCCGGGACCGAACATCTGCACCAGGTAGGGACGTGGCGCCCAGCGGGGCGGAATGTAGAAGCCGTTTGGCTCCGTTCCGAACTGGGGGTACAATGGAAGCGCCACCTGACGTTCACGAATCAGAAAATGCAGCGGGTTGTCGGGAATGTTCGCCCAATTTCCGTCCTTCGATTTCTTGACCAGCCCCTGAAGGCGGATCTTGCCGACACACGCGGACATGCACCGCGTCTCCAGTGGGACTCCATCCGGGGTCAGGTCCGGGTCCCTGCCTTCGATACGCGGAAAGCAGGCGATGCACTTCTCGCTTACCTTCGTCGTGGGACGGTACATCGACTTCTTGTAGGGGCAGGCCTCAACACACTTGCGGTAACCACGGCAACGCTGTTGATCGATTAAAACGATCCCATCTTCCTCACGTTTGTAGATTGCCTGACGCGGACAGGCGGCGAGACAGGCCGGATACGTGCAGTGATTGCAGATCCGCTGCAGATAGAAAAACCACACGTTGTGCTCGGGAAGCTGTGCCGATCGGCCCCACTCGCCCTTTTGCATCGTACGCCCCGCGGCGGTTTCTTCGTGGATATTCGGGCTCTGCCATTCCGCATCGGTCGGCAGATAACCGAGGACGCGTGACGGTCCTTCGGGAGAGTACGTGCGCTTCGCCGCTTCGAAGACCGTCATCCCCTTGAAAACCCCAAAAGGACGATCTGGTGTCTTCTGCGCCGCATCCCAGGTCTGGCCTCCTGGATTGGCTTCTTCCACCATCCCGAGGAGCTTGACATCCCAATTCTGCGGATATCCGCCGTAGGGTTTTGTCTCGACATTGTTCCACCACATGTGCTCTTGTCCGACGGAGAAGGTCCATGTGGATTTGCATGCCATCGTGCAGGTTTGACAGGCAATGCAGCGGTTGATGTTGAAGACAAACGCGAACTGCCAGTCGGGGTGGGCCGATTCGTAGGGATATTCCATCTCGCGGCCAAGCTGCCAGTTGTAGACTTTCGGCATGGGTTCGCCCTTTCAGAAGGCCGTGGATCGGTTCAAACGAGGCCGAGACAACTCACATCACCTGCGGATCATTATTCTCCGCTTACGCGTAACACTCCATGACGACTGAGCACGGCGGTGATTCTTGCACGAATCGCATCCAGGCCGAATTTGAGCTTCAAGTCATGCATCGCCTGATAGAACGGATCCTGGAACAGATACTCGATTCGCCCTGCGTCCCAGCCCATGCGCGCGAACTCCTCGATCAATTGATCGAGCATAAGTCCCGCGTCTCCGGGAACGGCATGCGCATGAAGCTCCATCGGATCGTCGGGATCGCACTCTTTCTCAGGCATTTTCGAGTCATTCATATATCGCTCCATCGCCACTTGGTGGACATGATTCAGAGCTTCCGACTCAATCACACTCCTCAGCTGGTCAGCTCTCCACGCAGATACCGTTGCATCATTTCCGATTCGGCGCCGGGAGACGTACCCGTCGTGGCGGGACGCCATGTCCCGTGTCCGTTCAACCCGCCGGGCTCAGCTTTCACGATCCGTATAAGAGTTTCCTTTGGAACGGTATTGACACCGTGATTGTCCACCGCGAATCCAAAGACAAACCGCATCGCGCCGGTGTCCTTGTGGAAGAGCGAATCGGTCTGATGCATTGGCATCAACCAGCTGCGCGTAATACTCTGGTGTGAGCCATAGCGATAGCTGGCCTGGTACCCGGTATCGGCCGCGAGTGCGCGGCCGTCGGGACGTTGCTTATGCGCTTTCACCGTGCGTTCCGTGGCGATCCACCCGGTGTGCTTCATGATGGTCATGGAATAAGGGAGGGAATGATTAAACTTGACCCGAACCATGCAGCGGAACGCCTCGTTGCGTTCGCTGCCGTCGCGCGCGCCGACGAACGGCCGGTCCTCGGGGTTGGCGTCGACATAGACATAGTCGCCCTCATTCAGTCCGAGATCCTTTGCCGCCTGAGGG
>JACQFV010000160.1 GCA_016199865.1 Candidatus Zixiibacteriota bacterium | reverse complement strand
GTCTGTTCGGGAATGCCGCCTTTGACAAATTGCCCGGTCTGGGGATCGAGGGGGACCTGGCCACTGGTGAAAACCAGTTTGCCGCCATCAAATGCGATGCCGGGCGAGTATGGCCCCACGGCGGAGGGGGCATTGGGGGGCGCAATGGCGCGATGCGACATGTTGACTCCTGCGCCGACGGGTTGTGGCGTCGGCGGATGCGCCAAAGAAGCATCGCACGATGCGACGGAGCAAGAGGGGATCAGAAGTGGGCGGATGTGGCTGGAAGGGCGAGATTGCTTCGTCGTCCCGCTCAGAGAGCGGGACTCCTCGCAATGACGATTGGGAACCGCTCAAATCCCAGAGGGGCTACTTCCCGTAGTTCTTCATCAATTCGAGGATGTTTTGCAGGGAGGTGGTGACGTTGGCCAGCGCCGTGGAATACCGTTTGATGAGTTCAGTGTACTGCCAGCGCATGGCGAAGGCCTTGGGCGGGAAATCGAAGATGTCCATCAGGACGCGGGTGCGGATTTCGTCGATGTAACGGACGACGTCATAAGGATAATCGCCGACGTCGGCATGGGTCGCCTCGCCGCGGGCCAGACGGTCGCGCAGCAACTCCACTTTCTCCAGCATGACGGTGCCGAGGCACCAAGGGGTCATGATCACGCCGAGGTTGTGGCGGTCGGAGTAGAAGGATCGGACATTCTTCAACGCCAGCTCGATGATGATCCGTCGGGCGCGAAAATACGACAGCGATTCGGAATGATCGGAAGTGCACGAGTTGATGGATAAGGCGAGAGTATCGAGGTCCCGTTCGCAGCGGGCCGCGAGCAATTCGAGGAACTGATAGTAGTCTTCGAAATAAACTTTGAGATTCTCCGAGAGGGTCATGATGTAGAAACCGCGCTCGTCCTTCTTGACCTTCGGTTCGCGTTGGCTATCCAGGCGGGATGTAGGAAAGCCCCGCTCCAAGTCGCCAAAAGGGCCGGGGTGGACCGGAATGGGCAATTGTGGCTCAGGTCTCATGACCACGCTCAGCGCAACCCCCATGCCGTGCAATTCACTCCCACTTCGCCATGAGGTTGGCGCGAAGGATCGTCGTTCAACATTGGCGCCTTCGCCAATCGCCTACACGCCATTGACTTGTACGCGGCTGGGCAGCGGCCTGCTGGCCGGGTTCAGGTCGACCATTGCCGACGAGCAGCTGGTATGGGTGTTCATGCAGACAATTGCGCAAAAGGATTCCCTCCAGCAATGATTGGGAAATGGAAGGCAGAGAGTACACGGCCGGGCGCACAGAGATTCCTGCTGACCGTCGGCTCGAGAGAACGTAGGTTTCATTCGTGGCCACGGGCGACGAGATCAGTGCCGGGGGACGGGTTCTGGCAGTGGATTATGGCCGACGGCGAATCGGTCTGGCGATCTCGGACCCGACCGGCACGATTGCGACCGGACTGGGCACACTCGTGGTGAAAAACGACAATGAGGCCGTCAGCGCCATCGCCGCGGGACGACCCGAATGGGAGTACCGCCGCATTGTGGTCGGCCTGCCGCTTCGCACTACCGGCGAACATGGTGACATGGCCGAGGCGGTCCTGGGATTTGTGGACAAACTGAAGGCGGCGTGTCCTGTGCCGGTGGAGACACTGGATGAACGGTTTACCTCGGCGGAAGCGCACCGGATTTTCGGGATGTCCGGAAAGAAACTGAAGGGGCGAAAAGAGCAGATCGATCGCATCGCTGCCGAAATCCTTCTGCGGCAATACCTCGATTCGCTGCCCTCGAACTTGGACAATCGTGATGAGTAGTCCGCCTTTCCGACGAGCCCGAGCGTGGGTCAGCGAAGTCGGGCGTGAGATCGTCTCCTTCGCCGTGGCGTTGCTCATGCTGCTCCCCGCCGTGGTGATTCATCTGGCCGACCGTCTGACGATGTTCTGGATTCGACGCCGCGGCGGGTTGGATTAGTATCGGGAGGGCTTGGTTCGACTTTTCAATGGGTGAAGCCATGCGGTTCGACAGAGTCAAGTTTACGATTCTTGTCTTCGCCACCGCGGTTGCCCTCGCGGTCCTTGGAGCGGTTGGCCTGTACATCTTGAGCGCCCCGGTTCAGATCACAAGCCCGGTCACGGTGACGATCGCGCGCGGCGACGGCACAAGGCAGATCGCGGCCAAACTCGACTCGCTGGGAATTCTGAGATCGCGTCGCCTCTTTGCCTGGTGGGCGCGCCGGCGTCACATCGACCGCAACCTGCGCCCTGGGCGGTACATCTTCTCCGGCCCGACGCGGATGCAGGATATTCTCGACTTGTTGCACGATGGACGCGCCGTGACCGTGTCGGTCACGATCCCGGAAGGGTGGGCGACCGCCAGGATGGCTGGGTTGCTGGGACGGGAGTTGGGGTTTGATTCAGCCGGTTTCGTCGCCCTGGCGCGAGACACAGTCCGGCTTCGGCAATGGGGCGTTCCCACTGACCGGCTGGAGGGATATCTCTGGCCGGAGACATACAGTTTCTATTGGGGTGTCGATCCCCAGGAGATTCTGACGCGCCTGCTGCAGGCGGCGCGTGATGAATTCGGTGATTCGTTGCTTGGGCGCGCGACGCGAATCGGCATGAGCCGGCATGAAATCCTGACCCTGGCATCGATGATCGAGGCGGAAGCCGCCGAGGGGAATGAACGGATGCGTATCTCGTCCGTGTTTCACAATCGACTCCGGCTCGGCATGCTGTTGCAATGTGATCCGACGGTCGTCTATGCGATCGGCGGGCTGCCGGATGGGCGATTGTTGCAGGCCGGGGACCTGACATTCGATTCGCCGTACAATACCTACTTGTATCCCGGCCTCCCCCCTGGACCGATCTGCAATCCCGGCCGCTCGTCAATCCTGGCCGCCCTCTACCCCGACTCCACGAAGGAATTGTATTTTGTCGCCAATGGACACGGCGCCCATGTCTTCTCGGAAACCCTGAATCAGCACAATCGGGCGAGGGCGATGTTCAAGAAGGGATTGCGCGTTGGTGCCGGCGGTCCTCAGACTCGTAAGTCCGACGTGCGACCCTGAAGGGCCGTGGAAAATGAGATCGGTGCACCTGCAAAGGTTGTCCCTGCCGCGATCTGCCCGCTTGACGAGGGAACGCCCGCTTGGTGTATTCGCCCCATGACAGGGAAACGAAGACGAGTCGCCGAGCCGTCGGATGCTACTCTGTTCGATCAACTCTCGCATCTGACCACGGAAGCACGAGACCCGAAATACAACAGATTGGATCGTGAAGACCTCTCCGGGGTGCTCGCGCTCATCAACGATGCCGATCGCACGGTCCCCGACGCGATCGGTGGATGCCTCTCCCAGATTGAGCAGGCAACACGGCTCGTGATAGAAACGTGGAAAAGTGGCGGGCGTCTATTCTACGCCGGCGCGGGGACATCGGGACGATTGGGGGTGCTCGACGCTGCCGAATTGCCACCCACGTTCGGGATTGATCCGCGCCGTGCCGTCGGCCTGATCGCCGGCGGACGCCAAACGCTGATCCGATCCCGCGAAGGCGTGGAAGATTCCGCGGCGGACGGCGCGCGGGCGGTCACGTGCGCCAAGATCGGACCAAAGGACTGCCTGATCGCGATCGCCGCCTCGCGTCGTACACCATTCACGTTGGGGGCACTGACGGGAGCCAAGAAACGCGGCGCCCGCACGATCTTTCTGGTCGCCAATCCGCATCCTGTCGAGGGGAATGCCGAAGCGGCCGACGTTGTAATCGCGGTGGTCGTCGGACCCGAGGTGGTGGCCGGCTCCACGCGGATGAAAGCCGGCACGGCGCAGAAACTCGTGCTGAACATGATCACCACGGCCGCGATGATCCAGATGGGCAAGACGTATCAGAATTGGATGGTCGATCTGGCCGCGACATCGGCAAAACTGCGCGAACGGTCCAAGCGCATCCTCTCCCTCACC
>JACQFV010000159.1 GCA_016199865.1 Candidatus Zixiibacteriota bacterium | reverse complement strand
TCGTTCTCGCGCTGACTGGCGGCCAATTCTTTGAAGGAACGGTATGCGTCACGCGTCACAACGTCTTCCTATTCCTGCTTGAGGTCTTCCGCTGGCGGCCGTGCGCCGATCTGGAGACCAGGTGAATACCCGGCATCCGAGTCTCTCCATCATGCCTTAAGCGACACCAATCCTTGGGTTTAGGTCGCAAGTGATCCGAGCGATCCGCCCCAGGCCTTCAGACGGACAAGAAATATCCCCCCCCAATCGGGGGTAATTGCGTCATCATTTGGGAGACTGTGATGACGCTCGCCGGCCGTCTCTAAGATAACGATCCAGTAGCGGAATTTGATAGGAATGTGGAACCTTCGTCGCCCCGCCGTGTTGACAGAATGAATCGGTGTGCTATCTTGCCACCGAGACCGTCGGCCAGATGAGTCATCTGGCAATACATGCCGATAGATTCAGAAGCACTTCCAGCATCGACAAAGGGGATGATGAAGTTGCATCGCATGATATCCGGCTTGAAGTTCGCAGATCAGTGTGTCCGGCTTGTCGTGAGCGGCTGTTTTTTTATTCTTATCATTCTGTTCGGCTCCTCCGTCGTGGCGGCATGGGTTGGGGTCGGGCCACAGTGGAAGGTGATTGATGCGATCAGCGTCGCGCCGGACAATGCGCAGGTCCGCTACGCGGGCGCCTTCGGATCGGGCGTCTACAAATCCAGCGATGGCGGCGTCACGTGGAAAGCCGGCAACGTGGGCATGACCAATACCTATGTGCGTTCTGTCTTGGCGGTGAGTTCCCTCAACGTCTTCGCCGGGACCAATGATGGGATCTTCCGCTCACTCGACGGCGGCGCCACCTGGTCGTCGGTGCTGCCGACATTGGTGTCGATCCGCGCCCTGGGGCGCGACAACATCACCGGGAGGATGTATGCCGGTACGTTCGGCGATGGGGTGTATATCTCGACCGGGGGCGGAGCTTCGGGCACTTGGAGTCTATCGCCGGTGAGGGACGATACCTCCGGGGTGGAACTCAAACACGTTCGCAGCGTCGCCGTCTTTGGCCGCGATTCCGCGTACGCCGGGGGTTCGATCGGCGACATACCCTCCGGCGGCGCCCTCTTTGTCACTCTCAATGGCGGCACGTCGTGGAATCAGGTGCAGCGCGGAACCGGCATTCGCAGCACGGTCATGGGCATCGCCATCAGCCCCAACAATCCCGAAGCCAGCTTGATCATCGGGACGGCTGGTCGCGGCGTGTACAAGAACAATGCGAACGGCGTCTTTGGCGTGTGGGAGGCCATCAACGGCGTGGGAACTACCCATCCACTCCCCGATTCCAATACGACGTGCGTCCTGTTCACTCAGGGTTACCGCATGACGGCGCTCGACGTGGGCGGCTTCTTCCGACGGGCCCTCGGCGATGTGAACCAGGGGTGGCCTGTGTCAACCGGGTTGCCGGCCATGCCGGCTCTTGTCAACACGGGATGGTCCGATGGCGCCGGCGTGGAAGTGCTCGTGGGGACCGCCGGAGAAGGCGTCTATCGCTCCACCGACAGCGGCGCAACGTTCGGTGCGCGGAACACGGGAATGCTGGGGACCGCCGTTCGCGACATCGTTTTCGGCAATACCGGCCGACTGATCGCGGCCACCGGCTTTGGCGATGGGATTTGGTACTCCGACAACGTCGGATCGAGCTGGATACAGGCCTCGGTCCCGACGAGCAATTCCATCGAGGATCTGGATCGCACGTCAACTCCGGGCACACTGTATGCAGGGGCCTACGCCACCGGAGTGCTGAAATCCATCGACAACGGCCAGACATGGGTGTTGACGGATACCACCGGCATGAACACATTTGTCCGCCGCATCGCGGTCGTTCCCGGGTCCGCCACGGTCGTTTACGCCGGGACCGGCAATGGCGTATTCAAGACCACCAACGGCGGCACCAGTTGGTCCAACATGAACGGCGCCTCGATCCCGTTTTCGACTTCGATGCGGTCATTGGAAGTGTCTCCATCCGCGACGTCGACCGTCCTCGCCGGAACCGATGTTGATTACCTCTACCGTTCGACCAATGGCGGCACGAACTGGACACACGTTGCGACAGCCGCGGGTTTTCATGCAAATGATGCTTTCATCCGAACAATCGATTTCGATCCGACGACGTCCGGTCGCGTCTATGCCGGCTGCGACAGCGGCCACGTGTATGCTTCCTCGGACAACGGTGCAACCTGGAGCCCCCTCACGAGCTTGCTGACGACTCATTCCGTGCGCGCGATTCGCATCGATCCGGCCAGCAGTACACGATTATTTGCCGCCACCTTTGGGGGTGGGGTCTTTGTGTCGGGGGATGGCGGCAGCAGTTGGTCGAATATCTCCGGCAATCTCCCTGACTCGGAATTGTACTCGCTGGAGTTGGACCCCGCCGGCCCTGCCGCCAACATCTACTTGGGCACCGGCCAGACCGGCCTGTTCAAAGGGTCATACAACCCGAATTGCACCTGCCCCTGCCATCACGATCCGCAATGCGACGGCGTTACCGATGTACTGGACGTCGTCAAGACCATCGGCGTGGCCTTTCGCGGCAGCCCCGCTGTGACCGACCCCGGTTGCCCGAGGCAACAAACCGATCTCGATTGCAACGGTGTCACCGACGTCCTCGACGTCGTGAGGATGATCGGCGTGGCGTTCCGTGGCGCTGATCCGGCGACGACGATTTGCAACCCCTGCGCCTGACATGGGCTGATGGGGGATGATGCACACGGCGAAGGACGGGGGATCGGCTTGAGCGTCATTGGTTGAGACATGTGGGTAATCGGAGCCGAGATTCTGGGAATGGCGGCGTACTTGTTGTACGAAGCACATCGCCATCGACGAACCCTGGCGGACATTCCCGTTCGAATTCATGTCAACGGCACCCGGGGCAAGTCCTCGGTCACCCGCCTGATTGCGTCGGGAATGCGGGCCGGCGGATACCGCACAGTGGCCAAGACAACCGGCACAAAGCCCCGCTTCATCTTTCCCGATGGCGTCGAAGCTCCCATCGCCCGGGCCGGCAAGCCGAACATCATTGAGCAGGTCCGCATCGTCCGACGCGCCCGCGATCAGGGGGCTCAGGCCCTGGTGATCGAATGCATGGCGGTCAAACCCGAGCTGCAAAAGGTGGCGGAAGACAAACTGATCCGGGCGACGGTTGGTGTGATCACGAATGTCCGGGCCGACCACCTGGATGAGATGGGTCCCACCGTCACCGACGTCGCCCGGGCGCTCGCCAGCACCACCCCGAGACGGGGAATCCTCTTTACCGCGGAGCAGACGCATCTGGGCCCGCTGATCGAACAGGCGCGAGGGCGTGAATCGGCGATTGCCGTATCACGGCCAGACGCTGTCACCGACGCCATGATGGCCGGCTTCACGTACTTCGAACACAAGGAAAACGTCGCCCTGGCGCTGGCGGTGACCGGATGGTTCGGCATCGATCCGGATTCGGCGTTGGCCGGCATGCATGCCGCCACGCCCGACCCGGGCGCGCTGCGCATCCACACTCTGAATGCCTTTGGCGCTTCGATCACCTTCGTGAATGCCTTTGCCGCCAATGACCCTGATAGTTACCGCATCCTCTGGGAACGTCTGGCGCCCTGGCGGCCCAGAGAGGGAAAGTTGGTGGCGCTGGTGACCTGCCGTAAGGATCGCATCTCGCGTGCTGAACAGCTCGCGGAGTTTATTGCCACCGGGGTCGAGGCCGACCAATACTTCATCTGCGGTGAATCAACGCGTCCCGTCCATCAAGCCGCGATCGGCCTGGGAATGAACAGAGCCTGCGTGCATGACTTCGGCGGCCAGGACGCGGCACGGCTGTTCGAGCAGGTCTTGGAGGTGGCGGAACACCGGCCGGTCATGGTCATCGGCATCGGCAATATTGTCGGTCTGGGTGAGGAACTCGCCCTATACTTTCAACACCGAGGACAGGAAGTTGTCTACCGAAGCGCTGCGTGATCTGATCATCCACTCGGTCGGACTGGGGTTGGTGATCAGTCTGGTCTTTGCGGAGACGCTGGGTCTGGCCGCCGGCGGCATGGTGGTGCCGGGGTACATCGCGCTGATGATCCACGAACCCACCCGGGTCGTGGGCACGGTCGCGGTCGCGGTCGCGACCTTCGGGCTCGTGAAACTTCTGTCGACCTACGCGTTCATCTTTGGATTGCGCCGGATCGTTCTGACGGTCCTGATCGGATTCTTCCTGGGCTGGCTGTCCCGCGATCTGTTGGTGTTTCGTGTGGGTCAGTCATCGTTGGAATTTCAGACGATCGGCCTGATCATCCCCGGGCTGATCGCCAATTGGATGGACCGCCAGGGCGTGGTCGCCACCTTGTCCATGATGGTCATCGCGGCCATCTTCATCCGGCTCCTGCTCATGATTCTCACCGGCGGGGACATCGCCTTGGGGAGCGACGTGATCGTATGACCTGGCGCGAGGGACGGATCGGTGATGGCGCGCTGGTCGGCCTGGCGCTCTTCGCGGTGTTGATCTTCTACGCCGCCGAGCACACGGCGCGGCCGATCCAGCAGCCGCGGTATCGCGCCAAATTGCGTGCCGCCGAACTGGCCAAGGCCGCGCAGCGCGAGGTCAAGTCATTCCTGAATGAGAAAGGGATCAAGATCGACGCCCGTAATGATCCGTGGGGATCGGGTCTGATCGGCGAGGAGCGCACCCCGATTACCTCGGACCGCGGCGTGGCGACGGCCAAGATACTGGCCACCAACCCCAACTTCGCCGCGGGATTCGTCGATCTGTTCAATCGCGCGGGCGTGAAGAAGGGTGATACCATCGCGGTCGGGATGACCGGCTCGTTGCCCGGGTGGAATGTCGCCTTTTATGCCGCGTGCGCGGCCTTGGAACTCACGCCGATCTCCATCGTTTCGGTCGGCGCCTCCGACTGGGGCGCCACCCGCCCGGACTTGACCTGGCTGGACATGGAGGACATTGTCGCCAAGGGCGGGGTCTGGGACTTCCACGCCGTGGCCGCCTCATTGGGCGGCGGTGGTGACTACGGACGGGGGTTGTCTCCCGATGGCCGTAACATGGTGCGCCAGGCCATTGCGCGCAATCAAGTCAAGCTGATCGAGGAGCGGTCACTGGAAGGCAACATCGAACGTCGGATGCAGATCTATGATTCGATCGCCGGGTCGGCCGGATCGGTCTCCTGTTTCGTCAACATTGGTGGCGGGTTGGCGGACATGGGTGGGGCACTCAACAACAAACTGATTCCACCCGGCGTGACCCGTCACTTGGCGCGGCGCAACTATCCGGTCCGGGCCGTCCTCAATCGCATGGCCGAGCGCGGCCTCCCGATCATCAATCTCTCCAACGTCGTCCATATCGCCGATCAATTCGAGCTGCCCACCGTCGTCACTCCCGATCCCCCAACCGTCGGCGAAGGGTCGCTGTATTTCCGCGACCAATACAACATCTCCAGCGCCATCATCCTGACCGTAATCCTCACCGTGGTCGTGTTCATTGTCATCCGCGTCGATCTGCGCCCATGGCTGTTTCGTCGCCGCACTCAATTCACGAACGCGTAGGGGGAGGTCATTGTGCCGCGCCGCTTGTTCTTCCTTGTTCTTGTGATGACCGCGCTGGTCGCGTTCTCCGCCGACGCCTCTGAGCTTCTGGCGCCGACGAGCGGCACGGTCCTCTCATTGAATATTGCCGGTCGCCAAAGCGCGTATTATCGGCTGGCTCTGGACTCGACCTTGGAAGTGAAGGCCTCGGGCCCCGGCACACTGACCGCGATCGTCCGTCTGGCTTTGCCGGCTGGATTCGTCAAAGACTCCGCCCACTATCGTGTACTGGTCCAGAGTGGCGTCGACACGGCCCGAGACGTCAGAACCACGACGGCATCCGCCGACGCCGAATGGGTCGGCCAGACCGAACAACCGGGGCTGTCACGCAAATTCTCATTCACGGTCGAAACGGGTCTGCACACCTATCACGTCCGCCTGCTGGAAGCGGACGGGCCGTACTGCGGCTTGCGATTCCAGCTTGCTCGCCCCGCGCCTCACGCCGATCAATCGCCTTTGTACCCGGTCGCGATGGATCGCACCCTGACTCTCATCTATCATGAGCGGCGACTCGATTATCATCTCGCGACGCCGACCAAACCGGTCAAAGTCCGGGCGATCGGCCCGACCCGCTTGCGCGTGGTAACCCGGCTGGTGTATGGCGCCACGATGAAGGGAACTCAAAAATACGCGCTCAACCTTGCGCTGGACGCGAAGCCGCTCAAGCAGGAGGAATTGTCCACGACCAAGGCGGTCAACAGTGAATTCGAAGAGGAAGGCGAATGGGTTCCCGGCAAGAGCCGCACCATCTATGTTGCCATCCCGCCTGGCGAGCATGAGTTGGGGGTCACGCCCACCTCGACCGACGCGCCCGGCGTCGCCCTCCGATTCACCCTCCCGGCCGACGATGTGGGCAACGAAGAAAAGGATTAATCAATCCAGCGATGTGCCGCTGCGAATAACATCGGCCGGCTTGTTGTTTCTTTCGGTGTTTCTGGCCGGCGACGCCACGTCCCTGGGGTCGCCGCTTAACGCCTCTTCATCCGGTGACTCGCTCAACCGGCCGGCCCGAACTGCCGGCACGCCCCGGAGCCGTTCACCGCACCGTCGGAGCAGTCGTCCGCGCTGGCGCTGGAACGGCAATTCCTATTTGCGTGGGTATTACGACGACAACATACTCGATTACTCCCGCCGTGACCGGGATCTGTTCACGTCCCGCGCCCATCCCAACAAATTTTCCATCTTGAGCGCCGACGACTGGATCACCGACGTGGGTGCGTTCGTGGAACGGCGACGCGGCGCGAAATCGCGCCGCGAGTATCGTCTGCGGCTCTCCGGCAACGGCCACTGGTACGCCCGCAATGTGATCAAGAACTGGCTGGACTACGATCTGGAGGGACGCTGGGCCAGCCCGCGCCGGGCCTTGATTGCCCACGTCGGCTGGACCCCCCACTTCTATCTGCGGGACCTGCTCCTTCGGGACACGGCAAATCCTCATCCGGCCACGCCGTCGTATGCCCGAGCCGGGTACCATTCTTGGACGGGGGACCTGGAGTATCGTTTGCGACAAGGCCTGCCCGCGGAACAGCGGCTGGCGGCGGGATGGAAACGCACATCCTACAACCGCGCGTTCAACGAGCGCAACAGCACGACTTGGTGGGGTTCGTACGGTTGGGTGATGCCCATTCACGATCGATGGGAGGCCAGTTGGGACTACCGATACTCGCACTTCGGCGCCGATGGTGCTCGCCAGGCGGACGCCGTGATCGACGTCAGCCACCACGAACACGAGTGGGAGGCGGGCCTGCAATACCAATCGAAGTCGTCGTGGACGGTCGGTATCGACGTCGCTTACCAACTCGAACTCTATACGTCACAGAAACCGGCCGATCCCTACCATGTCGGTCGCCGAGACCACGAGTGGCGCCTACAGTCGGAGGTGCGGATCCCTGCCGGTGGGGGCTGGCAGATTCGCCTGCTGGAGCATTGGACGCAGGCGACGTCCAATCGACCGGAGACGTCCGATTTTGGCGCCTACAACGACAATCAGTTCGGCGCCCGCTTAGCGCGTTCTTGGTGATCTGATGCGAATCTCCCGACGGAATCTCCTGACATTGCCCGCTTGCCTCCTGATCCTTGGCTGCGAGAGCCCGGTCGAGTCTCCGCCGCTTGCGACCTTTCGAGTCATGGCCCCCGATGGCGTCCATCTGATCGTGGGTTTTCCCGATGCCCTCAATCCCCTCATCGATAAGACGGGCCTTGGCGTTTGGAGCGCCGACGGCACTCCGTTCGCTGTCACTGCGGCAGACGTCGACTCGCTGTCGGCGACGCTGTTGACCATCACCGTCTCGCCGGCGTACAGTCTGCGCACGCCTCTTCTGGTGCGCCTGTCCGGTCTGCGCTACGAACGCGGCATTGATGTTTCCGAGAAGCCAATCGAACTGGGGGTGGCCCCTGGCCTGCGATACGATCGCGACATGGCGCCTGTCTTCGCGGCACGGTGCAACAGTTGCCACAACCAGACGTTGGCATCGGGTAACTATCGGACCGACTCGCGCGCGGCGCTGTACGCCTTCGGTAGTGATGAAGCCGACTTGAATCGGTCGCCCGATCTGATTGCCGGCAACGACCGATGCCAACTGGCCGCTAAGACCGCCTTCACCGGCCGGGAGTATCGGCGTGCCGGTCTGACCGCCTTCGAGTCCGACCTGGTACGGGAATGGATACTCCATGGCGACGCCTCGGATCCTCCAATCAGTGGGCCAGCGGATCAGGTGACGACCCAGACGGCCGACTTCACGCATGTTCGCGTGGAGTTCCACACCCGTCCGGATTCCGCCGACGCTTCAGACACGAGCCGTTACCACTTGGTCGACCTGGACTCACCCGAATTGCCTCATGCCCCGGCAGCCGCAGCATTGAGCTCCGATTTGGGACGAATCGTCACGCTCTCCTTCCCAGAACAGAAGCTGTTCCATCACTATCGTCTCTCGGTCGACGGCATGAATGATCCCTATGGCAATCGCCTGTTCGATTCCGCCGCGTCGGAATACCGGGCTCTGCTCACCTACGTTGACGACCTCGCGCCGCTCTTCGCCCAGTCCTGCAACCGTTGCCACGGCTCCGACCTTCCGGATTCCGTCCATGGTTTCTATCGCACGGACTCCTATGCGTCGCTCTACGCCTACGGCTCCGATTCGACTTCCGCAATCCGATATCGCAATCTCATTCCCACCGACTCCATCTGTCGTCTGATCATCAAGACTCGACAAGGCGGGGGCAAGACCGGTCTGTGCGCGCTGCGGGCTCCTCTTTCACTTTTGGAATCGCACCGGATCGCCGACTGGGCGGTCACCTACTTTGCCCGGGAGCGCTGAAAACACGTTCGCAAATTACGAGCGAATGCTGAATGCTCGTGACCAAGAGAAGACTTGCATCCCCCGGCAGAGCTCTGCAATACGTGCCGGTAGAATCAGTCCGAAACGACGCCCACAAGGCCCGTGGGTCCGTCACGATCCACGGACTTTGCGTTGGTCTCCGTGGCGAGAAGCGGCGGTAATTTGCGGTCACCGAACCCGAGAGTTTCAGACGCGAAACGAGCGGGTTCAGGCCAAACCGCGGCCCGCGGCCGCGCTCCGTGACGGCACAGTGGAAGATCCCCATCTTGTCACGCGCCGACCTGGCCCCGCGACCCTTTGCCACGCAAAGGGATGCAAGAGCGAAAGGCCGACCCCATCGGGATCGGCCTTGATCTTGATCTGCGGATGGAATTGGAAGAAGGATTCAATGGCGGGGCGAGTGATACGTTGTTCGAAATCTCGGTGCCCGACCCGAGAAGCGTAAGTCATTGATCGTCAACGGGCGGCTGACAAGCCAACCGATTCATGCCCGTCGGAACTCGAACGGTACCAAGCCTTGGACCCACGCGAGCCGGAGGCATTGCGACCCGCTGTTGTCCGTATTCTGCCAACGCCTCCGAGAAGAACGAGTGAGGTTCAAGATCGCGCTGGCCTGGCCCCTCGTTGTGGGTAAGCCGGGGCGGTCAGTGACATTCGATGAAGGGTCGGAGAGTTGCATCATTCTGCGTCTGCCGGCTGGTTCTTCACCGCGCGCGTTACCGTCGAATCTCGGCGACAAGACGATCGATCATACCTCCTGCCAGACGGCGCCGATCCTGCCGGTGGACGGCAAGGGCAAATTCACCAATGTGCTGTTGGGTCAGACGATCACGCTGGGTCTCAATGTCCGGTACGACGCCAATCTCGGCAGTCTGCTTCTCTGCCATGCGATGAATACCCAGAAGGCGCTGCCAGGATCAGATAACATCCTCGGGAATGGCAACGACGTGCCCGATCCGGGCCCGGATGGTATTTTGGGTACGGCCGATGATCCGGTCAGCAGCTTCATTATCACGCAGGCCGTTCTTAATGCCTTGTCGAGTCTGAGTCTCGGCGTCAATGTGAACGGGCTTTTGGAACTGGCCGATCGTGCGCTGGCAGGGCGGCCCACGGGCGGTGCGGCGATTTCCCAAATTAACATGGCCGTCGACGCTATCAATATTGGATTCGATGGATGCCAGTTCCTGATCTTCTGCGGTGAGGTGGCGCTGGCAGTGAATCTGAGTCCTTCGACGGCGAGTGCGCCGGGCGCGGTCCCGTCCGACTATGTGCTCAAACAGAACTATCCCAATCCATTCAACGCGGGGACCCAGATCGTCTATCTGCTTCCGAGAGACGGAAATGTCGACCTGACACTTTACAATGTTCTCGGTCAGCGGGTCAGGACGCTGGTATCGGGATTCCAACCGGCCGGTCGCTACACGGTGGGTTGGGACGGCACGGATGGCAGCAGCAGTCCGCCTGCTTCGGGCGTCTACTTCTATCGCCTCGTGGCCGGAGAATTCGGCCAAAGCCGGGAAATGCTACTCTTGAAGTAAGCCGCGTGTTGCGTGAAATCACATCCCCCATAGCCCGGACGGCTATGGGGGATGTTTCATTCTATCATTGTCATCGATTCGGCGGAGGTCACCTGTGATTTTGTCCCGCGGCCATGTCAGATCCGGCTCAAGGAATCCGCCTTCGTTGGGTCGGTTTGAGTGCCAGGACCCCAGAGGATGGGGGGACTGTACATCGTCAGACAATTCGGGCACGTTCGGACTCCAAGCTCACACACCTTTGGCCTGAATGACTTGGTCTTTCCACATCTCGTCCTCGGCGCGGGGTTATACTTCCTCCTCCATCGACTCAGAGGGAGCCGCGCGTTTTCGGAATGACCGAATCTTCGTGTAGTAGGCCATCAGCGGCTCCCGCTCGCTGCTTGGGATCTTCCCAATATCCGACGTTGCGGAGGCAAGATCTGTCCCCAGCGCCACAAGCTGCCCGGAGCCCCCGTCGGCCCTTGCGATCTCGTGACACTCTTGTGACAGTCGGACTACATTTCGGTGAACTGCATTCTTTGGATCGCAATCCGGCAGCCGGATGCGTGACACGTCGGTGGGATAGTCGGCCTGCGTCTGAACCCCGACTGAGGCGCTGTAGAGCGCTGCACGGGCGGGAATTGAATTGGGCAAACCCGCGACAAAATGTGCTTCCTCTGCGCAGGAGCATACGAGAAAGAGCAGCTTGTGATCTGGGATCACTGGCTTTGAAACCCGATTCGCCGTCTGCTCCGGGCTGATGACCGCACATTGGAACACATCGGTGAGCTCTTTGAACACCACCTTATGGGGCGCGAGCGTGTAGTTGCCGGTATTCCCCACAACGTAGAATTCTGGTCTCTCCTTGTGGAGTTGTCGGTACCCGCTACGAGATCGGAGCGCCTTCTCGAACTCTCCGAAGTATTCGAGCGTTAGGGGCGCGCTGCGGCTTACCTCCTCGACACTCAAGGGCACAGAAAAGTCCGCGGCAGCATGAGGGACTATTATGAGCGCGGACAGATTCGCAAGCCACGCGCTAACATCACGCCCGCGCAGGAGCGGATAGAGAGGGATTTCGCTCGACACTCAGCCAGCCACCGGCAGATCGGGGTATTACAACGGGGGAGCGCATGACGGACATGGCGATCGGTGTTCCGGGAGCGGACGGATCGCCGTTACGCCGGGCCTGCGATTTCGATGACGCTACTGCCATACACCGTCCCTCCCAAGCTTAAACTCCCGCGTGAACCGACGCCGCATGCAGCTCTTAGCTCAAGCAACGAGAGTGAATATGCATCATTTTCGATGCGTCCGCCAAGTCGGGAAAAGCCAAGGTCGCGGTCGGCAACCCGGCAGGTGCAATGGCGGCTCTCCGGCCCGTGCCAGAAAGCAGGAATCACCCGCCACACCTTCGCGACCCGCCTGTGCCATAAGACTGGAGACCTGTACCTGGTCCAGCGGGCGCTGGGGCACCGACAGATCACGACGACTGAGATCTATGCGCGGGTCAGCGATGACCGCCTGAAGCGGGCCGTCCGTTCCACCTGACAGCATTTCCGCTTGACACTCGAACATCTCTGGGCGTGACTGGCCCCGTTGTCAGCCCGGGTATCTGCCACACGGATATGGACCGGGGCTGTAAGTGTGCACTCTCAACCTTCAGGAGGAGACATGCGTAAGAAACCGGTTGGCCTCGTGGTTATCGTCGCCGCCTTGGTGGCTGGCGCTGTGTCGCTTGCCCCCGGCCAGGACAAGGCGGGCACTGCGGCGGTCAAGACGCCGAACATTCAGGGCACCTACATGCTGGTGTCGCGGGATCTTCCCAATGGTGCGGTGCAGAAGCCGCCGGCCATCGTCGGGATGGTCACGTATACGGAGAAATACCGGAACTTCAATGTGGCGTGGTCGGATTCGGCGGGGAAGCATGTTTCCATCTCCTACGTCGCCGAGTACACACTCACCGACAAGGAATACGTCGAGAAAAATCTGTACTTTTGCATGAACGACGAGATCACCGGCACCGGCCTGAAGTATGATTTCACTCAGGCAAACGGCAAAGCTCCCGTGACAACGGACGGTTCCAAGCTCAAGATCAAGCTCCCGCTTCACGACGAACCCGAAATCGTGTTCGAGGGCAGCAAGCTGACGGCGACACGTCCCGGCGTGTTCGTGGACCATTGGGAAAAAGTCCGATGAGGGCTGGCGGGGGACGGGGCCCCTCAAGTCTCAGTCCTGATTTGCGGACAACAAATCGGGGCAACTCACATTGTCAGTACAATGCTGCTGCGAGTTGCCCCCGGCAGTGGGCCTGCCTGTCCCGCGATCACCCCGCGGGCGCTGGGGCATAGACAGATCACGACGACCGAGATCTGCGCGCGGGTGAGCGATGATTCGGTGCGGCAGGCCGTAGGACGTCTCTGACAGCCCACCCGAGTAGTGCCGATCTCGAAATCTGATTGTCCGGGATTCTAACTTCGGGTACCCTCTTCGCACCGATTCGGTCGGTTGTTTGGAAATCAACCTCTCACCCGTTCTTGATCGTTTTCAAGTCTCGTCACCAAGAGTGAAACCCGATGCGCAGAATTCGATGGATCGTTCTCGCGGCTGTATTGGGAGTTTGCAGTCTCACGATCGCGTCGGCGGAACAGAAGCCACCCACGGCACTCTGGGACGACGCGGCGACACGAGAAGTGCGCCAGGTAATCGACAAGGGGATGGATGCCATTGCTGCGATGGATTCGGCCTGGGTAAGTGTCGCCATGGGCAAGGACGTGTCGGGATTCGACATCGACGTGGAGGGCAAGCCGGTGCGGATGGGGTCGCGGGATGAGGCCGTCCGCTACTTCAACGATATCTTCGCCTGGGCCAAGAAGGCGGGCGCAAGACTGAGATTCGATCGGCACTCTACCGACTGTCATGCGATCTCCGCTTTGGCCTTCTGCGCCTTGGAGTACGACTTTGTGGCGACAATGCCCGACGGAAGCACACTCTCACAGCCAACCCGGACCACGGTCGTATTGCGCAGGGGCGACGACGGCTGGAAGTGGGTGCACTGGCACTCGTCCTTGTCGACCCTTCCGGCTCCGCCGGCGACGAGCGGCTGGGGCAAGAAGTGGTTACGGCTATTGGCTTGAGGTCCTCTCGAATTCAACTGAAGCCTCCATCACATCGACTATTGTTAACCATCGATCCATCGGTCATCTTGACTGCGCATGTCCACTGGCGACATCACATTGCGGAATCCGGCAACGTCGGGAGAGCAATCTGCCTTGTCACGTCGGCAGTTCCTTTCGGCGTGCTCGGTGCTTGCGGGTGCGGTCGCTACGCAGTACGTTCCAGTTGCGGAATCCCGAGTTGACTTGAAGGCAATTTTGAGTGGTATTGACCCCGTATCCCCAAGGAGGCAGACCATGGCGATGTACCTGACGCGCTTCAGCTACACCCCCGAGACGTGGGCTCGACTGTCCAAGCATCCCGAGGACCGGCGAGTCGCGGCCCGATCCTACATCGAGTCGGTTGGCGGAAAACTCCACGGTTTTTGGTACGCGTTCGGGGAGTACGACGGCTACACCCTGTGGGAGGCCCCGGACAACGTGGCGATGGCGGCGGTATCGTTCGCGATCAGCGGCGGTGGGGCGCTCTCGAAGTTCGAGACGACGGTCTTACTGACGGTCGAGGAGACTCTGGAGGCGCTTGGGCGGGTCGAAAAGATTCGCTATCACCCGCCTGGCGAATGAGGGGTCGCTCGCGGCGTCGCGTCGAAGTGACCGAGCACGAGCAAGCGGGAATGTTTCAATGCTCATCGGACCCTATTCCGGCGCGCGACCGGTCTCGACGCCGTCCTCGCCCTGACGGACGGCGCATCGCTCAGTCGTCCACTGAACGCCATGGCTCACCTCGTTCTGCAAGGCCATGGCGTCAACCTGCTCCGCGTTGCGGGTATTTTGAAATCAGTTCTAACCTATTGAGTCTCGTATAATCCAGTGACAGCGGGTCAAGAGAAGAGATTGGTGGCCCACAGCGTGCTGTGGGAGGATGGTTCGGGCAATCCCACCGCAAGCGGTGGGGCCGTACACAGCATGTCTCTATATTACGCGAGACTCAATAGATCAGCTACACTACCTCGCAGACCGAGCCACGTTCCGGTTTCTGTGGCCAGAGCGCAAGAACCCCCGGCGGGAGAACATCCGGCCGGGGGTTTTGTCCTGACATAAGCCTTGTTGATCGAGATCAGCCGTTCCGGAAACAGCGCACAATGCACCAAGCAAGGCGCGAAGTGCACCACCAGGCCGGCTTGCCCGAGGTGAGGCAGTCCCGGTACTCGTGCAGGCATATGTCGATGCAATCCTGCGGCACGGACCGGTCGTGGCGCAAACAGCCGACCAGACAGTGAACCAATTCCGACACGCACTGTGGTAGACTGTCAACGCTGTCCCGGCGGCAATGTTCGAACCGCTCCTTGCACTCGTGCAGGCAGCGCAAAGTCAGCAGAAGACTGTCGGAACTGATACCCTCCGCCCCCGTCGCCATTGGCCAAGCGCTGGTCGCCACGTCCAGCAGGCCGGCGGCCTGATACTGATCCAAAAGGCCGGTTCCCTCCAGTTGAATCACCGCGTCGCCGAAGGCCAACAGCGCGGGCACGGCACGCCCGGAGTCGTGGACGACGGCGTTGAACGTGACGGGAGAGGCGAGCGATGAGAGCGCCTGCTGCTGCAAAGGATCACTGACGTTGGACAGCGCCGGACCAAACCAGTTCGACAGTGCCTCAGCCGGGGCGGTCAAGTCCGCACAATGCAGCGATGTGTCGCCCCGGAAGACCGTGTTGACCGCAACCATGACGTCCTGGATGTTGGCCACGCCGTCATGGTTCAGGTCGGCGCACCCTGCCCCGGCGGCGGCATACGCCGTCCAAGGGGTGAGCGCCACGGCGGCCAGCAGGGCCGCCAAGAGAGGTGCGGGGTGAACGCGTCGTCTGACTCTCATGGTGGAACCTCCTTGTTATACGTACGGCACTGGCCTGACCAAGTCTCGAATCAATTGTCGTCGACTTTACAGCTGCGGTTGGAGCCCGCAATGAGGTATGGCGGTTAATCGCCCCGCCTGAGCCCTCTGGGCTCGCCAATAATCAACCTCTACGGGTCAGTGACGTCAAGCGAAAAGCGGGGAAGAACGGTTCAATTTACTCGTGAGCGTCCGCACTCGACGAGTCAGCCGCCGGCTTGAGTCTGAACTGATGCCGGGTGCTGCCCGATGCCAGATTGCGAGAAATGCCGGCGACATCGGGAAGGCAGCGTCGCCGCTCTGTTCAGTGACGATTCCCACCGTCCGGTCGACCGCGGCGAGGAGATCCACCGCCCTTGCGATCCCCGTGGGGGGGCCTGTCTGCCGGCGGCCTCGCTTCACTGACCTCGAGTGCGCGCTCCATCAACCGCGTCCCACTCAGGGCGGTGATGGCCGCGCTGGCTTCGGCACGGACGGGCATCTCGACGAAGCCGAATCCCCGCGACTGGCGGGTGTAGTGACCCTTGACTACCACGGCGGATTCGACCTGGCCATAGGGAGTGAACAGATCTTTGAGTTTGCCATCGTCCACCTCGGGCGCGAGACCGCCCACATAGATCTTCACACCTATCTCCTCTCAGTGTCCGGCCTCAGCCACTGCGTCTGGCCTGCCCGTCGGGCACGGTCAGATGCAATAACTCAGACAGATCGGCGGGTTGCGAGACCAATTTCCAAGACCGTCCAGCGGGCGCTGGGGCATCGGCAGATTACGACGACCGAGATTTACGCACGGGTCAGCGATGAGTCGCTGAGGCGCCGTCCGTGGTGCGTGAATCCCTGGCACGGTCGCATTGTTTGGATCAGCGACAGAGTGAGCAGGGCGATTGTTGCTACCGCTTGCTGGGCCACGGTACCAGCATCGAGACGCCACTCCGATAAATCCGGTACTCTTCCCCGTGGAACGTGATCAGATCGCGCTCTTCCAGTTGGATGGCGACGAGGACGTACGCCAGCGTCATGATCGCGAAGAAGAGGTGTCCCGTTGTCATGTGCGGCGTGCTCCAGAAGGCCAAGGTGAACCCCATGTAGATTGGATGCCGGACAAACTTGTAGAGGCCGGGCTTGACAAAGGCGGGAGGCTGGTACGTCTCGCCCCGGAGGAACAGCCAGACCTGCTTCAAGCCGAACAGATCGAAATGGCCGATCAGAAAGGTCGAAACAAGGACGGTGGCCCAGCCAAGCCAGAACAGCCCCTGCAGGATCAAGTGACCCACCGAGGACTCCAGGTTCCAGACGACGCCGGGCAGTGGTTGCCAGAGCCGAATGATCAGTAGGAGGGCCAGGCTGGCGAGCAAGACATAGGTGCTGCGCTCGATCGGATGTGGGATGGCCTTGGTCCAGGCCCGCTTGAATCCCTGCCGCGCCATGATGCTGTGCTGGAGAGCAAAGACGGCCAGCACAACCGCATCAATCGCCAACGCCTTCTGCCACGGACCGGACGCCGGGGAATGTTGATCCATGGTCCAGACAAACCAGATCGCGTAAAGAAAGGTCGCAAAGAACACGAGATAGCAGATGACGCCGTACACGAACGCCAAGACCCGTGCCATAGTCCTACCTCCTTGGATTCCTCGGTCCAGAGCCAGTGCCGGATGACGACGACCGAGATCTACGCCCGCGTCAGCGATGAGTCGTTGAAACGGGCAGTGGGATCAGTTTGACCTCGAATGCTGCGATATACCGTCAGCACACTGCGGAAGCCAAACGATTGAGGGGCGCGGCGGTTGCCGCCACACCCCTCTTCAGAGATTGCAGATTCTCCCAGGCGCTCCGTTCAACGATGGCTTGAACAGCGCTTCGACTTGCCGGCGGCGTAGTTCTTGCACGGCTTTCCGGTCGCCGTCTTGGCGGTACACCGGACTTTCCGTCTCGTGGTCTTCTTTTTCGTCATCTCTGACCTCCTTTGTCCGAAGGTATGGTCGGGGTCCGAGCAGGACCTGTCAAGGGAAACATATGGGACTCTTGCCTTCATAGCATCTCCGCGCGCGCACCTTCGAAGACCGACGTCTATGGCAGTACTTCGAACACCTCAATCACTGCGTCCTGATCCCCTTGCCGCGGCGCCGCCACGTAGAGCCGTCCCAGTTCGGGGACAAACAGACAAGTCCGAGCGCCTCGCCGCGTGGTGATCTTGGCAACCGTCTCGAGACGGTCATCTCCGTCCCGCTGCAGCACCTGCACAAACCCCGAACCACAGGAGATGTAGAGGCGCTGTTTCTGTCGGTCGAGGAACACATCATCCACATCCCCCTCGATTTCGGAGTGCGAGACGATCTGCCCCGTCTGCGTGTTGTAGACCAAGAGGGTCGGGGGAGTGCGACAACCCACATACAGGCGGTGTGCCGCCTCATCCAGTGCCATCGGGAAGTTGGAATGAGTGCTGCCCAGCCTCCACCGTTCCACCACTCGCCCTGAGTCCAACTGAACGACCGCGATCTGGTTTCCGGACGGAATGTTCACGTAGGCCCGAGCGCCGGATGACTCCGCCTGGAACGCCTCAGGATGCCCCGACAACGGCACCGTCCCGAGCAGTTTGGCGTCCGACTCTCTGATGATCGCCAGACCGCCACTACCGTATCCGACGTACAACCTTGCGCGGCCGGCGTCATACCGGACGTTGTCGGCGTCATCGGTGAGAGGGAGCGACCCGACGACCGGCAATGAATCAGCCGTGAAGAACAGGCATTCCCCGCCATCCCCATTGGTGACGCAGACGCGATCGGAATGCAGCAGGCAGGCGACGCCCTGCGGTTCACGACAGCCACCCAGAGAGCGAATTCTCCCGCCCGTCCGCAAATCCAGGACTTCGACGGTGTTGTGCCCGAGCGCAGCGACATACAGGCGTTGGCGTTCTACGTCCACCGCCATATGATCGAGGCGCCCCGTGATCCCTGGCAGCGCCATGGTTTGAACATGTCGGAGGGGCTCGTTTGTCGAGAGGGCATGCTGAGCGCGTGCGGTCCCGAGGCTTGCCGCCAAGATCCCGGCAATGTGAAGCGGGCGCGTGACAGCAGCGGGCATCATTCTGTTGTGCCTCCTCTGATCCTGAGCCCGGCCGCCCGGCTTCAACCCGTCGTAAAAGGGTGCGATCGAAGAACCGCCCGCGGACAGCCGCTGCGCGGCATCGTCATGATGGCGATTCTCCCACCCAAGTGAAAGGCGCCGTGGCGCCGGCAGATTACGACGACGGGTGTATGCGAGGCCGGCCATGCGCAGGTGACATCCGAAAATGGCCGAAGAACGGGCCTCTTCACAAGGCGGTTTCGCGCAGGGTTTTTGGCCAGTGCCCAAGACCAGCGAAAGAAATGGCGGCCTCTGCCGGCGGATACCCGTCCTCAACCGGCAGATGCCGCCATTGCAAGCACGCGCCACGCGCGACGTCGCGGCCTCAGCATCCCCGTTCAGTTCGAGGAAGCCGGTTGCGCCACGCTAATGATCAGCGGCTGCATTCTGGTTCACGACCGCGCAAACGAAGTAGAAATGCGTGTCAATCTCGTTGGCTATCGGAACGCCGTCCACCTGCGTCGCTATCAGAGCATCCATGGCGGCCTCCGACTTTACCGGCAGTAACGCCTGGTATTGGGCGTTTACCGCTGCATTGTGGGCGGCGCTGCCGGTATAATTGGGAACTACGACGAACACGCGCCAGAGCGGGCTGTACTCTCCATGACCCGGGTTCGACGGCTGAGAATCCAGAATGTGATCGTGAAAATCGTCGGGTGTGATGCCGTCGCCCACATGATCGCACGGGTTGCACTGCGGCGCCGACGGCCAAAAGGCAGGTAGTTCCTGGCCGGTCACGGGATCAAAGGGATACACGAGCTCGTAAAAGTCGGCCTGGGCTTTCTCTGTCGGGTTCTGTTTGACTTCAATCGCATTGATCGTCACGGTGGTGCCGTTGACGTAGGCCGGCTCATATCCTGGCGGCCCGCCCGCGGACGCAACTGCCCCGGTCATGGCTAACGCGAAGCAGATGATTGCCACCATCCCCAAGTCGTGCGTGGGTCGGTCATGGCTGCTGTTTTTTCCTCCGAACATCTTTCTTTCTCCTTTCTCGATCGTGGTGAAATAGGGACAAAATACATCGTAATTAGTCGGTATACGTTGGAGCCGCTCGATTCGCCCCAAAAATTCTTATCATCCCTTGCCGTTGAAGCTGGTAGTGCTGTCAGGGATGGCCCAAGTCCGGACGCCGTCGTGACAACTTTCGCAGCCGTTGGCGCAGGACGGTACCATCCCGCGCGTGGCTGACATGGAATCCGTTTCATAACCCGTTGCTCTTTGATTTGCAAGAAGTTATGAGGTCCGAAGCTGCGGGCGCCATGGAGATAGCCGACCGGTCCTGTGCTTTGCCTCCAAGAGCCCAACCTGCCGCCTGGCCCTCTGGAGCTTATGCGAGTCGGCCGCCCGGCACCGGGCAGCCCCAAGCGATCAGTTGTACGTCGTCGGTCAATTCGGACACGTTCGGACTACTAGTTAAGACACCTCTGGCCTGAATAGCTTGCTCCTCAGAACCTTCCGTTGCCGGGGCAGGGGGCTCTTCGGCTATCTGGAATCTTCGTGCTTTCCGGATGCAAACGCGGCCGGCCAGCCGCCGTGGTCATCAATCACGACGTCAATTTCGGCCATAATACGAATCGTCTCTCTGAGCGCGGCTACCATTCCCCGGTAATGGTCGAGTTCATCGAACGTCAGCGTTCTACCCTGGCGGTCTTTGAGCCACTTCTCGCATACCCGATATCCGCCAATGTGAAAATCCCATACCTCTGCGGGCACACCATCGAAATACTGTGCCGCTACTCTTGATCTAACGTCGCCCCTGTTGACGTAAACGCGTCCCGCGGCAAGGGGGATTCCGCTACTCGGTTCTGGCGCACCGGGTGCGAGATACTTGGGATGCCCCTTTTCAACGACATTTGAGCCCGCAACGGGATACTTGATGCCGGGCTCCATCAAACGCGGCGAGTCCAGAAGATGCAGCCCTATCAGGTCTGACCCAAAATGGCAGAGGGACCGGAAGAGCGTCATGTCGGAAGTCAAAGGCAAACGCGGGTAATCGATCTTTAGGTACTCGGCATACCGGGTGCGGTACGTAGGCGAATGAAACACCGCGTACATGTAGTGAAGAATATCCTCTGGCCCAACAGTCTCCTTCAAATCACCACGACCGTCGGCGATGAACCGCAGGCGAAGAAGGCCCTCCATCTCCCGAACGAATGCAGGCATGAAGTTCGGACGTCGACCGTCCTTCCCGGACGGCCAAACATGCAAGTCGGCCTCTTCCTGATTGGCTCTGGGGTGCTCCCCACTTGGTGGGTAGGTGTAAAGCAGGAACGCCTGGTTTGCTTCCCTACTCGTCGTGGATACAACACAGTCGTTCGGAGGCTCTTTCGCCACCCAGCAATGCCGGTAGCCTACGGTGGCCTGTTGCCTCGATGCAAGTAGACAATAGTTCTCTCGTCCCCAAACATGGTCCAACAATTCTCGTCGAGGGTAGTCCATGGCCACTTCGCTGAAGTAGCACCAGCGCCAATCAAACGGTCTGTACAGACAGCGAATCAGCCTCTCCTCCCAACGGCGGTCTGCCCGAAGCCGGGTCCTGGCGCCGGCGAGGCTCCAATCCCGATTGTCTTTGACTTCATACTTTGCACGGCACTCCTCGTCGTCGAGTCTGGTCGATCGCATCTCCTGAATGCGTCGTCGCATCTCGTCTCTGTCGAAGTCGACTGCGAAGTGATCTCTGTGTGTCTGAAAGCCGAGCACATTGACAGGCATGATTTCGGTAATTTTCCACCAGCGCTCGTATTCCCTCTGTAGATCCGCATCCTGAGGCGTGAAGAGGTAGAAGGGACTCTGGGGAACGACTTCTGCCCAAGTGGTGTTCGAGATGTCTTCGGCGAAGAGACTCTCGTGCTTGCCGCCTCTTGTCCCCCAGAAGTTGGCGTGATGGACCGCGGCCGGGCCAGACTTACCTTTCTCTTTAATGAAAATGCCGATGGCCACGCCCTGCTGAATGTCGAAGACATTCTCGTCCTTTGAACCGTCAGGTGAACGTTCCTTTTTCTTTGCATTTCCATGTAGATCCAAAATGTAGACGTCGGTGAAAGCGCGCATCAATTGCTGGCGCATCCCCCGGAAAGTTGGACTGTCGATGTAGCTGTGATTGGTGATGAAGGCGAGTACCCCAGCTCCAGTCTGTTCGATGCGCCACTGGGCGAAGCGGATGAACTTCACATAGTCATCTTGCAGCCATTTTGGATTTCGCTCGCCGAGGGGCTGGTCGTCAACTTTGTAGTAGTCTTCCAGCAGACGCCCGATGAAGTTGTGCACTTTCTTACCATTTTCGAGTTCCCAACTGCGATTCGCCGAATGGCCCGAGTAGGGGGGATTACCGAGCACCACCATGATCGGCAAGTCACGTTTGATCCGGGAAGCGGCGTTGGCTTCCGATGCAAGCGTTCGCGAGAAGCCCCACTGCTCCTGGATCAGCCGTTCGGCCTCATCCAAGGTATTCGTCAAGTAGACCCCCAAGCGCTCAGCGCCGGAGAAATCATAGGCCCATCGACTGCGCTCGGATAAGGTCATGTCCTGAGCTGCCAACTGCATCCCCAGCTTGAAGTGAGCGACCGCGTATGGCGCCATGAGCAATTCAAAGCCGAACAGCCGCGGCAAAAGATGATCGCGCACGTACCCGGACCAAAGCCCGGCGTTGCCTTGCTTGGCGAACTCACTGCGGATGAGATCGACCACCGCATAAAGGAAGGTCCCAGTGCCGCAAGCCGGATCCAGCACCAGTACCTTGGGCGCGATTTCTGAAATGATCTGGGTCTTGTCTGCTGTCTGAGTTTCTTTCTGGTAGGTGACCCTGGCTGTGTCGGCAAGTCCGGACTCGCAATTGAAGCGCGTCCGCAGCAGGTGGTCGACCGAGCGGACGATGTAGGACACAACCGGCTCCGGCGTGTAGTACACGCCTCGTGTTTCGCGCAGCTTGGGATCGTATTCGGAAAGGTACGTCTCATAGAAATGGACCACCGGGTCCTGGCGGGCGGTCCTCTTGCCAAAATTGCTGAGAATGGCTTCAATGTCGGAATCTGCCAAGAGCTGTGCCAAATCGTCAACAAATCCTACGTAGGGTTCCTCATCGAGCGCCGTTCCGGTAACCGTTTCGAATAGCTGCCTCAGAAGAGGATTCGTCTTGGGAATTTCAGCCGCGGCTCCTAAACGGCGGAATCGTTCACTCCCCGTGTGGTTGCAGCGTGCCGCAAAAAGACCATAGGACAGCGTCTGGGCATACATGTCGGCAAAGGCGCGGTCCGTCAGATCGGGAAGGAGGACCGTCTCAAACGACCGGCGCAGATCGCTTAGAGTTTCGGAAACAACACCCTTCTCGAAGGCCGCGACGACGATCTCTCTGATCTCGTGCGTCAGCCGGGCCATTCGAACCGCCAGTTCTTTCGGAGTGCTGATTGGTTGAGGGCGGTGCGAGAGAAAGGAATCCAAGAGATCGTTAACCGACACGTTCCCGCCCGGCTCTTCCCGGAGTTTTTTCTGCCTGTCAGGGCGCGCCAATCGCGCGGAGAGCCGCAGAGCTCCGTCTACGAGCCAACGGAACTCCAGGTAGTCGGTGAGGACAAGGTTGGGCAGCGCGGCCAGATATCGTTCAAGTTGCTCGGTCTTCAGGACCTCGTCGAGGTTCTTCCCGATGTCCTTTGTTTCAACCTGACCGATAGTGATGGGGCCGTGTCCAGAGTCTCGCGACACGTGCAGGTCCGGCGCGCCACATTCGATCCGCTTCGGATCGTTCGTCGCAGTCACACCTGGCGCGAGGGCCTCCAAGAGCTTCTTCAGGGCCGGCCTATGCGTATGCTCCGTTGCCCTGCCGGTCTGAAAGTCTTTCTCGACGGCAGAGACATAGGAATCGAATGGATTCTTGGCCATGGGTCTCGTAAGAGATGGAAGTCAACTGCTGTTGATTCGGTGCATTCGCAATTCCCCGGCTCAATCCTTTCTGCTAATGACCTCCAAAGTACGACGCCCTCGGAAATGACGCAAACGACCATCGATAGTCAATGTGTTCGACGCGCAGGCGCTGTCAATTCTCCCCCTTGACTTCCCCTCCCGAACTCTGATGACGTTTAAGGGGAGGACCAGATGAATGTAACGACTGCCATCGACCGCTTCACCCGCCAACTGGCCGCCAACGGCCGTTCGGCCCACACCCGGTCTGCCTACCGGCGGGATCTGGAGGCGCTGGCCCGCTGGTGGATCACTGAAAGAGCGGACTCTCAAGCCATCTTGTCGCTGAAACTCAGAAGTTCACCTCCACCCCCACCGTCGGCACAAAGTTTGACCTCAGCCCGCCGTCGTTGACCGGCAGCATCACGTTGGCGACCAGGATCACGTTGGCCTTGGGCGCGTATTTGATGCCGAACGATGAATTCATCACGTGATCGTGCGACCGGTTGGGGATATTGGTCGGCGCCACGACGATGGTCGTGACCTCGCCACCGTCGGGCGTGGCGGTTTGTATCTGCGTCGGTTCCGGAAAGCGCAGTGCGGCGACTTCGCGGCCGATTTCGAATTGCCCCAGCCATTCGGCAGCGAGCGTGACCTTGTCAGTCGCCTTCATGTCATAGCCGGCGATCAGTTCGACCCGGTCGCGGTACAGGTCGCCGGCGCGCCAGTTGTAGCCGAGATTCAGATGCGGGGAGACATTTCCCCACGCCGCCGAGGCGATCAATGCCGCCTTGACGCTGGACTTGCCCGCCCCGAGCAGATCCTCCGCGCGACCGGTCGGTAGACGCACCTCCGCCAGAATCCCCAAGTCCAGGCCATCACCGCGATAGATGTTGTCCTTGGCGCGCAGCGCGACGTCGCCCACGCCGGAGGCCACGTCGTCCACGGATTGGGCGCTCAGGGTCAGAACCGGGTTTTCGGAGGTGCCGCCGTAGAAGTGGTTGGCATGTTGGCTGTGGGCATAGGTGAAACTGTTGATCCGCGCGAATGGTTTGGCCTTCAGACTCACGTTCACCAGGGGTAGGGCAATCCCGACGTCGAGGCGGTCGGTCAAGCCATATGTGGCATGGAGGGCGACAATGGAAACGTTCAGATCGAGGTGCGGCTCCAGCACGATCGCGTCGAATTCATTTGGGGAGTCGCCGAAGACGCTCGTGTCGCCGACGTTCTGATGGGTGAAGGTGAATCGCAGGTCGTCGGTCGGGATGCCGCGCAGTTTGTTGAGGTTCAAGCGCGAGAAATTGGCGCCGACGTTCAACTTGTTTTTCCCCAGCGTCTGCGCCCTCTCGGCAAAGATCGGCCCGGCGCTGGACGTGGTGGCGACTGGAACGCCGGAACTGAAATCAAAGGTGATTCCCGCCGCGGTCGAACTCAGTGGAAACGAGGCGGTGTTGTTCGCGACAAAATCGCTGATGGTCGAGATGATCCGTCCGCTCGTCTTGACGTTTTCCGGCTTGAAATGGTCGCCGTGCTGCGTCCCCGGCGGCCCCGCCAGTTCGATGGCCAAGGGGTCATTGAAGACCCCCTCGAGTTGCCTGCGCAGACTTTGCCCCTGCGCCGTCGCTGCCAGACCCCATCCCAGACACACAGCCCACACAAACCATCGCAAATGCCTCCTGGCCACAAACCCTCCTCTCGTATGCCGTCAGCGGCTCTGCTCCATGTTCACGATCACCCATTGGCTTCCGGTTTTACGCAGCCGCAGCTCATAGCGCACGGTCTGTTTCCGGGAACCACGCGAATCCCTGAACGCCATGTTCACTGATACGACCGCATCGGCCTCATTGTCGCCCAGGTCGAGACTCGCGATCGTCGATCCCACCTGCAGGTCTTTGGCATTGTCCACAAAACGCCGCCAGATCGCTTCCCGGTCGGCGGCCATGCGGGGATATATATCTTTGAGTTCCGAAACCCGCCGGTTCTCCAGGGTCTTCCAGAATCGCCGGATGACGCCATCAATATCGAGGGAGTCTTGGCGCCGCGAGTCGACACTTGCTCCTGTCGACGGCACAGTTGCCGAAGCACTGCCCGACTGTATTGCCCCGTACGGTGGTTTCTCCGGAGTGCTCTGCAGTTCATCTACCGTCTGCGTCGTCGGTTGCAGCTCCGGGTTTTTGACAATGCTATCAGGTTTTTGCCATGCGATCGTGGCGGAATTGTCCACTTGGCTGGTGCGGTTCGCTGCCGTGCTCGAAGCCTCGATCTGCGCTTTGATCGGCTGGGCTGCGGGTGCGGCACGCTCCTCAGACGGAGGGCTAAGTTTTCCTGCGTTTGAGCCGGGATGGTTTACGACTGTCGCCATCGGCTCTGTGTCGGGATGGGCCTGCTTCACGCTGGCCGCAGCATCGGCCGGCGCCACGGCGGCTTGTTTGTCGCCGCGCGCCACGACATCCGCCCGTGAGCCGAGAAATCTGCTGAACGCAACAAGAAGCACGGCCAGCACAACGGCGGCACCTGCGTAGATGGTGATTCTTTGCTTCGTCCGCCTTGATGGTGCAATCCGCTGGCCGGTCGGCAAACGTAGCTGGTCGCGTACCGTTGCCAACTCCGTCAGCGCCTCAGAGAGTTGCTGGTACCGGTGGTTGGCGTCCTTGGCCAATAGCCGATCGACGATCGGCTGCAGCGCCGTCGGCGCGTCCGGACGACGGTCTGCCAGCGGCGCCGGTGTTTCATTGACGATGGCCGTCAGTGTCGCGGCGTCATAGTCGCCCTTGAACGGCAGTCTGCCGGTGATCATCTCGTAGAGGACAACCCCAAAGGAAAAGATGTCGGAACGCCGGTCCAATTCGCGCCCCTGGGCCTGCTCCGGCGACATGTACGAAATCGTGCCCAGAGTAGACCCCATGCTGGTGAGCGCCGGATCGGTGACCCGCTTCGCCAGGCCGAAATCCAGGATCTTCACATGGCCGCTTTGGTCGACAATGATATTAGCCGGCTTGACGTCACGGTGTACAATACCGACCTGATGCGCCGCCTTCAGCCCCTCGCCGATGCCAAAGGCGATCCTGAGCACCTGATCCATCGGGATGGGACAACGCTGGATCAGTTCGCGCAGCGATTCCCCCTCCACATATTCCATGGCAAAAAAGGGGCGATTCTCGAATTCGGACACCCCGTAGACGTGGATGATGTTTGGATGGTTCAATGCGGCCACCGCCTGCACTTCACGGGTGAAGCGTGACCGCAGACTGGCGTCGGAGGTCAACCGTCCAGAGAGGAACTTCAGCGCCACCGGCCGGTTCAGGGCCGTATCCTCGGCCAGATATACCTCGCCCATTCCGCCGGCGCCGATCTTCTCGATAATGCGGTAATGCGAAACGACCGTCCCGCCCGCCAGCGGCGCGTCGAAGTTTGTCCTCTCCTGGTCCGAATGGTCAGCAGCCATGGTCCAACCCGACCGGCAATCCCCAGCCCGCAGTGGTAGCGGTGCAGGGATTCGAACCCCGGACACGCGGATTATGATTCCGCCGCTCTAACCAGTTGAGCCACACCGCCCTGTGTGCGAAGATGAGCGAAAATGTCTACCTGTGTCAAGTTTCGCGCGAGATTTTCATCCCGCCCGGAATGGCCAGCTATCCAACGCCACCCGGCTGTACCACAAGACCGGCGACCTGTACCTGGTGCAACGGGCTCTGGGACATCGGCAGATTACGACGACGGAGATATGGGCGCGGGGGAGCGATGAGACGTTGAAGCGGGCCGTGGCTAAGGCGTGACTCCGACGGTCACAACACGGCGCAGATCGAATTGAATCCGCCCTGCTCGTTGGAGGTCTTGCGGGGATTGTTGGGGTCTTCCCGCCACTGGGTGTCCGCCAAGAACTTGTACTGGTAGGTCCCGGGCGCCAGCTTGATGGCAACGCGCCACAAACCGCCTGGGCTTTTTGTCATCGCCTGGGGCTGCCAATTGTTGAAGGTCCCGGCGATGGCCACGTCCCATCCTGCCGGTGCGTCGAGAGTGAAGGTCACCGACTTCTTGGCGGTCGATGGGGCACGGTGCTCCGCCCTGGTGGCGGGAGGGATCACCCGGCGCTTGGCCGACGCTCCCGGTTTCACGGCCTTCTTCGGCTTGGCCGCTGTGGGGCGCTTAGTAATCTTCGTGTGCTTGGCCGTCGCGCGCCGTGTGACGCGGCGCCCCGCCACCGTGGTAGAGGTTGTCCGCTTCGGTGTGGAACTCCTCTTCTTGGTCCCGCCTACCATGCTTCACTCCTTGAGAAGAAAGACGCCTGCCTCCTTCTCTTCAGACCTCTTTGGCCATCTCCTTCCATCTTACAAGACGCCGTGGGAATTGCCTAACCATAAAGGTTCGGCGATCCCTCACCCGATCTGGCGCCAATTTGCGCCCTTGACGTACAACACTTGGAGCATTGAGAGTCGTTTGGGGGCACGCCAGACGGAGAGGACAGAAGATGATGCTGCGGAAGAGTCTGATCATGACTGCCTTGTTTGCCGCGACCTGTCTTGTCCCGGCCCCGGCTGATCCATCTGCTGGTCGAGCGGATCGTGTGCTCGGCCGAGAGTGAAGTCCAGGTTATGTTGCCGGCCGCGGCGCCCGGATAGCTCCGATCTCTGCAGCCGTAGAATCCAGGTCATTCGGCATCATGGCGAAGTCACGAGCATAGCTCATCGACCGCTCTACTTCGCACAGTGGCCTCGATTGAACGGGGGGCCAACCCTGAGTTATTCTTGACAGCAGCCGGCGCTTGACGGCGTCTGATCATCGGCTTATACTGTGGAGAGTCGGCGTTCTCGCCCTTGCCCGGATGTGGATGATGCGGTTTTGCCTTGCGACAACGAGCTTCCCCGTTCTCGCGACGTTGATGTTGTTGTCTGCGCCGCCTCTGTTGGCTCAGGATGGCAGCCGTCTGACGTCCGACACAAATCCCGCTCCGCCCACGAATGTTCGGGCGGTCGATTCTCCAAACGATCATGGGCATGCGATCACCGTGACGTGGGATCCGTCCCTTGATGACGGGCGCGGGCAGAAGAATATCCTGGCCTACAAGATTCTCCGGTCGCCGGGGATGAAGGGCCCGCTCCCCGTCGATTCAGCCGGCCCTGCCCATCCCGACGTGCGGCTGTTCGCTTCAGCGGTCTATGGTGCGGCGGCGTGGCGTTTTATCCCGGGAGAATGGGATACCATCGGGCAGGCGCCGTCGGGGCAATCGAGCTACGTCAATTCGGGAGGGAAATTCCGTGACGGCGATGATTTTCTCCCGGACAACAATGACTTCCAATACCGCGTGGTGGCGGTGACCGCCACAGGCAGCCGTGCCGCCTCGGATCCGAGTGCTCCGGTTCAGGCGCACGGGCAGATATTCCACGTCGATAAGATTCTGCACATCGGCTTGCCGGTGGCGCTATTCACCGTTCTCGTGTTGATGTTCATCAGCATCGCCAAGAGCGGGAAAGCACTCTACATCCGGCCGCTGGCCGGGATCTCAGCCGTGGATGAGGCGATCGGTCGCGCGACGGAGATGAATCGCCCGATCCTGTACGTTTTGGGGCTCGGCGCCGCGGATGACATCGCCACCATTGCCTCCCTGACGATCTTGTCACGTGTCGCCAAGAAGGTGGCCGAGCATCGCACCGAGTTGTTGGTGCCGTGCTATGACGGTGTGGTGATGACGATCGCACAAGAGACCGTGAGGCAGTCATACCTGGATGCCGGCCGGCCCGAGGACTACAAGCAGGACATTGTCTACTTCGTGACCCAAGAGCAATTCGCTTATGTGGCGGCCGTGAGCGGCACGATGCTCCGCCGGCAGACGGCCACCAATCTTTATCTGGGGATGTTCTTCGCTGAGTCCTTGGTTCTCGCGGAGACCGGCTCGGTAGCCGGTTCGATCCAGATTGCCGGTACCGACCAAGTGACTCAGATACCATTTTTTGTCGTCGCCTGCGACTATGCTTTGATCGGCGAGGAACTGTACGCCGCCTCGGCGTATCTGGGGCGTGAGCCCAAGCTCTTGGGCGCGCTCAAGGCCCAGGATTGGGCCAAGGCCGCCTTTCTGACGGCTCTCGTAGTCGGGGTTGTTGGCGCGGCGCTGCAGTGGGACTCGATCGTGGCCATGTTTCGGATGAATTTGCGTTAGCGGGATGAGCGTGCCATGAAGCGACAGTTGCCCTTAATCCTCCTCTTTCTGTTTGGGGCCTTCATGGTCTTCCAATATTTCGTGCCGCACGAATCGTCGGAGTTCTTTTACGAGTTTGTGGCGCTCGACTGGCCACCGATCATCGGCGTGTTCGCCCTCTCCTTGGGAATCATCTCACTGATCCGCATGTCAGCCAAGCGTGTCCGAACGCGTACGCCCGACTGGGGGTACTCGGTCGTCACGCTCGCCGGCTTGGCGTCGATGATCGTTGCCGGCCTCCCGTGGTTCGGCGGACAGGAGTCTCCGGTCTACAAGTGGGAGTTTCAATACATCATGCAGTCGATCCTGCCCACGATGTTCGCCTTGCTGTCGTTTTTCATTGCGTCCGCGGCGTACCGCGCCTTCCGGGCGCGCTCGGCCGTCGCGTCGGTTCTGCTCGTCTCGGCCTTCATCGTGATGATCCGGTTCTTTCCCATGGGTCCGTTGTCGATCCCGGCCGCCAGTACGGCCAGTTGGCTACTCAATGTTCCGAATCTGGCCGCCAAGCGCGCCATCACGATCGGCGTCGGCTTGGGGATCGTGTCGACCGCTCTGAAGGTGGTCTTGGGGATAGAACGCTCGTACTTGGGAAGAGATTGATCGTTTGGGACGCGCATGACGGTTTTCGAGAAAATGTTCGCCCTTGACCGGCGCTGGATCTATCTGGTGCTGGGGTTGTCCGTGCTGATTTCTCTGGTCATCCCGTTCACGGTTCCCATCCCGATCTCGCAGGAGGCGCGGAACATCTACAATTACGTCGACTCGCTAAAGGCCGGTGACGTGATCCATCTGGCCATCGACTACGATCCCTCCACCATCGCCGAATTGCACCCGATGAGTCTGTCGATCCTGCGGCAGTGTTTTGACAAAAAGATCAAGGTTGTGGTGACCGCGCTTCACCCCAACGGTCCCGTGATGACGGCCATGCTCCTCGACACGGCCGTGGCGCGGCATTTTGCCCGCACCGGCGAGCGCATGAAAAGAGGCATTGATTATGTATTCTTGGGTTACAAACCCTATCCGGCGCTGATCATTCTGGGCATGGGCCAGAACTACCGGATCCCATTTCCCACGGATTACTACAACGTGCCCGTCGACTCCCTCCCGATGATGGCCCACGTTCGCAACCTCACCGACGTTCGCGCCGTTCTAAACGTCTCGGGCACCTCGGGGACGGATTACTGGATTACCTACGGCAACGGCCGCTATGGCGTGCCCTTGGCGCTGGGGCTCACCGGCGTCATGGCCAGCGACTACTATCCCTACATGCAAACCCATCAGATATTCGGGCTCTTGGGCGGACTCAAGGGGGCCGCCGAATATGAAGAATTGGTGGGAGCGCCGGGCCGGGCGGTGGAAGGCATGAAGGTGCAAGTGGTGGCCCACATGGTCATCATTCTCTTCATCATCGCCGGCAACGTTGGCTACTTCGCCATACCCAAGAGCCAACGCCGTCGCTTGACTTGAGAAGAGAGCGGGACGAGAGATGGATTGGGGTTCCGTGATATCGACGACCATTGCCGCGTTTCTGACGCTCGCGATCTTCTCATTTCTTTACAAAGACAACCCGTTCTACAAATTTGCCGAGCACCTGGTGGTAGGGGTCACGGCCGGGTATTGGGTGGTGATCTTCTATTACACCGTCGTGATGCCGAACATCATCGAGCGACTCCAACAGGGGAAGTGGTGGTACGTCATCCCCCTGTGTCTGGGGATTCTGATGTGGACGCGCTTGGTGCCGAAATGGACCTGGATTTCCCGTTACCCCTTGGCGCTCTACCTCGGCGTCGCCACCGGCGCGGCCATTCCGCTCGAGATGAAGGCAAAGGTCGTCGAGCATTTGAACGGCTCGGTCGCACTGGTGACCTACATGCACTCCCCCCAGGCCACCACTGGCGGCATTATCAACAACGTCATCATTCTTCTGGGTCTGGTGGCCGCGCTCATCTACTTCTTCTTCTCCAAGGAGCACAAGGGCGCGATCGGCCTGATCGCCAAAGTCGGCATTGTCGTGCTGATGGTTGGATTCGGCGCTTCTTTTGGATTCACCGTCATGGCCCGCGTCTCATTGTTGATCGACCGCTTCCAGTTCCTCGTCTTCACGTGGCTCAATGCCGCCAGCTGGCTCCCCTGGTACTATTGGTATACGCATAACTAATGTCCTATTTAAGGCATAGAGAAAGCGGGGTCCTCTTGATGAACGAACGAAGCAGGTGGGTGTCGTCCTGAACCTCTCGGACGATCCAGTCGGCCTGGACGGCGAGCTCATCGGCATCCCGGGGGGCGTGATTGGCCAGCGGGTTCATTTTGAGGTAACCCCACAGCCCCTCCACCGGATTCAGCTCGGGCGCGTACGGCGGCAAGAACTCGGTCTGGGTGGTCTTGAGTCCG
>JACQFV010000158.1 GCA_016199865.1 Candidatus Zixiibacteriota bacterium | reverse complement strand
TGCCCTTCCGACGGGATACTTCGTCACGTACGGCGGTCAGTTCGAAAGCCAGCAGGCGGCGACACGCAAGATCGGCCTTCTCGGCCTCCTGTCCCTCGTGGGCATGATTCTTGTGCTTTACTCACACTTCAAATCGATGACAATTGTCACGCAGATCTTGGTGAACATCCCGCTGGCCCTGGTTGGCAGTGTCGCCGCCATCTACCTGACGGGGGGCGTGCTCTCCGTCGCCACACTGGTTGGTTTCATTACGCTGACCGGGATTGCGTCGCGGAACACAATTATGATGATCTCACATTATCTGCATCTCCTGAAGGAGGAAGGTGAGACGTTTTCTAAGGAGATGGTAATCCGGGGCTCGCTTGAGCGGCTCGTGCCAGTGCTGATGACCGCGCTGACGGCTGGTCTGGCGTTGATTCCTCTGGCGCTGACCAAGGGTGAGTCCGGCAAGGAGATCCTCTACCCGGTGGCCACGGTAATCTTGGGCGGGCTGCTGAGTTCAACCCTGTTGGATATGGTGGTCACCCCCGCCATTTTCTATCGCTTTGGGCGCAGCGCGTCAGAGCGATACGTGGCGAGCGCCACGGAGGAGGAGATCATGTGATTTATCACCTCTGCTCGGATAACGGCGAATCGAAACCAGTCACGTAATGACAAGGAGGAGAAGGCAATGAAATCAACGGGCCACAAGTACACAGAATCGCGTACCGCAAACATGAGGAGAAGAATGTCGCTGATGAATCCGGCGTTGGTCACGCTTCTTCTGATTCTTGGATCAAATGTGACGCCCGCTCTTTCCGCGGGTGAAGATGCGGACAGCGGAAAGACGCAAGGAGCCGAAGGTCAGAAGCTTGAGATCCCCAAGACGCTCCCAGCGTTGTGGGCCGCAATTCTGGACCATCAGAAAGAATTGCATGAAGTGCTGGCAGCGAAAAAACTTGAGGACGTACACCACGTTGCCTTCGCCATTCGCGACTACGTCTCCGCTCTGCCGGGCAAATCGGCGAATCTGCCCAGTGAGAAGAAAAAGGGCCTGAAGGCGTCCGTCACTCGAGTTGGCAGTCTCGCGAAGTTTCTGGATGAAGCCGGTGACGCCGGCGATTCCGCCAAGGTGGCGTCGTTGGTCGGTAAACTGGACGCGGAGCTCAAGAGCGTGGAAGCCCTGTACGCGGCAAAAGATCTGAAGCCGCCGGTGAACGCGGCGGAGGCCTCCAAGCAAATTTATGTTTGCCCGATGCACGCCGATGTCACCAGCGACAAGCCGGGCCAGTGCTCCAAGTGCGGGATGGCGTTGGTCAAGAAGAGTCATTAGGGGCACGGCCGTCATTGGGCTGCGCAAAGCTCGCGGCAGCACCCTCGGATCCGGTGCAAACGAAAAAAGGGCGGGACAGTCTGACTGTCCCGCCCCGCGTTCTTTCAGGCAGTGGATGCTACTGGGCGTAACCCAAAATGTCGATCGTCACCCGGCGGTCCTTCTTGCGAGAGGTGACATCGGCCTTGGGGGTGTTGGCGGCCGCTTCGCGTCCGAAGGTGCGGATCGCCAGCCGGCCGTAATTGATGCTGCCCGTGCCGACCAGATACTGACGGGCGGCATCGGCCCGTTTCTGGCCCAAGACGATGTTGTAGTCGGATGTGCCGACGGAATCGCAATGCCCGCCCATCTCGGCGATCAAATCGGGGTCGGATTTGAGCTTGGCGGAGATCTTATCGAGAGTCGCCTTGGATTCGGCCGTCAGATCATACTTGTTGAAATCGAAGTAGACCTCTTCGGTCATCAGAATCGTGTAATCCTTGCGGCAGCACTTGAGCGCCTTGTCCGCAGTCGAGTTGGCATCCTGCGCCAGCTTCTCGTTGTCCGCCAGACGCTTCTCCAAGTCGGCGATCTTGTCCCGGAGGGAATCCAGACCGGCGTTCCCCGCGATCGCTTGGGCCGGAGCCCCCGCTTTGGTCCGGGTCTGGGATGGAGTCGCTGCCGAACGGTTGCTGGGAGTACCCTTTTCTTCGCCCCAACTGGTCGTGCATTCCGTGCCCGGCGGGCGGAAGGTGCATCCACCCAGACAGGCCATCAGACACAGGATGATTCCACTGGTTAAGGATAGATTCCTATTGTTGCGCAACATCCCTCCTCCTTTCAGGAGCGATTCAGACCATTCCCCAAGTCCGAGAAACGCCCTGCCTCAACGTCCTCGTAACCCCTCATGTTCGCTATCGGCAGCGCCGTATCCATTATGAAGTCCCAGCCCGCCAAATAGTTGCGGAAACCTATCGGCCAGCCAGCCGGGGGTCAAGGAAAATCTGCCCCTGTTTTTTGGCCTACCGCCGGGGTGGCCGAAGGGGCTCAAAGAGGCGGTCGGGGAGTGGTATGTTGTATTTCTGCTTCAGGAGCGTCCATTTGTGCTCCCCACCCTCTTTCAGGTCGCGGATCCGGAGCCGGTTGATCTCCCAGTACGGGAAGCGCTTTCCCGTCCGGTCGAACCAGACCTCGGCCAGGACCCGGCGCGGGTCGGCAGCGTCGACTGCCGTCACTTTCTTGGGCACCTGGTGGCGCCAATCCCATTTGATGACCCAGTCGGTGACTGTGCCCGAAGCGCGGAGTTCGTCGGGATTCCCTCCCGACTCCAAGTCTGCCAAGTTCGGGTCCCCACCCCAACCCCCGGCGAAAAGATAGCGCCAAGCCGTGGCAAAGAACTCCGCTGCGGGGATGTCATAGGTACCGAGATTGGCCATCTGGTCGGAGACGTAGCGACCGTCGTGATGGTCAACGAACCAGAAAGCATCGCCGATCACGACCGCAGTGAAGGCGGGTACGCCGAAGGGGCCGGTGGCCGCAATGCGGAACCGCCCGGGGGCACGGTAGGCGATCTCCATGATGAACTCGGCGTGCGGGCCGGTTCCAATCGACCGCCAACGGATGCGGTAAGCGGCGCTGGCCACCGAGTCCGCCCGGCTTTTCAGTCGGGCCGTGACCGACGCGGCATTGTGTTGCTCGGTGAGCGGCGGTGGGTGGCTGCAGCCGTACAAAAGCATCCCCGACAAGACTGCGGTCGCGGCCCTTCGAATCCTTACGGACCCGACGAAGTACGCTCCCCTCACGGTGATTCGATTACCCTCACCCGATCCGACCACGGGTCGGATCGACCTCTCCCGGAGGGAGAGGTTGCCACTCCCCCGCTCACATTGGGAGAGATTGCTATTCTCCATCTCCCCGAGGCGGTGGTCGTCTTCTCCCTCTCCCATCGGGAGAGGGTCGGGGTGAGGGAACCCGCCAACAACGCCATCCCACCTTTCGGCCTCGCGTAGACGGGCAATGTCCGGCAACAGCCATTTGTCACAGTCGAATCAGAGGTGAATCAGACCCTGCAATACTCCGAAGGGTACGCCCGAGAGAATATAGGTCAGGACGCTGATGATCGGCCCGATCAGAAACCAGATCGGCGAAAAACCGGTGACAAAACCGACCATGATCAGGAGCATGAGAAACAGAGGGCCGACCCGTTCCATTTGCAGAATGGCGGCCTCCCAGTGCGCCGGGGCCAGACCATAGAGAATCTTGGAACCATCCAGTGGCGGCAAGGGAATCAAATTGAAGAATGCCAAGGAAAGGTTCATGACCAGCCCCATGGCGAAAATCCTGCCAACTGTGCCACTGAACCCTTCCGGTATGGAACTGCCCCATCCCCGGGCGACCATCAGCCGGATCAGAATGCCGCAACCGATTGCCAGAAGAACATTCGATGCCGGCCCGGCAGCGGCAGTGAGGAAGATTCCCTGCTTGGGATTGGCAAAGCGGCGTGGATCTACGGGGACCGGCTTGGCCCAGCCGAACACACCGGAGATGACGAGCATGAGCGCTCCCCAGATGTCGATGTGCGGGAGCGGATTCAAAGTCAGCCGTCCCAGGAGGCGGGCGGTCGGATCGCCGAGGCGATAGGCCATCCAGGCATGCGCCGCTTCATGAAAGGTCAGCGCGAACAGCAGCACCGGCAGATAGAGGATGAGAAAGGCCGGGTCACGAAGGAGCATGGAGGTTTGACTCTCAACTCACAGG
>JACQFV010000157.1 GCA_016199865.1 Candidatus Zixiibacteriota bacterium | reverse complement strand
TAGGGGCGTACTGCCGTACGCCCTTTGCAATTCGACTAGTGGCGACCCCAGCGAATAATCACAGCCCCATCGACTCCCACTGGGCCAGAACCCCGTGGCAGTACGACCGAACCTTCTCAATCGCGCCGGTGCGATAGGCCTGCGCCTTCTGGGGGTCGAAATCCGGGGCGCCTTCCCCCGGTTTGTAGGTGATCACCGGCCCCGGAATCGGGTAGGCCGTCACCGCTGACTCGACTTCGTACAGCATCTCGGGCGAGTACCAGTTGGCGTGGACGGTGTCGGGACGGATCGCGAGAATATAACCGTTCTCGTCGGTGCCGGCATGGCCGCCCGCTTGTCCATAAACTTGTTCGCAGACGGGAGTAGCGAGGATCCACCAGTCGACGACCAGCATCTTGATGCCGGTCTGTTCGTGCGCCACCCACGCCGCCTTCTTCAATGACTGCGTGTTGCCGCCGTGGCCATTGATCACGACCAAGTTGTCCAGGCCCCAGGCGGCAACGCTCTTGAAGATGGAGGTGCAGTAGAGCGTGAAGACGTCCTCGTCCACGGCGATGGAGCCGGGATAACCGGCCAGCCCCCGCACCTGGCCATAGTGGACCGGCGGGCAGATCAGGGCTGACAGGTCGGAGGCGATCTCGGCCACCAGATCGGTGGGGATGAAATTGTCCGTTCCCAGTGGGCCAACACCATGCGCTTCAATCGTCCCCACCGGCAAAATGGCCGTGCGGAATTCCTCCGGCACGCGCCGTTGGAACTCCGCCCAATTGAGGTCTTCCCAATAAACCGGCATGATTCGTCTTTCCAAGACTGCGAAACTGCGATCCGTCGCGCCCATCCCGCGCGCGGGGCCATTCAATTCGTGGAGGAGTCCGGGACGCCCTGACCATCCCCGGCGCGGCGCCGCTCGCGCATGAAGTCCGCCAGGACCGCCTCGGTGCAGCGCGCCGTGTCTTCATCGCCGGTAAAACGGCAATGATTGATCTCACGCACGATGAATTCCAGATCCTCCTGATGGCTGACGTCATACGACAGATCAATTTCCTGCCACGATAAGCCGGCCTCCGTCAATGATGCCGTAGACTGCGAATAGGAAACATCGCTGCCGATTGAGACCAGCCCGACGGCCTCCGGGCAGTCGGAACGGACGCCGATCAGATAGCATCCGCCTTCGATCGTCGGGCCCAGAATCAATGGGTGGCGGCTCAGATGGTGGACCGCGTCGGCGATCAGTTCGGCGCGGATGGTCGGCAGGTATCCGGCCATCAGAATAACGTGGCGGTACCCGTTCGAGAGGCAGTGTTGCAGATTCGCCGTCGACCGCTCTTCGATCGGCGCCACCGGCTGCGCGATAATCTCGGTCCGCGCCGCCAAAGTCTGGTAGCCGCGCTGGTCGGGGAATCGCTCGGCCAGATGCGCGATGGCGTCGCGCGCCCAGACGGCCCTGGTCGGCGGCGCCACCGCCACCTTGACGTCGGTGTGGTCAATCTGGGCCACCTGGCAGAGCGTGTCCTCGAAGAAAGCCCGCTTCAGGCGCAACATGTGGACATCGTCGAAGACGCGCAGCACGGGCACCGGTTCTTCCTTTCCGACCGGGTTGCGAAGTTGGATGAGGATGACATTGCGGGCCGACATCGTGCGATCTCCCGCTGGAGAGTATAGCACCCCGGACAGGTCAAAAACAAGTGAGGGGCCCAACTTGGGCGCGATCAAGGCCTGAGGTACAGCCCGCGCGCCCGAATGAAAGCGGCCACGGGGGGCGGCGTCAGAAAATCAATCGTCTCCCCGGCTGCCACACGTTGGCGCAAAAGAGTTGACGACACGTCCAGCCGCGGCATCTGGATTGATTGCCCGAGACGTGAATCCGTGATTGACGCTTCGGCGCCGCGCCGCGCCGCCGCCAGTTGCGCCAGGGCCAGCACCCCCTCGTGATCCTTCCACGTCGAAAACTCCGCCAAAGCGTCACTGCCCAGAACCAGAAAAAACTCTCCGCCCGGATTTTGTGGTGACAGAGCGCGCAGAGTGTCGATGGTGTATGACGTGCCGCCACGTTGCCCCTCCAGGTCGCTGGCCTCCAGTCCGTCTGTGCCGGCAATCGCCAGCCGGAGCATGTGCAGACGATCGGCGAACTCCGCCACCGGCGCGGCGGCTTTCAAAGGCGAATGCGCATTGGGGATCAGGAGAAATCGATCGGTCTGGAGTTGATCTCGGGCGCAGGCGGCCAGCACCAGATGTCCGACGTGCACTGGATCGAACGTCCCCCCGAGAATTCCGATGCGCTGGGTCATGGCGCTCAGGCGGTCGGTCGTCCGGTCACGGACGGCTACTCGGACGCGTGCGTCTGATCGCGCAGCCGCGCCAATTCCGAGACACGTTTGCGCGCCTGCACGGTGCGCGGATGATCCGGGAATGAGTAAATCAGCTTTTCATAATACGAAATCGCGCTGTCCAGCGAGTCCGAGCGGCGTTGCCCCTCCCCCATGAAAAAGAGGGCATCGGGCACCAGGGGTGAGTCGGTGTACTTGTCGATCACCTCCTGGAAATAAATGCGCGCCGCCTGATAGCGTCCCAAGCGGTGGTACAAGAGCGCCGCGCGATAATCATGCTGCGACAGCCGGCGATAGGCCTCGCGCGAGAGCGAATCCACCGCCGGCAGAAGCGGTGACACCGGGTGGTTGTCCCGGAAGATGTTCAGTTGCGCCAGCGCCGTTTCGGTTTGATCCTGATCGAGCCCGGTATTGCCGGGCGCCACCCTGAGTAGCGAGCGGCAGCGCATCAGATCGGCCAGTTCCACCAACGGGCTGGTCGGGTACCTCGTGCGCAGGCGTTGGAATTCATCGGCGGCGACGACATAGTCCCGCTGGCGGTAATTGCACATCGCCAGATAGAACTGCGCCGAGTCCACGATCGTGGCGCCGGGGTGGTTGAAGATCACGCTTTCGAATTCCGGCTTTGCCTTATCCCATTTGTGTTTGTCATAGAGGGACAACGCCTTGGCCAACGACTCCCCCGCCGGAGGCGCCACCGGGGCGGGTTTCGTACCGCCGCAGGTGACCACGGCCATCCCGATCGTGGCCCACGTCAAGACCTTCAGGCAGCGGAAGGAAGACCCTCTCCGCTTCGGTGGCGTGCCGGAGACCCGGGATTCCGCTCTGCCGTCTTTTGAAGCCAATGTTCTCATCCGACACCGCACGACATGCCAACTTATACCCATTACGGCTCCATCACAAGGTGGAAGCGGGCGACAGAATGTGGACAATGGCGAAACGCGAGCGATACGTGCGGAGGGGATCCGAACGATCTCTTACCGCAAGAGAAGAAATGCCGCCCCCAATACGGCAACCGCGGCGGTCAACTTGACCGGCTCGCTGTTGCGCTCCCAAGGCGTTACGGGCGGCGGGGGTGACAGGAACGGGACTGCGGGGTCGGCCAGCGCGAGGAGTTCCCGTTTGGGGATCTGATCCTCGAACGTCGTATCGAGCGAATTGATCCAGAGCAAATCACCGGCCTCTTCATCCCACAATCCGACCGACACCGCCGCACGGAAACTGCGGCGCACCCAGATTGTCCCCAGAAAGGCGCGGCGCCTGGGATCCGACAGGGTCAACGTGTACTGGTTGAAACGGTAACGCAATACCCAAACCCCTTCACCCGGGTGCGGATCGCGGCCACCGGATTCCTGCACCAACATGCCGCGCCGGTACATCTGTCGCGACGCCGCGTCGGCAAACCAGGGGTTGGCCACGCCGCTGTCGTCGGCGACGATCAGCAGCGGTTTACCCCGTTGGAAGGGAAAGATGGCGAAGAGCGAATCGGCCGCCTGTCTCAACCCAGACTGCACGAACTGCGCGTGGGTGGGACAAGTCGAACTGGCTGGCGAGCCCCCCATCGCCGGATGGGGACCCATCATGATCGCCCCAGCGATCATGATGCCCCAGAGGCGGGGGCTATGGGAGGAAACCAGTGCCGGACACTGATCCATGGCGCCGCTGCAACTGGTGGTAGATGGCCATCACGTGGCCGGCGTATTCTTGCGGAAGAGGCATACCCCACGCCAGACGAGTCCGCACGGCCGTTTCGCCGCAACTGTAGGCGGCTAGGGCGAAATCTACATCACCGGAGCGCGACAGAAGATCGGAAAAGTAGGTGGTGGCCAAAGAGACGTTGAACCCCGGTTCAAACAGGTGCTCGTCTCCCGGCCATTCCCAGCCCAGTTGGGTGGCGATGGCGCGACCGGTCGACGGCTTGAGTTGCATGAGCCCGCAGGCCCCGGCGGCGGAGACGGATCGGACGCTGAACTCGGATTCGACGCGGATCATGGCCAAGAGCAGGAGCGGATCGATCCCGCGGCTCTTACCCTGTTCGTAGACGTTGGCGGCCAGGTGCGCCGCCTCGTCCGGAGTCAGGGTCGTCTGCAAATCCTCGACCGCTTCGAGAATGCGCAGCCGTTCGCGCAGTTGGTCGATGTCGGTCTTCTGCAGGTCAATTTGCGTCTTTCGCTCCTGGACCAGCCCGACCAACTGCATATTCTGGCGCGTCAGGTAGACAAAAGCCAGAAGGGGCAGAATCCAGGCCGCGACAAGGGCGCCCGCCGCCGGCCAGCCGACCAGCAGGCCGCGTCGCCGCGATAATCGGATCGGACTTCTCATGCGACCTCCCAAGCCATTGCCTGCGGTCGGATCGGCGTCGCGGTCGGCTTATTGCCGACATCGCCTTCCAGATCGACGCCATACGCCGCCGTGATGGTGACGTCATAGAGACCGGGACAATCAATCATTCCGGAGGCGATCGTCACGCGGCCGTCGATCTCCGGAGCATCGTGGACAGTGCGCCCCTCCCACGTCCCGTCTTTGTCGCTGCGCTCCAGGAGGCATGGGATGCTGCGCCCGATCTTGTCGACCGACTGGTCAGCCGACCAGCGGTCAAATGCCTCAGTCAGTCGCGACAACCGTTCGCGCGCCACGGTCTTGGGAATCTGACCCTTCATGCGGCCCGCTGGGGTGCCGTCCTCGGCCGAATACACAAATCCTCCCATGCGCTCGAAGGCGTTGTCTTCGGCGAACGACAAGAGTTCGGCGAAGTCTGCCTTGGTCTCGCCGGGGTGGCCAACAATGAAAGTCGTGCGCAACGCCAGATCGGGACGGACCCGGCGCAGCCGGTCAATGGTCGACTGGGTCTGGGCGCGAGTCGTGTGCCGGTTCATGATCCGCAGCATCCGATCGGAGATATGCTGCATTGGCATATCGAGATAGGGGACGATTTTCTCGCAGTCGCCGAATGCCACAATTTGCCTTAGGGTGAGAAACGCGGGGTGGGCGTACATCACCCGTATCCAAAAGTTGCCGCTGATTGCATTGATTTCCCGCAGAAGCCCACTCAGTTCGGACCCATCGGCGCAATCGGCGCCCCATGAGGTCGTGTCCTGCGAGACGAGTATGATCTCGCGGGTACCGTGTTCGACGAGGGTCTCGATTTCCGCGAGGATCGACTTCTGCGAACGCGAACGGAGCGATCCGCGAATTAAGGGAATGGCGCAGAACCGGCAGGCGTTGTCGCAGCCGTCGCCGATCTTGATATAAGCCGAGAGCGGCGCGGGATGATCGTTATCGAATGCCCAAGCCGTCGAGTCATCACGGTAAACTGTACCGGGCTTTTCAACCCAGCAGGCCGGTGCGCCCGATGAAGCGGGAGTAGCGAGGGCCTGCTCGACCAAATCCGGGCGGTTGAATCCGACGACCGCGTCCAGCGAGGGAATCTGGGTGACAATCTGCGATGGATACCGTTGGGCGAGGCAACCGGTGACGATCAGTTTGCGCGTCTCGGATCCCGCTCTCTCCTTGCGAGAAACACCCGCCCAGATCGCCTCCAGCGATTCCAGTTTGGTTGTCTCAACAAAACCGCAGGTGTTGATGATCTCCGCCTCGGCTGAATCCACGTCATCGACCACGACCCAACCGGCCCGCTCCAGATGGCGCACCAAGGCGGCACTGTCGGCCTCGTTCTTGGGGCACCCCAATGTGCGTATGTAGATGCGGCCTTTTGCGTCCATATCAATCTCCGCCCCCAGGCGGCTCCGAATGCTTGATCAGTCCCCGGTCCCGGCATTGTCATGCCGCGCCGGGGAATTGGGCAGAACGATCCGTTCGACGCCGTGGGGATAGACGAACGTGAACGGATCTTTGGCGACCGTCACGTCGGTGTGGTAGTCGGTCAGGGTCAGGCGCGATGTCTCTTCATTATAGTCGACGTACTCCGCCACGCGGGCCCAGTGCGTCGCGGGATCAACCCAGAGGGTCAAACGCTGGATCGGCGCCGTTTCGGTCCTGGCCGCCAGGCGAATCTTCCAGAGGATGTCGCTGCCTGTGGTGTCCGGGCCGCAGTCGACCGGGAAAAAATCGGCGCGTAACGACCCGAAGAACCCCGCCGGGCCAAATTCCAGTGAATCCAGATTACCGACCCGCAGCGTCACTTGGTGCGTGGCGGGAGTGTAGACCCAGAGAGTGTCGGCACCGCGCGTGACCGTTTGGGTGGGGCTGTCGACTTTGTAACGCTTGGGCGGTCCGAGCCAGAGAGTCCCCGACTCTGACTTGCGTTCGCCGAAGAGAAGCGAATGTGTCTGCTTCTGGTATTTCAGTCGAATCAGCTGGCTGGCATGGACTTTCGTCTCAAAGAGCGTGATCACTGAATCGGCATCGCAGGCCCGTGCCGGGCTGATTGACAAGAGCACGAGCGTTCCGGCGATCATCATCGCTCCCAAACCGCGTGACAGACCTCGAGCCGGGGACGGATTTCGGCCCAGCACGTGAGATGGACTTGATGTCAGCATCGTGGCTCTGACCATAGGCGACTGTCCGTGGGAGAAAT
>JACQFV010000015.1 GCA_016199865.1 Candidatus Zixiibacteriota bacterium | reverse complement strand
GTGAACTGGAGACGGTGGTCCTGCAGATTTCACCGGCGCAGTTTGGGCAGGGCGGCCCCTTGGCCGATAAGGACTATCCCGACTACCGATCGATCTTGATCCACGTCGTCGCCTGCATCCACGTCTACGTGGATTACATTGAAGATGGTCTCGACAGCGAGGATCGCGGCCGCCGCAAACATGATTACGATTGCTCCACGCCCGCCGCCTCGGTCCAGAGCATGTGGGTGGCGTTCGAACGCACGGCGACAATGCTTGGCCGGATCAAACACTACAGTGAAGAAGACATGGAGAAGGTCAAGTTCCCGACCCGCTGGTCGCAGGGCTACGACATTGAGCAGATGCTCGAACACGCCATCGTCCATATCCTCCGGCACCGTCGGCAGATCGAGCGCTGGCAAAAGGCCGCGTCGGTGTGACGGTTTCACCCATTCTGTTTGGTATTCACGAATGGAGAACGACTAGTTTGTGTTTCGGAGACCCCTCACCCCAGCCCTCTCCCCAGGGGGGAGAGGGGGCTTTGATTTGAATTAAAGGAGAGCGTGATCCCCTCTCCCTCTTAGGGAGAGGGTTAGGGTGAGGGTCTTGAATTCACAAACTCGACGCAGTTCCCTCACACCAACCCTTGACCCCTCGATCCTCGCTGGCGTGTTCTGCGGCTTCATGAGTATAATAGGGAATCGTACGGAGGGCTGGTGTCAGCAGCCAGTCTCTTCGCGATGCGGCGCCGAAGGCGTCGATTGCGTGAATGGGAGATGTGAACCCAGGGAGGATCAAATGAGAAATTCAATGACTCGCAGAATCACGGCCTTGGCCGTCATCTTTGCGGCTTTGACACTTCACGGTGTGGTGAATGCCCAGATATCCATCGACACGACCAAATTCTCCAAAGCCGTTCCCGTGACGGGGGACATTCCCGGCTTGTTCAAGTGGGCCAATTCGCGCCCGTCCGATTCGGCCAATGTGACGATTGTTTCTCCGAAAGAAGGGCAACGGTTCAAAGTCGGCGAGTCGCTCTTCGTGGCCGTCACCGCAACCGGCGTATCCCTCGGCGCCCAGACTCAGTACGCCGAGTTGTGCGGACTCGCCAACTCCGCGCAGGGGCAGCACGTGCACGTGATCGTGGACAACCTCCCTTACAAGGCCGACTACGCCGACGGCAAGCCCTTCGCCCTTGGCGTCCCGGAGCCGGGCGTCCACACGATCCGTGTCTTCGCCAGCCGCAGTTGGCACGAAAGCATCAAGTCACCCGGCTCGTTCCGGAAGGTGTCCTTCTACGTCGGCGACGTCAAAGGCGGCTCGCCGATCCAGGAGGAAAAGCCGCTTCTGACCTACAGCCGCCCGAAGGACGTCTATGAAGGCGAGGCGGCGCGCGCGATCTTGATCGACTTTTTCGTCAGCCACGCCACGCTGTCACCCGATGGATACAAAGTCCGGCTCACGATCGATGGCAAATCGACGACCCTGACCGAATGGGTGCCATACCTGATTACTGGCCTCCTGCCGGGTGAACATCATTTCAAGCTCGACCTGCTCGACAAGCAGAATAAGTCGGTTTCGGGGCGCTATAATTCCACGGAGCGCACCATTACGGTGAAATAGAACCATCCCGTAACTGACGTTACGGCAATGGGATGCGGCTCATTTGTCGGCCGCGTCCACATGGGCGAGCATGCCTCGCGGCGGCGTTCCGGCGGTCCATTCACAGCCCTCGTAGTTCTTGCTCTTTATCTTTCCTCAGGTATAATCCGTAAAGACAGTTGGGTGCGACCGTCGGCCTGACTGTTGTGGCACGTAGCATGCAGTGTGCGACACGGGCGATAGAGTATTGACCGCGATGAGATCCGGATCGAGAATCGGCACCGTCGTTGTCGTTGTGGCGGTCTTCTTCCTGGCCGGAATCGGCTTGGGCTTGCAACTGCGATCCGAGACGCATTCCCGAAATGACGTTGCCTCCGCCGACAGCGGCGGCCCGGCCCTCCACTCCACTGACACCGCGGAGTGGCCCGGCTTCAATGCCGCCAACATCCGATCCGTCGGGTTTGCCGACGTTGCGCAACGTGTGACCCCGGCCGTGGTCAATGTCTCTTCCGAGCGGGTCGTGGTCACGCGCGACCGCGTCGCAACCGGAGATCCATTCTTCGAGTTTTTTGGCCCCCGATACTTCTCCATACCCCGCCGACGGCGGGAAACCTCGCTGGGATCAGGTGTGCTGGTCTCGTCCGAAGGCGTCGTCCTCACCAACAATCATGTTGTCGAGGGAGCGCAGGAGATACAGGTCATCCTGTCCGATGGGCGACGGGTCGATGCGCACCTGTTGGGAACCGATCCAGCCACCGACGTGGCAGTCTTGAAGATTGAAGGGCACGATTTCCCCTCCGTGCCGCTGGGAAATTCCGATTCGGCGCGCATCGGTGACGTTGTCCTGGCCTTCGGCAATCCCTTCGGCCTGGGGCAGACGGTCACGATGGGGATCATCTCCGCCACCGGGCGCTCTGAACTCGGCCTGGCCGATTATGAGAATTTCATCCAGACCGACGCCGCCATCAATCCGGGCAATTCCGGCGGTGCGTTGGTCGATGTCTCGGGGCGTCTCATCGGCATCAACACTGCGATTTTCTCCCGCTCCGGCGGTTACCAGGGAATCGGCTTTGCCGTTCCGATCAACATGGCCGGCTCGGTCATGCAAAGCATCGTGGCCAACGGCAAGGTTCAACGCGGCTCGCTGGGGATCTCTTTCCAGGACGTCGACGCGGCCATCGCCGACGCATTCCATCTTCCCGAGCCCCGCGGCGCGCTGATCAATGCCATCACTCCGAGTGGTCCGGCTGACGGCGCCGGATTGCAGCGCGGCGACGTGATCGTCGAGTTCGACGGCCAGGCGGTGTCGGACGCCATCGAATTACGCCGTCTGATTGCCCTGTCCCCCGTGGGCAGGACGGTCGACGTCACCTACCAACGTTGGGACAAAAGGCAGACTGTCACGGTTCAGGTCGCCGAACTGCAGACCGAGTTTACATACGTCAACGAAGGGTCGAACAGCGGCAACAGCCCGATCGAAGGAGTTGTGGTCGAAGAATTGGACCACCACACTGCCGAACGCATGGGACTGAAAGCCCAAACACAGGGCGTGATCGTCAAAGACATCCTGCCGAGCTCGCCCGCGGCGCGTTCCGGTCTGCAGGCCGGCGACGCGATCTTGGAAATCAACCGTGAACCGATCGGCGGCGTCGAGGACTTCAAACGCCGCGTCACCCGCACCGAGGGGAAGCCCATTGTCCTGCTTCTGTCGCGTGGCGGAGAACTGTACTACCTGTCATTGCCATCATGATGAATTCCATCCGCGACCGAAACGGGTCCCCGCGCTGGGGCAAGGACTCCGACGGGTCAGAGCCTGCGCGCGGTACAGCGCTGGGAGCGCTGATCGGGATTCCGTGGCGGCTCCGGATCACTCTGCTCGTGATCGTCGCCGTGGCCGCGGCATGCAGCAAGACCTCGCAGACCAAACCTCCGAAGTCCAACCAAACGTCCGGCTCAGCGTCACCGGCGGTCGCGTCTCAACCATCCGGCACCAACGCCAACCCCCGATGGGTCGCACGGAGCCGCAAGTGGCCGTTTGCGATGAACTGGACTTTGGATACCGCCGACGAAATCATGCAGGACGATCTCTTGTTCCGGCTGAAGGGTTCGGCGATCCAGAGTTTCATCGGCGGCAAGGCCACGCCGAACCGTCCGATCATGTGCTTCTTCGAGATGACCCTGCGGCCGGTTCCCGACTGGTCTTTGGCGCGGGGGCTGGTGCTCGATTCGGTCAGTCTCTACGATCCGGTCCATAAGGTCACCCTGCAGACTTTGCCCATGCTCTCATCCGAACGCACTTTCGAGGGCGGGACTTTGCGGACGCGTTTCTCCAACAATCTCGCGAAGATGTACACGCCCCAGGTCGACGACGGCCAACTGCTGGATCCCACCGTGTACTTCACCTGGGACCGCCGCACACTCATCGTCAAGGCCCAACCCTTCCCGATCCACTACCTCACCAAGATGAACACCGAGAGCCCCTATGCCGACACGGCCTTCCATTGGGGCCCGGAGAAGAAATGAGCGGCGTGTGTCCGGTCGGACTCCATCTGTCCGTCGCCGTGGGCACGGCGGATACCGGCATTCACGTTATCCGCGCCGATGGCGTGATCGACACGCTGACCTGCTCTGAGCTGGACATGGTGCTCGGCCAGTTGCTCCGGCAGAAATACACACGGCTCATCGTGGATCTGGCGGGAATCCACTATATCTCCTCGGCTGGTTGGGGGGTCTTTGTCTCACGGCTGCGCGAGGCACGACAGGACGGCGGCGACATCGCTTTGGCGCGCATGACGCCGCCCGTGCGCGACATCTACGACCTCCTCGAATTTGAAGGAGTGCTCCATCACTTCGACCGTCTGGATGCCGCCGAGGCGCATTTCGGCAACGGCAACGGTTCGAAAGGGAAGAGCCACTTCTCGGGAACGGCCCCAGCGCCACCCGCGCCTTCCTTGCCACCCTCCGTGCCTTCGCCTGTGGTCGCATCACTTGAAGACGCCGTCGTCCAACTTGTCCTGGAAGATCCATTCTATTCGATCCGCGAAATGAAGGAACGCCTGCGTGAAATCGGCGCCTACCCGGCCGGCCGCTGGGCCATCTGTGCCGCCCTCTGGCGACGCCACCTGTTCCGACGGCGGAGCCGTTTCCATTACTACCGTCGACGGGCCGCTCTTCCGGCAGGTGCTCCATGACACTCGCCTGGCTCCGCGTTCGCCCGGGAACTCGATCGCTTCGGTTGCGGTCTGTCGCAATGCCGATGGGTGTCACGGTGTCGCCCGCGTCGGAGTGGGATGCGATTGCCAAAGATGTTCTTCCCGGCTGGCTCGCCGCCGAGTCACTCGAGTGTCTTTGCCATAAGGTCTATCCACCATTGCGCGCCGCTTGCGGGCTGGATCGCCTCCTGATCGTGTGGCGGCAGGGTTCGCGTCCCGCCGGGTGGGCGCAATCCCCGCCGGAAGCCGATGCACTGGCGGTGCACGGCTGGTATGACGCTCTCCGCGCCCAGCCCGTATTCACGGGCGGATCTGCTGACACTCCGGACCTCGCGACCGCCGAACTGCGAATCGATGAGCCGCTCCGCCGGATGGGGCTTGTGCACACGGCGAGAGTTCATACAGCCCAGCCGGCGATCTATGATCTCTACTGGTCGCACGCTGTGGAGGCGCCGGGTGGGTCCGGCCTCGTCGGGACACCCCTATGGCGGGCTTTGGAATTGGCACTGGCCAATCACGCGCGCGTCGAATCGCTGCGCGAGTTGACTCACATCGACACGCTGAGCGGAGCGTTCAACCGGCGCTATTTCAATCTGCGGCTGATGGAGGAAGTGGCCCGCTCGGACCGCTTTGGCCGACCTCTATCGCTCATCATCGCCGATCTGGACCACTTCAAGCCCCTCAATGACACGCAGGGGCATCAGGCGGGCGACGTCGTCCTGCGATACGTCGGGCAGGCCGTGCGACGTTCGGTGCGCTCCATCGATATCCTCTGTCGCCTCGGCGGCGACGAATTCGCGGTTCTGATGCCGGACACCGACGCCGCGGAATGCGCCCTATTGGGCGAACGTCTCTGCCGCGGTCTGGGCGGTCATGAATTCTCTTTGCACGGTCACCCGGCCGGGAGTGGCGACGCGTTCCAGTTGCATCTGTCATTGGGTGGAGCCGTCCATCCCGACCAGGCCGACCGTGCCGAACGGCTCCTGTGGTGCGCGGACATGGCCCTTCTGGAGGCCAAACGCCGCGGCGGAAATCGCTTCGTTTTCTATGATTCGGCGACCGTCGGCGGCGCCAAGGCATAGATGACACCGCAGAGGCGTTGATTCGCGAAATGCGTCCAACCACGGTGACCGCGCGAGCGTAGAACTGGAATCGTAGTCCGAGGTCGACAACGATCATGAGGATATTTGCTTGAGCACGCCCTTGCCGCAAACCCAGGATACCCGCTCTTCGCCCGGGTCGGCTGCGGCCGCCCGTTCCCGCGTCGCGGCCGTTCGGACACGCCCCGAAACCGTTCTGGAGGATTACCGGCGTCTTTTGGATTTGGTCGGCGTGACCGATCATCTGAGCCGGGACGTCGATACCCTGCTCAAGTTGAATCTCTCGTGGACCAAGTATTTTCCCGCCTGCTCGTCGCAACCCTGGCAGGTCGAGGGTGTGGTTCGCGCCTTGGTCGATTACGGCTATCCGAAAGAGCGTCTTCTGCCCATCGAGAATAAGACGGTCGTCACCGACCCGATCCAGGGCGCCCGCAACAATCTGTGGCTGCCGATTCTGCTCCAGTACGGCCTGGATTTCACGCCCCTGACCGAGGTTGAGTGGACCGTCCACAAATTTGAGACGCCGTTGCTCAAGCTCAACGACATCTTCCCGGAGGGAATCGTGATCCCCAAGATGTATGCCGGGAAGCAGATCATCCATTTTCCGACGATCAAGACGCACGGGCACTCGGTCACGACGGGAGCGATCAAGAATGCCTTCGGCGGACTCCTGAAAGAAGTCCGCCACTACGCGCACAAGCACATCCACGAAGTGCTCGTCGATCTGGTGCTGATGCAGCGCGAACTGCATCCCCAGGTGCTGGCGGTCATGGATGGCACGGTCTGCGGCGACGGCGCCGGGCCGCGCACGATGATCCCCCGTGCCGGCAATGTGCTGTTGGCTTCGTACGATTCCGTGGCGATCGATGCCCTCGCGGCGCGCATCATGGGTTTTGATCCGCTTTCGATTCCCTACCTGCGCATGTGCCACGAGCGCGGGCTGGGGGTCGCCGACACAGGCAAAATCGACGTCGTCGGTGATGACATTGCCGCCCTCAATCTGGGATTCAAGACCAAGAAATCGCTCGTGATCTGGGGCGACCAGATGTTGCGTAATGGCCCGTTGCGTTTCCTCGAAAAAGCGGCCCTGCATTCGCCGTTGGTGGTCTGGGCGCCTTTTGCGTCCAATGTCTACCACGATTGGCTCTGGTATCCGACCGTCGGGCAGAAGATCATCCGTGAATTCCGTCGCACCGAATGGGGGCGCCTGTTCGAGTCCTACGAGAGACGGTTTGGGACAACCGGCTGATCGTCGATCTCAAGCAATCCCGTAATGCCGTTCGTCGCGACACACGGTCACTCGATTACTCAACTCTCAACTGGCACTGATTCATGGAACCGAGTCCCTCCCGCGCCGTGGCCATCATCGGCGCCTCCCATGACCGTCGCAAATACGGCAACAAAGCCGTTCGGGCCTACGTGCAGAGTGGCTGGACCGTCTACCCCGTGCATCCGACGGCGAGGAAGATTGAAGGGCTGACGGCGTATCATTCGATCCGTGATGTTCCGTTACCCGTTGACCGTGTCTCGATCTACCTTCCGCCCCCGGTCGGCGTGACGCTTCTGCCCGAGATCGCGGCCGCCCAACCGGGTAAGGTATTCTTCAATCCGGGGTCGGAGTCGCCGGAATTGTTGGCGCAGGCATCGAAGTTGGGACTTAATGCCGTGGCCGCATGCTCGCTCGTGGCCATCGGTCTGACTCCGGAGGCGTTTCCTTCCGAATAGTTCTTTGCCCCGTCTTCTGTTGACCGCGGTCGATTCCACCGGTGCTTCCTGCGATCCCATTTACGCTGCAGTGCAGCCGGTGCAAGCGGTCGCACCCCTCGACCCAATTGCAACGGGTCTGCGACGACTGTGGGCGCCCGCTCCTTGTGCGTTTCGCCCTCGATCATGCCACGGGCACACGCGTGCGCGAACGATTAGATTCGCATCCGCGCTCGTTGTGGCGGTTTCGCGACCTCCTCCCCATCGGCCCGTCGACCGTGATCTACTCGCTGGGCGAAGGCGCCACTCCGTTGATATCTGCCGACCGTCTCGCGGCCCGACTTGGCTTGAGCAAACTATGGATCAAAGACGAATCACAGAATCCCACTGGGTCGTTCAAGGCCCGTGGCATGAGCGTGGCAATCACCAAAGCCGTCGAATTGGGGGCGCGACGGTTCTGTCTGCCCTCGGCGGGAAATGCCGCGGGCGCGGCGGCCGCCTATGCGGCGTTGGCGGGGTGTGCATTGCGCGCCCACATGCCCGATGATTCCGGCGATGGCTTCTTTGATGAGTGCCGCGCCTATGGCGCCGAGGTCGTCCCGGTGCGCGGCACAATTGCCGACTGCGCGCGCCGCCTGAAGGAAGAGTGTGATCCCTCCGTATGGTTCGACCTCTCAACCCTCAGAGAACCCTATCGTTTGGAGGGCAAGAAGACCTTGGGTTACGAGTTGTGGGAGGATTTCGGCGGCGATGGCGCTCTCCCCGATGCCATCGTCTACCCCACCGGCGGCGGCACCGGGTTGATCGGCATGTGGAAGGCCTTCGCCGAAATGCAGGAGTTGGGATGGATCGGCCCCCAGCGGCCACGGATGATGTGCGTGCAGGCCGAAGGGTGCGCGCCCATCGTTCGGGCGTTCACCAGCGGAGCCGAGACGGCGACTCCCATTGAGAAACCGCAAACCGCTGCCTTGGGCTTGCGTGTCCCGGCCGCGATCGGTGATTTGCTCATGTTGCGGGCGCTCCGCGAGTCAGGAGGCGCCGCGCTGACCGTGACCGAAGCGGAATGGGGGGAAGGTCAGACATGGCTGGCCAGTGACGTCGGCCTCTTCGCCTCCCCCGAAGGCGGCGCCGCCTCGTACGCAGTCAAGAAGGCCCTCGAAGCAGGTGTCATCAACACTGCTGACAGCGTTGTCGTCTTCAACACCGGCTCCGGCTTCAAGTATTCTCGCTCGACTTGGCCAAAGCCCCAATTGTAGGGGCGCAATTTATTGCTTGTCCCGAGCTTTTCGCGGGGTGCCCGTGACCGCAGCACATTCGGTCAATCCGCTCGACAGCCCGTCGATAATAGGAGGATGGAGGCATGTTTGGTCCTCCCAAGATCGGGCCCTTGCCGATGAACACCAGAATACCCATGCATCCTTCCGCGCTGCCTTCGCCCCAGGTATCGATCGTCGTGCCGATGCACAACGAAGTCGACAATCTGCCGGCGACGATCGATCGCATCGCTGCCGCGATGGATGGCTACGGCACCTCCTATGAAATCGTCGCGGTCGATGACGGCTCGATCGACACGACACGGATCCGTCTGGAGTCCATGGCGTCGGCCGACAGCCGTCTGGGGCTCGTGTCCTATTCCGCCAATCGGGGCCGGGGATATGCCTTGCGTCGCGGCTTTGCCGCCTCGCACGGCGCCATCATCGTCACGATCGATGCTGATTTGAGTTATGATCCCAAGCACATTGTCGGGATGCTCGAATTGCTCCGCGAATGTCCCGACGTTGATTTTGTCATCGGTTCGCCCTACTCGCGCGGTGGGTCGACGCTCAACGTTCCCCGTGGGCGTCTGTGGATTTCCCGTTGGGGAAACCGGGTTCTCGGTTTGGCCATGCCGGGGCATCTGTCGACCGTGACCGGCATTTTGCGCGCCTACCGCCGTGAGGTGCTCGACGTCCTCGACCTCGAATCGAATGACAAGGAATTGCATCTGGAGATCGTCTCCAAGGCGCTGGCCGCGGGTTTTGTGCCGGCGGAGATGCCGGCCGTGCTGACCGGCCGTCGTAAAGGGAGTTCCAAGTTTTTCCTGCGCGCCACCGTTGCTTCCCATTTGATTTTTTCGTTCTACGAAAAGCCGATTCTGCTCTTCGGGCTGATCGGCGCCCTCTTCCTCGGTCTCGGCGTGGGGTGCGGATTCAACCTCTTGCATCTCTGGCACACGGGCACCCTGAATCCCGACCGGCCGCTCATCCCGCTGACGGTGATCCTACTTGTCGCCGGTCTGCAGATTCTCCTCTTTGGATTCCTCGGTTCGCAGATCGTACAGGTGCGCCGCGAATTGTTTCGGACGCAGAAGACCATGAAAATGGCGATGCGGGCCTGGAATCCCGTTCTCCCGGCCGACCGGCCCGACGGGTCACAACGCCCGGCACAAGTCGTCGAGTCGCCTGGCCGGCAGCATCCCGTGGCCCGTTGATGCGCCTCCTCTTGATCACCAACCGGTACCCGGCCTCCGCCGATGATCCGGCCTCGCCGTTTGTGCCGCATTTTGTCGGGGCGCTACAGCGTCGCGGTCCGCAGGTCGACATCTTGACGCCCTCCTATCGTCCAATTTCTTGGGAGGGCGAGGCTCCTGCCGAGCCGTCCTACATCCACCGGTTTCCGGTCGATTCCTCGACGCCGATTGGCTCATGGAATTTCGCCCATCCCATGGCATGGTTCCGGCTCTATCGGTTCATGCGCGACGGCTATGCAGCAGGGGAGAGGTTGTGCCGGGCGAACGACTACGATCACATTCTGGCCCTGTGGGCGCTACCGTCAGGGTATTTCGCCCGGAGTCTGGCGCGGCAGTTCCACATACCCTACTCGGTCTGGTGTCTTGGCTCGGACATTTATGCCTGGGCACGGCGACCATTGATACGCGGGCGAATCGCCACGGTCCTCCGCAACGCAACCTGCGTTTTCGGCGACGGAGAAGACCTCTGTCAACGGGCGAAAGAGCAGTTCCGAGTCGAATGCCGCTTCCTGCCGTCGTTCCGTCCTCTGGATCTGGGAACGGTTCCGAATGTGCCGGTCCCGACGGCGGTGCCGAAGTATCTCTATCTGGGCCGCCTGCATCGGGCGAAGGGCATCTTCGATCTTATCTCGGCATTTGCCATCGTGCGGCAATCCTTGCCACAGGCAACATTGCACTTTGTCGGTGATGGTCCCGATGGTTCCGCGCTGCGCCGTTTACGCCGCGAACAAGGCATGGACAGTATTGTTGGAGTGGCCGGCCCGGTTGGGCAGAGCCAGATTGTCACGGCCCTGGCCGAGTCCGATTTCCTCGTCATTCCCACCAAGTCCGACAGTCTCCCATTGGTATTTTCCGAAGCGGTCTCGATGAATCGGCCCGTGATCGGAACCGACGTCGGCGACTTGGGTACATTCATCCGCCGCTTCCGTGTGGGACTGGTCGCGCCGACCAACGATTCCGTTGGCCTGGCCGCGGCCATGCTGGAAATGGCCCGCGCTCCGGTCTTCGACCCACACGGTCGCGCCGACCTGTTGAATCTCCTTGATCCCGACCGGGCCGCCGAAACATTTTGCCGTACCGTGTTCCCCGAACGGCTCACCATCGAACACACAACGAAACGGGCCGCGCCGGTCGCTGTCTGAGCGGAACATCGCAGACCCAACTGGGGAGTGGCCTAGTGGTAAGGCAACCGGCTGTTAACCGGTCGATCGCAGGTTCGAATCCTGCCTCCCCAGCCAATTCCCGAAAAGCCGTGATCAACGTAGGGGCGCGATTTATCGCGCCCGCGATCCATAGGCCCAGTCAGCCCTTGGCATTCCAGAACGTACGCCAATTGGACGATACACTGAGCATAGGAGAACCAACTCATCGTGCCCATCCCAGCCACTTCCGATGCGCCTGTCAGCGGCACGATGCCCGGTGTTTCCCTATGCCGCGTCGCCGATGCCGCTCCCATCGCCCCACAGGATAAGCGCTGTCTCTTTGATCGCTATTGGCAGACCCGCTGCCTGACCACCACCGACCACCGCACGCGGCTGCGTACGGCACTGGTCCAGACGATGCTGTCGCGGCGCGATGGGCGTCTGCTCGACGTCGGCTGTGGCCGCGGCTCGGTCGCGGCGCATTTTGCCGAGGTCGGCTTCGATGTCACCGCCATCGACATTTCGCCTATGGCCGTCGAGTGGACCCGGCGTCAGCACCCTGCGATTCGGACGGCCGTTGTTGACTTGGAAAACGATCCGATCGCAGGATCATTCGACACGATTGTCTGTCTCGAAGTGCTACAGCAGGTGCGCGAGCCGGTCTCGGTGCTGAAGAATCTGACGGATGCACTCGCCCCCGGCGGCGAGCTGATCGTCAGTCTGCCGAATGAGTTCCATCTGGCACGACGGCTCTCGATCCTGTTCGGTCGCGTCGATTTCGGCGGCATTGACGACACGCACATCAAACGCTTCACTCCATCTGAGCATGTGCGTCTATTCGACGCCTGCGGGCTGCGCGTGCATGAGTATCGGGCTCAGTCCTTCATTCCGCCCCGGTGGTGGGGAGGGCGGCTGCATGCGCTCGCGAACCGGGTGGCCGATCGGTGGCCGTCGATGTTTGCGCTGTCGGTCGTCTACAGATTATTGCCGATTGCCCAGGAAATAGGTTCGATCGCAGGAACTCACGACCCTCACCTCGCAGATCCCGGCAACGGGGCCCGCCCTCTCCCTGCAAGGGAGAGGGGGCAAACAATTCCCCCTCTCCCCTCGGGGGAGAGGGTAGGGTGAGGGGCTTCATCCGGCGAAATGAGCGTGTGAAGGCCAGCCGACAGCCCCATGGAAACTACCATCACCCACCTCAACGATTCGGCCGGGACGTTCTCTGAGCGCTTCCCCATCCTGTTCGACCCGACCGGGCGTCTGGAAAAAGCCGCCAAGGTCGTGGCCATCCTGCAGGATTACTTCGGCGAGCGGACCTCATCGATCACCGTCGTCGACATCGGTTGCTCCACGGGGATCATGACGCGGCGCTTCGCCGGAGCGTTTGGGCGGGTGATCGGGCTGGATAATGATCGCGTCGGAGTCTTGAACGGCCATCATCTGGCGCAGGCGGCCGGTATCGAACGGCGTCGGCTCCAGTTTTGCGGCGGCGATGGCTGCCGGATGCCGTTGGCGAATGATTCCGTGGATGCGGTGATATGCAATCAGGTGTATGAACACGTCGACGACCAACAGGGGCTATCCGGCGAGATTTTGCGTGTCCTCCGTTCCGGCGGTGTTTGTTATTTCGGCATCGGCACACGGCATGTGCTCATCGAAGGCCACTACAAACTGCCCTTCCTGTCGTGGCTGCCGCGATCAGCCGCCGACGCCTATATGTGGCTGGCGGGGAAGAGGGCCCGTTATGACGTGCGCCTTCTCTCATACCGGAACCTGAAAAAACTGGTGCGGCATTTCGACGTCATCGACTACACGTTGGCGATCATCAAGGAACCGGATCGATTTGCCGACGGCCAACGCGGTGCAATCCGCCGCTGGGTGGCCCGCTGCCCCAAGTGGGTGCTGCGCCTGGGGCTGCCCGTCATTCCGATTCACGTTTGGATCTTGGTGAAACCCAACCACCCCATGGACAGTGGAAGCGGCTTGTTCACCTACCGGTAGGCGGCGATGGACTCTCCGATGTCGATGCAGATTTATCTTTGGGCTCTGGTGGTCGCACTGGGGCTGGCGATCGGTAGTTTCGTTAATGTCCTGATCTACCGTCTGCCGAAGCATGAGTCGATCTTCTGGCCAAGATCGCGCTGCCCATCCTGCAAGCATGTGATCCGCTGGCATCACAACATCCCGGTTCTGTCATGGTTGATCCTGCGCGGCCGCTGCGCCTTCTGCGGCAAACGAATCGGCGCCATCTATCCCGGCGTGGAACTGATTTGCGCCCTTCTGTTCGCGGCGTTTTACGCCCGCTACGGCGTCTCGTTCACCACGCTGGGGTTTTGGTACATGGCGGCCACGCTCCTGGCCGTCTTTTTCATCGATCTGGAACACCAGATCATACCCAACAAATTGACCTATCCCGGCGTCGTGGTTGGCGTCGCGACGGCATTCGTGTCCGCGCACCTGACGGTCCTGCAGTCTCTATTGGGAGTGCTCGCGGGAGTCGCCCTCTTCGCGGGAATCGCCTTTCTCGGCCGCCTTCTCTTTAAGGAGGAGAGCATGGGGGGCGGCGACGTCAAGCTGGCGGCCATGCTGGGGGCGTTTCTGGGCGCGGGGAAGATGATGATCGTGCTGGTCCTCTCCGCCGCCATCGGACTGGTCATCTCGCTGGCGGTCATGCTCGTCTCGCCCCGGCTGCGGCAGGAACGGCTCGTGCCCTTCGGACCATTTCTTGCCATCGCCACACTGGTTGTGGCCTTCTTCGGTGAATCAATCGTCGGCTATTACGTGCGGCATTTCCTGCGGTAGGCCATTCGGATTAGGGTACGACACACTTACGATAAAGTAGGGTGGGTGCTCGGCACCCACCATTTTCAGACGAAGACCAAAGAGGTGGGTGCAAAGCACCCACCCTACATTCCATTGGATTTCATTACAATCAACAAGGGGCTGAAACCCCTTGCCCGAATGGCATTCTATCAGGCGGCTCGTGTTCGACACGCGCCCGACCCATGACGAACGATGTCCCGCCCGGCTAATTGGCGCCGTTGTGGTCGCGTTTGAACTTGCTGTGGCAGGTCTTGCAACGCTTCGGTGAGTGCTGAAAGCCGCGCTCCTCGAAATACTCTTGCGCCGCCACGGTGAATGCGAACTCCTCACCGCAGTCGACACACGTCAGGACGCGGTGTTTGCGCTCGTCCTGGGCCATACTCTCCCCCTTCAACATGCCCGTCTCCCCCACACCAACCCCGGATGGCCGGGGTCTGCCGAAGCCGCCGCACAGGCGACGGTCGGCAACTGGTCCGTGCTGGCCCGATCCATGGGCCAAGTTGTTCTCCGGCTGATGCCGGAACGATGGCTTTCGACTACCGGCGCTAACCTTAAAGAGTACTTACGTAAGCGACTTTGCCGCCCCTACGGCTGACTTGCCCCCCCGACGCTCAAGAAGCATGCGGTTGGTTTGCTTAGGTCCGAAACCTTACGAAATCTGTCAAGACAAAAATGCGACCTGCCCAAGCACACCCGCATAATTCGCTCAAACCGGAAACGCGCCGGATATCGGCCCGCAGGGGAGTCTGGGGCAGCCGGTAACACATTGCCGGCCAATCGATTGTTGGTCTTCGCCACGGCGGGCGACTCTTAGTTGCGCCCGTATTCGATGTCGTAACGCTTCAGTTTCTCGAACAACGTTGTGTAGTCGATCTGAAGAATCTCAGCGGTCTTGCGCTTGTTGCCACGGGTCTCAGCCAGAACGCGCAGGATCGCGGCGCGCTCGGCATGCGTCTGGGCATGCTGGCCGATTTCCTTCAATCCCGCCCCTTCGCGCAGACGGATTTCGTCGTCGGAACGGACCCGGATCGCCAGATGCTCGGGGTTGACGAACCGCCCCTCGCAGAGGATCACGGCCCGCTCGATCGTGTTTTCGAGTTCACGGACGTTCCCCGGCCAGTGGTAACGATCCATGAGCCGCACTGACTCCTGCGACAGCTTCTTGACCGGCTTGTTCATCTCATTGCAGTACTTGGTGACGAAATAATCCGCGAGTTTCGGCACGTCTTCGCGCCGCTCGCGCAAAGGCGGCACCTGGATCGGGAAGACCGAGAGCCGGTAGTACAGATCCTCACGGAAGTGTTTCTTGGCGATGGCGTCCTTCAGGTCGACGTTCGTGGCGGCGATCACCCGGACATTGACGGAAATCTGCTTGTTGCCGCCGAGACGTTCGAACGTCTTTTCCTGGATGAAGCGGAGCAGCTTGGCCTGCAGCGCCATGTCGAGGTCGCCGATTTCATCGAGGAAGACAGTGCCGCCGTCGGCGATCTCGAATTTGCCCAGTTTCAGTTTGTGCGACGAAGTAAAAGCCCCCTGCTCCGATCCGAAGAGTTCGTTTTCCAACAGTTCGCGGGGAATCGCCGCGCAATTGATCGTGATGTATGGCTTCTCACTACGGCTGGAGAGATAATGCACCCCGGCCGCAAACAGTTCCTTGCCGGTGCCGCTCTCACCCAAGAACAAAACCGTCGTCTCCGATGACGCGACCTTCTTGATCAGTTTCTCAACTACCAGCATCGACGGGGAGGTGCCGATGATCCGGCTGTACCCGATTTTGTCGGCCAACTCCTTGCGCAGCAATGAGTTTTCTGCGAGCAGCCGCCGATTCTCCAGGGCCCGGTCGATTAAGACACCGAGGTGCTCTGTGTCAAAGGGCTTGGTGAGGAAATCGTAGGCGCCCTTTTTCATCGCCTCCACCGCCGTTTCGATCGTGCCGAAGGCGGTCATGACGATCACCGTTGTCTCCGGATCGTTCTCCTTGACCGCGGCGAGAACCTGCATGCCGTCCATTTCCGGCAGCTTCAGATCGGTCAGGACAAGGTCGAATCGGGATTCTTTGGATTTTTCTATCGCGGAGTGGCCATTGCGGGCGACTTCCACGTCATGCCCCTTGGCGATCAGGGCATCGGCCAGCATGCGCCGGACCGAATCTTTATCATCAACCACCAGAATGGACGACATTAGCGGTACCCCCGCGAGACGCTTGGACTCACAGGGAGATTATCGGACGAAACCCACATTCCCTTACCCTCCCCCCACACTTGGTTTCCGGGCCGAAAAGCGCTATAATCAGCCGTCAAATCAGGCAGGTCGACGCGGAGAGGGACCCAAGGAGGGATGATGAAGGTCAAATCATATCAGAGAGACGGCGTGGAAGTGGTGGAGGCGCGGGGGAAGTTCTTGGGCGGCGCCGACACGGGGGAGTTGGATGAACGGCTGTACGCGCTTCTGGGTCGACAGGACAAGAAGGTGGTGATCGACCTGGCCCATGCCGACTACATGAATTCCTCCGGCATTGCCATCCTCATCCACCATTGGAAGAAGTTCAACGACATCGGCGGAAATCTCAAGCTCGCCAACCTGACCAAGAACATCGAGAAGATCCTCGTGATCTCCAAGTTGACGACGGTTTTCGAGACCTACGATACCCTCGATGAGGCCATCGCCAGTTTCAAGAACGCCCCGGCGAAACCGGCATCGTGAAACGGATTCTATGAATTCACGTTCCCTCACCCTACCCTCTCCCGGAGGGAGAGGGAAAGCAAACACCTCTCCCTCCGGGAGAGGTCGATCCCGCCTGAAGCGGGATCGGGTGAGGGAATCTCTGTAGTCAGGAGCCCTGCGCTCCTGACTCTCGGTGATGTTGGGAATCACCCAATGCGCAACCTCACCGGCCTGAAGGCCATCGTCACCGGCGCCTCCAAGGGAATCGGCCGCGCCATCGCCGAGCGATTGGCCGACGAAAAGACCCAACTGGCGCTCGTGGCGCGCAACGGCATCCTGCTCGAAGAACGTGTGGCCGATTGCTCCAGGCGCGGCGCCAAAGCCAAGCCCTTTGTCTGCGACGTCGGCGATGCCGCTGCCGTCGAGCGCCAACTTAAGGCCGCCATCGACTGGCTGTGTGGCGTCGATCTCCTGGTCAACAATGCCGGGCTGGGGTATTTCGGATCGGTCGATCAGTTGACCGTCGCCCAGTTCGACGAGATGATCAGCACCAACCTACGCGGTGTCTTCCTCTGTTCACGCGCCGTCGTGCCGCGCATGAAGGCCGATGGCGGCGGCACGATTATCAACCTGCGCCTCGAAATTCGGCCTGATGGGCCTCTCCGAATGCATGGGTTTGGACCTGCGCGCCCACAACATCCGGGTCACGGCAATCTGCCCCGGCTCGGTCAATGCCCCCGATTTCCGCCCCGGCCGCACGAGCAAAATCGCGCCCGAGCGTATGATCCAGGCCGTTGACGTCGCCGAAGCCGTCCTCTATCTCGCCCGCCAGCCCGACCGCATCTTCCTCCGCGAAATGGAAATGCGGGTGACGCGGACGACAAGTTAAGCCGACCTCGTTCCATTCGACAACATCGCGCCCCAGCAGACATGCCGATTCTCGGTGGGTTCTGCGCCTTTCGCCTGACCGAATGGAAGTGATTGCGAGAGGTAGGCGGCAGTCATACATTTGACATACCATGCGTGCAATGCGATCGAGCCAGCGAGTCTTGGGGATTAGCCGCCTTACCGCTCCGAGTCAGGCTACGACGGAGCATGCCCAAAGTACGAAGAAGCCGCATCTACTAGACTTCTTTGCAGGAAGCGGCCTGGTAAGCGAGGCTCTGAAGCCATATTTCGATCCCGTTTGGGCCAATGATATCTGCAAGAAGAAGGCAGCGGTCTATTGCGCGAACCATCCGCCGGATGGCTTCCAACCTGGTCCAATTGAGCGGATTCGTGGCAAGGATTTGCCAACCGCTGTCCTTTCTTGGGCGAGTTTCCCATGCCAGGACCTGTCGCTAGCTGGAAACTTGAGGGGCATCCACAGTAAGCGAAGCGGGCTTGTATGGGAATGGCTCCGAGTAATGGACGAAATGCCATCCCGCCCCCCAATCGTCGTGGCGGAAAACGTGACGGGACTAATATCCGCGCATGGTGGCGGCAATTATCGTGCTCTTCACCTGGCGCTCGTGGACCGCGGTTACAAAGTTGGTGCTCTGATGCTTGACGCCGCCCATTGGCTTCCTCACTCCCGCCCTCGGGTTTTCATTGTTGGAGTCGACCGCCACATTGCCACTGAGGACCTCGAGTCGAAGGGTCCGGGGTGGGTACACCCTCGCGCAATTATCAGCGTTGCTTCGCAACTCCCCCAATGGGTCTGGTGGTACCTGCCTGAGCCACGGAATAGAAAGATTCATCTCAACGATCTCATAGACTTCGAAGCGCCATGTCATGCTCGGGAGATCACCACGAGGACCCTTCAACTCGTCCCGAGAAAGCATCGCCAAGCGCTACAAGATGCTAGAGCCAAGGGCATTGTCGCATTTCCGGGGTACAAGCGTATTAGAGAAGGACGTCAGGTTCTTGAATTACGCTTTGACGGGGTAGCCGGTTGTCTCCGTACCCCTCAGGGCGGTAGCAGCAGGCAGGTTGTCGTCCTTTGGAAGGATGATGGCCATCTTGCAACTAGACTTCTGACCGTGAGAGAAACGGCTCGGCTGATGGGGGCTCGCGAGTCATACAGGATCCCCGGAAGCTACAATGACGGATACCGCGCGATGGGGGACGCCGTCGCAGTTCCTCCCGTACGCCATTTAGCCCGATTCCTACTTTCCCCTCTCGCACACCGATGTCGGTGAAGAAGCTTACCATTCTCCTTGAGGCGTTTGCGCAGGAGAAGCGCATGACTGGCAAGGGGTCATTAGGTGTAGCCTTGGTCGTGACTCGGCACGCGAAGCGTCTGGGCCTTCCTCTTGATCCTGACAGACTGCTCACGAAGGGCAGGGGCCAAATCGCCGGCCTGGGCAAAGATTCAGTCCAATCCATTCTCAAAGATCATGGCATCACCCGTGTCCTCGCTGAGGAGGCCGGTCGCACGAGCCGGGGCAGTATTCGCATGATGAGGGAATACGTCGGGTTCCTGAACGATTTGCACGGCAAGGGCCTGGCAAACCTCGATGCGATCGAAAAACTGTGGATTGCAAGGGTTCGGGGCTTTCTTGCGTCCAAGCCTCTTACTCTCCGGCTAGATCCCTCTCGTTCCCTGCGTGCTGTAGTGCGCGACCTCATTGGTCAAGCGGAGAAGCGCCAGCGAGAGAATCCTGGGGCAACGCTCGTCGGGACTCTGCTCCAACATCTCGTGGGCGCGAAGCTCTCAATTCTCCTACCCGAAGTTCAGATCGAACACTTTGGAGCATCGGTTGCCGACGCAGTATCTGGACGTCCCGCCGATTTTCTCATTCAGGACATCGCCATTCACGTCTCTTCGGCACCCGGTGAAGCGCTGATCCGAAAGTGTATCCAAAACATCGAAACTGGACTGAGGCCACTGATCGTCACTACTCAGAAAGGGCTCTCCGTCGCCGAAGCTCTGGCGGAAATCCAAGGCGTGGACGGCCGCATCGATATCTTTGAGGCGGAGCAGTTCATTGCAGGCAACGTCTACGAGCTCGGCCGCTTTGAGCGAGCAGGGCGCGACGCAACCGTTGAGCAGCTTGTCGACAAGTACAATTTGATAGTCACCTCCTCTGAAACCGACCCCGGTCTGCGCATTGTGGTAGGCCATCCCTCACGTGGTCGATAACGTCCCCTCTCGTACTCGCAGTTGGATCATGCGTCGGGTGCGGGGAAAGGACACGGCCCCGGAACTGCTGCTTAGGTCTCTCCTGCACAGACTCGGGTACCGGTTCCGCCTTCACAGACAGAATCTTCCGGGCAGGCCGGACATCGTCTTTCCCTCGCGCGGCAAGGTCATCTTCATCCACGGATGCTTCTGGCATGGGCATTCATGCCGGAGGGGAGCCAGAATACCAAAGTCCAACAGAAGATATTGGAATACAAAGATCGCAGGGAACAGAGCCCGAGACTCTCTTAACAGAAATAGGTTGAGGCACCGGGGCTGGCGGGCCATGATCATCTGGGAATGCCAACTGAGTGACCTTGACAGAGTGACAGTGAGGGCGATCCGATTCTTGGATACCGGATAGGCAGTGCGAGTTGAGATTAGGCGCTATTTCTCGGCTCACAGAGCCGCCCAACGATCCCGACTGTCGAATGCGGCTTACGGGGAGATGCGCCTGTAAGCCCCAAACTTTCCCCTTGCCAGCCCCCCGACACCCCGTCACATTCCCTTAAGGAGCCGCCCCCCCGAGGTGGGGGATGGTAAACAAGGGGCTTAAGCCCCTTGTATCTGGCAGCAGCACTACCGATGACCCAAGACGCCCCCAACCACCGCAGGAAATCCGCCGTCGCGGTAGATGACGCTCCCGAGCCGCACAACGGCAACGGCCATGGTGGGGCCGACACGCTGTCGTTCAAACTCGATGTCTTTGAGGGGCCGCTGGACCTGTTGTTGTTCCTGATCCGCAAAGACGAGATCGACATTACCGACATTCCCATCGCCAAAATCACCGCCGAATACCTGTCCATGCTGCGACTGATGGAATCGTGCGATCTGGAAATCGCCGGCGAGTACATCGTCATGGCCGCCACGCTCCTGCGCATCAAGTCGGCGATGCTCCTGCCGCGCGACCCCGAAAGCGATGAGGAAGAGGACCCGCGCGAGGAACTGGTGCAGGCACTGTTGGAGTACCGCAAATTCAAAGAGGGCGCCGCCATCCTCGACGTTCGCGAAGAGGACGAGCGCGGCATCTATGCCCGCTCCGACTTTGCCCTCGGGCCTCTGCCTTCGAAGTCGCGATTCGTCATGGACCAGACATTGTTTGACCTCTTGAGCGCCTTCCACGACGTTGTGGTCAGGATCGAGCCGGACACGGTGCATCGTGTGACCGTGGCCGAGCAGACCGTGGAAGAACGCATCGCCGAACTCGACTTGTTGCTCGACCAGACCGAGAGCATCGAATTTGCCGCTCTGTTCGCCGGTCTGGCGGCGCGATGGCTGGTGATCGTGACTTTCCTGGCGGTACTGGAATTGGTCCGCCTGCGGCGCATTTCCGTCAAGCAGGGGCGGCCCTTTGGGGAGCTGACCCTTGAGCGCGTGGTTCAGTGAGTTTCGGCGGCGGGGCGCGGAGTGACTAATGTCCCTTAAACAGTACTCTGTCATGCTGAGTCCTCGGCCGGCGAAGCAGGGCGAGGGCGAAGCATCTCTATTGGCCGCCAGAATCGTATGGAATCCTATAGAGATCCTTCACCCTGTCCCCGCCATGGGCGGGGACAGGATTCAGGATGACAGCGTATATTTTGTCTGGCGGACTGCTTGGGATCCGGCTTGATTTCGAGTGGGATCGGAACCGGATGAGTTGGAGAGATTGACAAGGATGAGCAGCGATCAAGAAATGGTGACTCCTCAATCCGGCACCGACGAGAAATTGCTCCACGCGGTCGAAGCCCTGCTTTTTGCCGCGCACGAGCCCCTGCCGCCGTCGGTCCTCGAATCGACTAATGGCCATTCCGGCTGGTCACTCGATATGGTTGTATGCGAGATCAATCGCCGCCTGGACGCGGGCGGGCATCCGATGCGTGTCCGCCAGGTCGCCGGCGGCTACCAGATGCACTTGTTGCCCGAATTCGGGCCGCTCATCGATTCGCTTCTGGTCAAGACCAAGACCCAACGCTTGACCCGCGCCGGCCTGGAGACATTGGCGATCATCGCCTACCGTCAGCCCTGCTCCACGCCGGAGATCGAGCACATTCGCGGCGTGGCCTGCGATGGTGTCTTGCGGACATTGCTGGAGCGCGATCTGGTCACGCTCAAGGGGCGTTCCGATGGTCCGGGGCGGCCGTTACTCTATGGCACCACGCCGCAATTCCTCCGCTATTTCGGCCTGAATTCGCTCGATGATCTGCCCCGCGAAGAGGAACTGGCGGAACTCTTGGCAGCGCGGAGTGAAGAACGGCAGACTGAGCCAAACGTTTCCGATGCGGCTCCGAAGGCGCAGGGGTCACTGACTCTCAAGCACGGAGCGGAGCCGGAAGCGGGCAAGCCCCGTGGATTCCGCATTCGTGACGTCATGTTTTCCGGCTCGATCGCGGCCGTGATCTGATTTCTTTCCCCCAGTGAATCGCGAAACACCGGCCGCCTTGGAGCGGCTCAACCGCTACCTGGCGCGCGCCGGAGTCGGTTCGCGCCGTCGCGCCGATCATCTGATCGCTGCCGGACGGGTCACGATCAACGGCGTGGTCGTCGAACGGCTTGCGACCATGGTCGATCCGTACGCCGACAAGGTGACCCTGGATGGCAAGCCCATGCGGCCGTCGGATCAGGAAGCGGTCTGGATTCTTCTCAACAAGAAGGCCGGCACCCTCTCGGCGCGGCGCGATGCCCGCGGACGGGCGACCATTTTCAACACTCTCCCGGCCGAATGGCGCCATCTGATCCCGGTCGGACGTCTCGATCTCGACACCGAAGGGGTCATTCTTCTGACCTCCGACGGCGACGCCGCCAACCGTCTAATGCACCCCCGGTATGAGATTAAACGGGTCTACGAAGCAGAGGTTGCCGGTGTCCCGGCGACCGAACAGCTGCAGCACTTGGCCCGCGGGGTTGATTTGGGGGACCCCACGCCGGCGCGGGCTTCCGTCCAAGTCACCGGCCACCACCACGGCGGCGCGGTCATTCGTCTCACATTGCGCGAGGGGCGCAAACGCGAAGTCAAGCGCATGCTGCTGGCTGTCGGCCATCGTGTCCGGCGGCTGTGTCGCATCTCCTTTGCGGGATTGACGGCGCGTGGTCTCGATTCAGGCCAATGGCGACGGCTGACCCCCACGGAAATCGCGCGCTTGACGAAAGCGCCGTGATGTGCAGTGCAAAAACACGATTCGCGTTCAACAAACCTGAGAGTGGCCATCGCGCTGCATGCGTGATTCCCTCACCCGATCCGTCCCGCCCAAAGCGGGACGGATCGACCTCTCCCGAAAGGAGAGGTTTCCTCTTTCCCTCTCCCGCCGGGAGAGGGTAGGGTGAGGGGGTCTAGATGGATTGTATGTCCGCCCTCGCCATCAACTGAAGCCATTGAGTAATTGCGCGACCCCCAATCCCCCCGTATTTTCGCCCCAACATGAACTCCTCTGACTCGGCCGTAAATCCCATCGACACCGCCCAAGATCCGCGGCGGGTGAAGCTTGACGCGTGGCGGCAGGCCGGTGTCGACCCGTACCCGCACCATTACGAGCGCACACACCATGCGGCACAAGTCGTCGATGGCTTTTCCGGATTGGAGGGGAAGCGTGTCACCGTGGCCGGACGGATACTCTCCTGGCGGGCCCATGGCAAGAGCACGTTTTTTCACATTCAGGATGGCTCCGGTCAGATTCAGGCCTACGCGAAGGCCGATGATCTCGGTGCCGAGGTTTACGGTCGCCTGGACTGGCTGGACCTTGGGGATTTCGTCGGTTTGAGCGGCGATGTTTTCAAGACGCGCACCGGCGAAGTCACCATCAAGATCGCTCTATTCACGCTCTTGTCCAAATCGCTGCGCACATTGCCGGAGAAATGGCATGGTCTGGTCGACAAGGAACTGCGCTACCGTCGGCGCTACCTCGACTTGATCACCAATGCCGAAGTGCGGCAGCTGTTCATCACGCGGTCGAAGATTCTCACCGGGGTTCGCTCTTTTCTCGATGCCCGTGGTTTCCTCGAAGTCGAAACGCCCGTCTTGCAGTCCTTGTATGGCGGTGCCGCGGCGCGCCCGTTCACCACGCACCACAACGCCCTCGATGCCGAATTCTACCTGCGGATCGCCGATGAATTGTACCTGAAACGGCTGATCGTCGGTGGATACGAGAAGGTCTACGAGGTCTGCAAGGATTTTCGCAACGAGGGAATCGACCGCGATCACAATCCGGAATTCACCATGATCGAGTTGTATGTCGCCTATGCCGACTACCGCGACATCATGAACCTGTTCCGCGACCTCTTGATCGACCTGGCCGCGACCGTCAATGGCCGGCCGACGATACCATACGAATCCCGCACCCTCGACCTGTCTGTGCCCTGGAAAGAGATCCCCCTCCTGGATGCGATTGCCGCAAGAACCGGGCTGGACCTGACGGATACGGACCCCGGGCGTGCCCGTGCTTCGGCCCGTTCCGTCGGCGTCGACATCCCGGACGATGCATCCTATGGCAAGGTCGTCGATGAGGTTTTTTCCCAGCGCGTGCAGCCGGAACTCGTCGAGCCGACCTTCATCATCGATTACCCCGAGGAAATTTCCCCTCTGGCGAAGAAGCATCGTACGAAGAAGGGTCTTGTCGAGCGTTTCGAACTGTTCATGGCGTGCAAGGAAGTGGGCAATGCCTTCACCGAACTGAACGATCCCGACGATCAACGTTCCCGCTTCATGGCGATGGCCGAAGCGGCGCGGCAGGGAGATGCCGAAGCCCACCGTCTCGATGAAGATTTTCTGATGGCGCTTGAACACGGCATGCCCCCCACCGGCGGGCTGGGGTTTGGTCTGGACCGTCTCGTGATGGTCCTCACCGGCGCGCCGTCGATTCGCGAAGTTATCTTGTTCCCCACATTGCGGCCGACATCCGTCGGCGAAGCCGTTTCTCACGATCCTGAGTCCGACGTCTGACGGGCATGTCCTATGCCTCGTTCATCGCCCGACGCTACCTGCGATCCAAGCAGCGCCACGGCTTCCTGTCACTCATCACCCTGATTTCGATTCTCGGCGTCGTGGTCGGCGCCGCGGTGCTGGTTTTTGCGTTGGCGATCATGAAGGGATTTGAGCTCGAGGTCAAATCCCGGATCGTCGGCACCACGGCCCACATCTCGATATTCCACCGTTTCGCCGATGGCATCCTGCACTGGACCGACGTCGAAAGTCAGATCGCACATTTCCCCGAGGTGCAGGCGGTGGCGCCGTTCATCTACTATAAGGCGGCGATCTCCTCCGCCGAGGCCAATGACGGCGTCATCGTCCGCGGGATTATTCCGAATCAGGAGGCAGCGGTCACGCGCCTGAAAGAGACCGTGACCGACGGCGACTGGACTTTGACTTACGATTCCACCAAGTCCCGGCCGATTCTCCTGGGCAGCACGTTGGCCGATCGGCTCCAGGTGAAAGTCGGTGACGAGGTGGTTCTCTACAGTCTGCGCGGGGAGGCGTTGTCCGAGGGGCAGCCGCCTCGCATCATGAAATTCGCCATCACCGGCCTCTTTGAGACCGGGATGTATGAATACGATGCCTCCTTATGCTATATCCGTCTGGCCGATGCCCAGCATCTGTTTCTCCTGCCCGACCGGGTCTCCGGATTTCAGGTCCGCATTGCGGACTGGAACCGCGCCGACAAAGTGGCGGCGTTGCTGGAGGATTCGCTCGCCTCGGATCTTTATGCCACCGACTGGATGCGTATGCACCGGAATCTCTTTGGTTGGATGGAAATCGAGAAACGCTGGGCGATCGTCGCTTTATCCCTGATCGTGGCTGTGGCGGCATTCAACATCGTCTCGACTTTGATCATGGTCGTGATCGACAAGCGCCGCGAGATCGCCGTGCTCAAGACGCTCGGAGTCCCATCCGGCGGTGTCCGGGCGATCTTCCTCTGGCAGGGAACGACCATCGGCGTAGTCGGCACGGTCGCCGGTCTGTCGTTGGGTCTGCTCATGTGCTGGGTGCAGAAGACATTCAACCTCGTCTCGTTGCCCCCGGAAATCTATTTTATCAGCACGCTGCCGGTCATTGTGGACGCCGGGGACGTCGCCACGGTCGGGGTCCTGGCGATTATGATTTCATTTCTGGCTACGATTTACCCCGCCAGCCGGGCGGCGATGCTTTATCCAGTTGATGTGCTGCGATATGAATAGCATGCCACTCCGCGATTCCGCCGGTGAATGAAATGGCCGAATTGGGCGACACTATATCCGGAGGCGTTGCGGCCACGGTGCCCGTGGCACGGGCTCTGGGAGTCTGCCGTCACTTTGATACCCCGGATGGTCGGCTGGACATCCTGCGCGGGATCGATCTGACGGTGAATCCGGGAGAAATGATCGCCATCGTGGGCGCTTCCGGCGTGGGCAAGAGCACGTTCCTGCATATTCTCGGCGGGCTGGATGCACCCAGTGCCGGGGAGGTTTATTGGGGGGGCGATTCGCCCTTTGCCTGGAACGATGAACAGCGTTCCCGCGCCCGCAACCGTTCCGTGGGATTTGTGTTCCAGTTTCATCACCTGCTGCCGGAATTCACCGCCGAGGAGAATGTGGCCCTTCCCATGATCATCGGCGGCCGTTCGCACTCCGAGGCGTCCAAACGGGCGCATTCCCTGCTGGAATCAGTTGGGCTGGGCGCCCGGGCACGGCATATGCCGGGAGAACTCTCCGGCGGCGAGCAGCAGCGGGCCGCCGTGGCGCGGGCTCTGGCCAACGGCGCGCAACTCCTGATCGCCGACGAGCCCTCCGGCAACCTGGATCGCCGCACGGCGGAACAGTTGCACGATCTCTTGGGTAATATCATTGGGGACAAGAAGCATGCGATCGTCGTCGCCACGCACAATCCCGATCTGTCGGGGCGGGCGAATCGTACCTACTCGTTGCGCGACGGCCGTTTGCATCCATCCGGCGGGGAATTGGGCTTGCCCGCCTCCGGAGGCGGCCCTTAATTGAACGGCCTGACCGGTTGGGTGGTATCTGTGCCCGATGGGAGGAGGGGCAGACGTGAAATGTGAAAATTGCGGCGAGCGCGAGGCCGGCGTACACTTCACGCAGATTCGCAACAATCGCAAAAGCGAGATGCATCTCTGCAAGGAGTGCGCCAAGAGTAAGGGATTCCACAACCCGCTGGACGACGTTCCCTTTCCGCTGGCCGAATTCCTGACCTCGATGGTCCAACGGGGCGCCTCCCCGTCCGATCCGATCGCGCGGTTGGTCTGTCCGGAGTGCGGGATGCGCTCCATGGATTTTTCCCGGTTGGGACGATTCGGCTGCGGGCAGTGCTATACGGCCTTTCGCGCCCCGCTGGAGGATTTGTTCCGCAAGGTGCATGGAGCCACGAGGCACCGCGGCCGCACCCCTCAGCCGACCGGACGGCCACAGCAGACCCCGATTGAGGAAGAAGTACGGCTGAAAGAGGATCTCCGGAAGGCCATCGAGCGTGAAGATTTCGAATTGGCCGCAGAGTTGCGTGATCGGCTCAGAACGCACAAGGATGAAGGTGAGCGCCGCACGGCGGCGGCGGGGGACTGACCGAATTTCTTGCAGGTGACGGATATGGCAAAATCATCCTTCGATGACATGGCGACCCGGCCGGTCAGTTGGTTGTCGGGGTCGGGAGAACATGCCGACGTCGTCCTCTCCAGCCGGGTACGTCTGGCGCGGAATCTCTCCAAACACCGCTACCCGGTGCGGGCCGAGCCGGAGGAAGCCGCCGAAGTCGTCACGCTGGTGCGGACGGCGCTGGAAAAGTCGGCTCTGATCCGCGACGGCGCCTTCTTTGAGTCGACCAATCTGGACCGTGAGGACCGCGACTTCTTAATCGAGTGCCACCTGATCTCCCCGGAATTCATGCGCGACGAAACGCCGCGGGCCCTGTACGTCGACGGCGATCTCGGGTCCAGTCTCATGGTCAACGAGGAAGACCACCTCCGCATTCAGGCGGTCCGCTCCGGGTTGGATCTGCGGCAATCAATGGAAAAGGCGCGTTCTGTGGAGCAGGAACTGGCCGGAGCCCTGACGTTCGACTACGATTCCCGCCTCGGATATCTGACCGCCTGCCCGACGAACGTGGGAACCGGACTGCGGGTCTCGGTGTTGATCCACCTGCCGGGACTGGTGCTGACCAAGGAAATGGACACGGTGCTGCAGCAGATCAGCAAGGTCGGCCTGGCGGTGCGGGGATTTTATGGCGAGGGTTCCGATGTCTTGGGTAATCTCTTTCAGGTGTCGAATCAAACGTCGCTGGGGCGTACCGAAGAGGATTTGGTCGATTCCCTGGAAAAAGTGACCAGACAGTTGCTGTCGTATGAAGCCAATGCGCGCCGCACATTGTTCACCGATGCCGCCCATCAGATTCGCGACAAGATCTGGCGCGCCTATGGCATACTCACCAACGCCCGGGTGCTGACCTCGCAGGAGATCATGAATCTGCTCTCCGCGGTGCGCCTTGGAGTGGCCGCCGGAGAGCCCCTGGGGCTGGACATGGCGCAAATTAACAATCTGATGCTGTCGACCCAGCCCGCGCATCTGCAGCGATTCTTCGACAAGGACATGCCGCCGGAGCAACGGGACGTCGCGCGCGCCGACTTGGTGCGCAGCCGTCTGACCAAGAAGCGGACACGGCGTCGTTCCGGGGGACCCGCAGCGTCGGAATGAGGTTAAAAGGCGATCCATGCAAACAAAACCGGCCTGGGGGCCGATATCAACAAGGGGGAACCGGCGTCCGTATGGGCGACGGAGTTCGGGAGGAGTTGACGACGATCGATGAATGAGATGTTTTCCGAGCCGGCACGCAAGGCGATCGAGTTCGCCCGTGATGAGGCGGCCCGTTTACGCCACGATTACATCGGCACCGAGCACCTGCTTTTGGGGCTGGTCCGTCTGGGCGAAGGCCTGGCCATCGACATCATCGCCAACATTGGCATCGATTTGGGCGAACTGAAGACCTCGGTCGAAGAGGTCGTGCAGCCCTCCGGCGGGACGATGACGATGGGGCAGTTGCCTCTCACCGCGCGCGCCAAGAAAACGCTTGAAGTCGCCGGCCAGGAGGCGCGCGCCCTCAAATCCAAGGAAATCGACACCGAGCATATCCTGCTGGCGCTCCTCAAAGATGAAGAGGGGGTTGCCGCGCAGGTTTTATCGATGTACGACGTCGACTACAAGGACGCCTACGAGGAACTGAAAAACATTCGCGGCGGCAAGCCGTCGTCCTTCGGCAAAAAGCGCAAGAAATCCAAGACGCCGGCGCTCGACCACTTCGGACGCGATCTGACCGAACTGGCCCGCAAGGGGAAACTCGATCCGATCATCGGCCGCGACAACGAAATCGAGCGCGTCAGCCAGATTCTCTCGCGACGCAAGAAAAACAACCCGGTACTGATTGGTGAGCCGGGCGTCGGCAAAACGGCCATCGCCGAAGGGCTGGCGCAACGGATCGTCGAAGGCCAGGTCCCGGAAATTCTGGAAAACAAACGGCTGGTGACGCTCGACATGACGTCGCTCGTGGCGGGCACCAAGTACCGCGGCCAGTTTGAAGAGCGGTTGAAGGCCGTGATGAACGAGATCGTCAATTCCAACGACGTCATCATCTTCATCGACGAACTCCATACGATCGTCGGCGCCGGCGGCGCCGAGGGATCGCTGGATGCCTCGAACATCTTCAAGCCCTCGCTGGCGCGGGGCGAATTGCAGTGCATCGGCGCCACCACGCTCAACGAATACCGCAAGTACATCGAAAAGGACGGCGCCCTCGACCGGCGTTTCCAGACCGTGATGATCGAGGCGCCCAACTACGCCGACACGCTGCGGATCCTGCAGGGGCTGCGCGTCCGCTACGAGGAGCATCACAAGATCCGCATCTCCGATGAGGCCCTGATCGCGGCGGTCAAACTCTCGGACCGCTACATCTCGGGGAAATACCAGCCCGACAAGGCGATCGACGTCATCGACGAGGCCGGCTCGCGCGCGCACCTGCAGAGTTGCACCAAGCCCAGCGAATTTTCCGATCTGGAGAGCCGCATCCTCGAGGTTCAGACCGCCAAGGAAAACGCCGTCAAGAATCAGGAATTCGAGACCGCGGCGCGCCTGCGCGACGAACTGAAGATCGCCCGCGAGGAGCTCGACGCCCGCAAGAAATCCTGGCAGGAGGATCGCGACAAACTCCTCTACACGCTCACCTCCGAGGACGTCGCCACGGTCGTCTCAAAGATGACCGGCATCCCCGTCTTCCGCCTCGAGGAAAAGGAATCCAAGAAACTCCTGCGGATGGAAGAGGAGCTCAACCGTCGGGTCATCGGCCAGAACGAGGCAATCGCCGTTTTGAGCCGATCGATTCGCCGCGCCCGTGCCGGCCTCTCCGATCCACGCCGTCCGATCGGATCGTTCATCTTCCTAGGGCCCACCGGTGTCGGCAAGACCGAACTGGCCCGCGCCCTGGCCATGTTCCTTTTTGAGGACATGGACTCCCTGATCCGCATCGACATGTCGGAGTACATGGAGAAATTCTCCGTCTCGCGCCTGATCGGCGCGCCGCCGGGGTACGTCGGCTACGAAGAGGGCGGACAACTGACGGAAAAAGTCCGCCGCAAGCAGTATTCCGTGGTCCTCTTGGACGAAATCGAGAAGGCCCACCCGGAGGTCTTCAACATTCTCCTGCAACTGCTCGACGACGGCCAATTGACCGACTCATTCGGACGGAAGGTCGATTTCCGCAATTGCGTCGTGATCATGACCTCGAATCTGGGTACCCGCCAGATTCAGGACGACAAGACCATGGGTTTTCAGAAAGACCAGGTCATGTCGTCGTACGAACACATGAAAAGCAAGGTTTTGGTCGAACTGAAAAAGGCCTTCAATCCCGAATTGCTCAACCGCATCGACGAAACGATCATCTTCCATCCCTTGGGCACCGAGGAGATCAAGAAGATCGTCGACATCGTGCTCGAGGACGTCGCCAAACGCCTGGCCGAACGCGGGATATCGTTCCACCTCTCCGATGGCGCGCGCGATTTTCTCGCGTTGAAGGGGTACGATCCCAATCTGGGCGCCCGGCCGTTGCGCCGCGCCATCCAGAAATTCCTCGAGGATCCGCTCGCCGAGGAAATTTTGCGCGGCCAAT
>JACQFV010000149.1 GCA_016199865.1 Candidatus Zixiibacteriota bacterium | reverse complement strand
CGTGATCGAGTGCTCGCCGCCAAGCATCACACAGAACTTTCCCTTCGACAGATGCGAAGCGATGGCCCTCTCGACGGTGTCGATCATCGCCTTGGGCCCATCGGCTTCGGCTTCGATTTCCTCGACCGTGGCGATGCCGATCGATCCGATGTCTTGGCGGGTCGCCGGATCGTAGGTCTCGACCTCGCGTGAGGCGGCGATGATCGCCGCCGGGCCGTACTTCGTCCCCGATTTGTAGGAGGTGGTGGCGTCGTACGCCACCGGCACGATCACCACGCGCGCGGCGTTGTAATCGGACTCGGCCGGGGTCAAACCGAGGAAATTGGTGCCGCGGGTCGGTGCAGTCTCCGCCATCTGGGTCGAATTACCGCAAAAAAAACGCCCCGGTCAACCGGGGCATTGGACGTCGTGACGGGGGAAGAGCCGCAGGCAGGAATGCCTGCGCCACCAACTGTGAAATACAAACTCGGAAACTGGTGGGGCAGACATTCCTGTCTGCCTTTCACCTTGGGAGTAATCCGTCATTCCGCGACCAGCACCGCCGCCGCCACGACCGTGGTCCACAACCCCTTTTTGTCGCCGGTGGCCGATTGGGTGACGTTGCGCGTGGTGTAGATCTTCCCACGGATCTTGTGTGGCGGTCAGCCCTTGGGCTGACGCCCCGGACTCATCACGTAAGGGCAGCCCAAGGGCTGACATTCACTTTTCTGATTGAGGGCGTTGACAACCCCGGAGTGTCATTCCGTGACCAGCACCGCCGCCGCCACGACCGTGGTCCACAGCCCCTTCTTGTCGCCGGTGGCCGATTGGGTGATGTTCCGGGTCGTGTAGATCTTCCCGCGGATCTTCCACTCTTCTTTGTTTTCGTCCCAACTCTTGTCCAGATCGATCTCGAGGCCCATGGAGGTCGCCAGCATCGTCGCCGCCATGTCCTCGGAGTAGTCGCCGGCGCGCTTCTCGGTCATGCCATAGTCATGATGCTCGGTCAGGTAGCCGATCTGGGAACGGTCATGCGGCACCGCCAGCCCGACCGTCGCCGAGATCAGGCGCGACGGTTCGTTGGTGTCGTTGCGGCTCATGACAACGAACAAGACCTGCCCGGGCGAGAGCTTTTTCTCCCCGTTGGTCCGGGAGGTGAGTTTGCAGTGCGGCGGGAAGATGGAGGAGACCGTGACCAGATTGTAATGGGCGATGCCGGCGTCCCGGAGGGACAATTCGAAACTCGACAGCCGTTCTTTGTGCCGCCCGACCCCCTTGGTGAGAAACATCTCTTTGGCGATGATCATCCTGTCAATTCCCTCTGTGAGACGCCCATGAACGTGCAACCCGGTCCCGCGGACCGCCGGGGGAGCGCGCAATATAAACGGCAGCCGGTCAAAATCAACGTGCACCCAAGAAAAGGCGCCTTCCGGGCCAAGAGAATCGTTCTCACCCGGAGCCGCCGGAGAAGGGCCGCCACCAGGACCGCCCCCCGCGCCCGGCCCGCCTTTGTCGACGCGCCTCTTTCTCGGACTGCAGGGCCAATGAGTCTAATTCCTCAATTTTCTGGAGGAGCCGTTCGACATTCTCCCGCCGTTCGATCATGACCCGGAAAGTGTCATATTCTCTGCCGTTAAAAATCGTCGTCGCGAACGGCTCAAAAAAGACCATCGCCTGGGCGCCGAGGTAATTCAGCGGCTTGACTGATTCCAGAAACAGGATCGCCGGCACCGTCATCTTCCATTGGATCACCTTGGCCGCGAGCTTGGCCAGAAGCGCCGCTTCCTCTTCAGTCAATGGCGGCGCCGCCTCAACCGATTCGCGTGAATCAAACCACCTTTTGAAGCCCACGTTTACTCCGCCTGGAGCTTTGACGTTACGTCAGGGGCGTCGTCCCCGGTCGGGGGCAGGATGTGGCGTTCCACCAGGGCCATGACCTGATCGCCACGCCCGTCGAAGCGCAAGAAGATGCCGCGAAAATTCTCCAGCCGGGAAGGCAGCAGGAATGGCGACAGGAGGACTCCATGGCGGTCGCGATAGAAACTGCGGAATCGCCCCCAGGCAAATGTCCGTCCCACACCGATGAACCGCGATTCCACCCCGCCCTCATATAGCACATAATCCGTGGGCAGAAAGTATGTGCCGAGTGATCCGCCCAGAATCAAGATGGCCAGAAAGCCGTAAAACGCACCATAGAGAATGGTGAGCATGAGGGTCATGCCGCCTGTAACCGCGATCACCCAGACCAACCGCCGCCCGCCCGCCTTGACTGGGTGTGAGCGCCAGCGCAGAAGTTCATTCCCAAGTCCGGGACCCGCGGAATCCGCGATCTTGGCTTCGCTTGGAACGACCATCGGGTTGGTCATGGCATCTGGCCGGGAGAATCACCTCGACGGCGCGTTGGGGTCGACACGGTATCGTTCGGATTTGACCTTGTTGATTTCCTCCAACAGCTCCTCCGGCTTGATAAGTTTCTTCTTCACCAGAAGCCGCACGAGGGCTTCCTGCGCCAGATTGTTGGATAGCGCCAGCTCCTCGTAGGAAACCAGCCGCTCGCGTCCGTCCACGACGAGGCGCAGGGCAAACTTGCCGTCCGGATTATCCGGGGTCATGGTTGAGGCAATCTCCCTTTATCTGTCATTGGTCAGTGCGCTTGAATCGGCCGAATCTTCGAACGGCACAATGCGTCCGCCGAAATATTCGCAAACCTGAGCATCTGTCCGCTGGTGGTCTGTGCCGAAGCGAAATGTGCCGGATAAACCCGTGAATTCAACTGGGAACAGCATGCGTCCCGTTAGAGGCATCGTGCGATCTTCGCCCGCCAATGATGCCAACCAATTCACGGCGTCGTAGACGCGGCCAACCAGCCAATCGGGCTCTCCGGCTGAGAGTTCTTGATATCGCCTTGAAAATTCGGTCCATCCGGGATGGTCGGATTCGATCAACTCGTCAGAGACGAAAATCGCCGAGTCGAGCGTGGTACGGATCGATTCGAGTGTTTCCGTCTCACCCCAGGCCGCATCCCCCCACAACCGGCATTGAAACCCGGCGGCGCGGGCTTGCGGAACAATCGGCAACAGATCTTCCGGGTCCGCGCCCCAGACAACGAGGGCATCAACAGCCGCCACGTCGTCATTCTGTGCCTCCAGATCCTGACCTTGCGAGCGGTTCTCGGATAATTCCGCCGGCACGCTCCGTTTCAACCGTCTCAGAGTCGGGCCGAAATCAGTCTCGCCAGAGATGAAAAACTGGGTCGCGCAGAGGGCGACTCCAAGCGCTTCGGATTCCGTCTTCATCGCCGCAGCCGCGGCATGTCCTTCGGGCGTGTCGGTCACCAGCGCGGCCAGACGGTGGACGTTGTGCCGCGACGTTGCCGTCGTAAACAATTGCCGAATCTGGAATCCCGCCGGCACGGTCATCGGCACCAGCCAGGGCGACAGACCGGTCAGGTCCGACGATTGGCGCCGCAGCAACGGCAGGACCTGTACGATTCGGTGCAAGCGCAGCACGCCAATCGTGGCCGCGGCACAATCGGGCAAGAGCGGCCCGATAACGGCACCGCACCCGGCATCGACGGCCGAGTCGGCCGCCCACGCGGCGCGGGTGGGATCATTCCCCGTGTCCAACATGACGACGCGGACTTTTCCCCGACTATCTTCCGCGGCCAGTTTCGCTGCCGCACGCATGCGTAGGCCAAAGTCGGCATAATCCCCGGTGAGAGGCGCCAGAATGCCGATGACAAGTTCGCCGTCGCCTGTCGCCGCAAGCGCCTTGATCTTCTCCTTCGCCGCCTGACCCTGATCGCTCCGACCGCCCTGGCGGGCAATGAACTCGTATTGCGCGAGCGCCGATTGCCGGGCGTGGGCTTCCTCAAGTCGGTTGGCGATCAAGAGCCGCGCGCCGAGCGACAAGGGATCGGAACCCAAATCATCCGCCAGCAATTCGACCTCGGACTCAAGCATCCCGGCGCGGATGAGCGGCTCAAGATTGTCCAGTGCGATCTGGCGATCGCGGTCGGATCCCGCCGCCAGAGCCCAGGCATAACAGCGCGCCGCTCCAAATTGATCGCCCAGCCGGTAACGGCAATGGCCCATCAGAACTTCGATGCCGCTCTCATATTCCGATTGCGGAAAATGACGCAGAAGTCGGTCGAAATGGCGCAGGCAGAGATCATACTCCCCCTCGGCATAGAGGCACTTACCCAGCATGACCTGCACGACCTGGACATCGTGGTCGCTCAGGTTTTCGCCCTCCGCCACGAGTCGGAAGGCGCCTTCGGCAGAGTCATACTGGCCGGCGGAGTAGGCGTCGATGGCCGAACGGAACTGCTCGCGGACGTGGCTGTCCTGAGTCTCCAGCACGCGCTCGGATGGGGTCACGCCCCGTGCCGGCGCATCCCACGCGAAGAAGAGGGCGGCCGATGTTGCGCTGATGAGAAGCCAAACCCGCGAGTCAGGCCGCTTCGCCCGCGGCCGATGGGAGCATGTCCCGCGGCGCGAACCGTTCACAGCGAGTACTTGCCGAAATCCTCGGGATTCAGATTGCGCAGACGTTCCTTCAGCGCCTCCGGATCGTACTTGTCGGCCTGCTCCGAGCCCGGTGGGCGCTTTTGAAACAGATCGTGCCGTACAAAAATCGGGGCTTTTGCCTTCAACGCCAGGGCGATGGAGTCCGACGGGCGCGCGTCGATCTCAATTCTGTCCCCATTGCGGGCCAATACGATCTTGGCATAAAAAGTCTGCTCCTTGAGGTCGGTTACCTGGATTTGGTCGACCGTTGCCCCCAGGTCGCGGATCGTGCCGTTGAGCAGATCGTGGGTGAGCGGCCGCTTGGAGGTGACCCCCGACAGTTCCATGGCGATGGCCCAGGCCTCAAAATGCCCGATCCAAATCGGCAGGATCAAATCCTCATCCTCGGGCGCCAGCACGACGACCGGAGAGTTGGACGACACGTCCAACGCCAGGCCGTTGATCTTCGCCTTCACCAGTGGAGAGGCGCCCGGCTCCGGCATCAAAGATCCGCCTTCTTCACCACCCAGACTTTGAGTTTGCCGATGACGTCGCGGCCGAGTTTGACGTCGATGGTGTAGACGCCGAGCGCCTTCAACGGCTCGTCGAGCAGGATGTCCCGCCGGTCGATTTCAAACCCCTGTTCCGCCAGGAGTTCGGCGATGTGGGAGGATGTCACCGACCCGAAGACCTTGTCCTCTTCACCGACTTGAACTTCAGCGGTGATGGAGATTTTTTCCAGACGCAACTTGATCCGTTCCGACTCGCGCAACAGCTTGCGGTCCCGCAGATCGCGCTGCCGGCTGACCACGTTGATCGAACGCAAGTTGCCGACAGTGGCCGGAATGGCCAGTTTGTGGGGAATCAGGTAGTTGCGGGCAAAGCCATCCTTGACCGACACAACCTGGCCGCAACGGCCCAGTTTTTCAACGTCATCGCGCAAAATGATCTTCATCGTCCGACCTTTTCAGGGCTCAAGCCAGCCCGACTCAGCCCATTGTACGTTTTACTTGTAGGTTTCGGCCACAAAAGGCAAAAGCGCCAGATGCCGCGCCCGTTTGATGGCGCGAGTCAGCCGCCTCTGGAACAGGGCCGAGATGCCGGTTGTCCGCCGCGGCAGAATCTTGCCGCGCTCCGTGATGAACTTCCGTAACAACCGCTCGTTGCGGTAATCGATCTCGAAGAGCTTTAGCTCGGTGAAGCGCCGCCCGCGGCGGTAACGTCCGCCGCCGCGCCCAAACCCCTCCTGCCCCTCGCTGTCACGATCACGGTCCCGATCCCGGCCGCGCCCTTTATTCTCCCGGCGATCTTCCCTCATGCCTTATTCCCTCGCTCCACTGTGTAAACTCTAATCCCGCGCCGGATACGATCGTCCGGCACCGCCTGAGTCCCCGTCGCCGCCTGAGTCATGTGAACGTTCCCTGGTGTCGCGATATCCCTCGGGCGCGAACGGCGCCCCTTCCTCCCGCGTCGCCTTGCGCTTTTCCATTTCGTCCAGATACTGCGGATTGTCCGCCAGGACGGTCAGGTAGCGCAGGCAGTTCTCATCGAGCAGAAACTGGCGCTCCAGCTCCCGCGGCACGGACGGCGCCGATTCATGCACCAGATGCACGTAGTACCCCTGCGCGCGCTTCTTGATCGGGTAGGCCAGGCGACGCAACCCCCAGCGCTCGCTGCGCTGAATGGCGCCATTGCGCGTGATGATTTCGGAGTACTTGGCGATCGACTTTTCCCAGCCCTCTTCCTGCAACTGGGGATCGACAATGAACGTGGTCTCGTACAGCGTCACGCACCCTCCTTCGGTCGTTCGGCGCCCGTTGAACCCCGAGAGGGTTCCTCGAGCGCAGGGGGCTTTCGATTATACTCGTTCGCGGCGGTGCGCACGCCCCGGGCCAGGATCATCGCCACGGCCCGGGCGGCCTTCGCCGCCATCTCACGCGCGACAATTAACTCTTCCGGACCCATGCGGTCAAGCACGAAATGGGCGGCATCGACCCCCTCCGGCACGGGACCAACGCCGCAACGAATCCGGGCAAATTCGTCAGAACCCAGCTGTTCAATGATGGATTCCAGCCCATTGTGCCCCCCCGATGACCCCCGTTCCCGGATGCGAATCTGCCCCAAGGCCAGAGCAAAATCGTCGGCAACGACCAAGAGTGAACCGGGGTCGATCTCGTGCGAAGTCGACAAGTCAGCCAGCGCCTCGCCGGAACCGTTCATGCAGGTCGTCGGCTTGACCAGCAAGGCCGGCTCCCCACCGACTCGTACCTCGGCCAAGAGAAAACGTCCGCGGCCGGCGTGGAAGGCCACTTTCGCCTCTTGTGCCATCAAGTCCCCCACCCACCATCCGAGGTTGTGACGGGTATCCTCGTATCGCCGACCGGGATTGCCCAAAAAAACGATGATGAGCGTACTCATATGCAGTCCTCCGCCCGGATGTTCCAGTCTGTCCCCAATTGGGTACCCGGTCGCCGCTCCACGCGACTCCCGAGGGGGAAAATGGCGTCTCCGGCGCGAAAACTCATTACCTTTTGACGGCTCGCTGGGACCGTTGCACCGCGGGCCCATTCCGAGTGGCGATGCATGAACATTTCCCGACTCCTGGATCCCGGCTTGATCAAGTTGTCGATGGAGACGCAGATCGACCCCGACCCCGAAGGACGGCCGCGCACCGACAAGCAGAAGCGGTCGGACAAAGAGACCGTTCTCGATGAGTTGGTGTCTCTGCTGGAGCGATCGGGGCGGATCGGGAACCGGACCAAGCTTCTCACAGACTTCATCAACCGGGAACGGAAGGCCTCGACGGCCACCGGCCACGGTATTGCCGTGCCGCACGTGCGCACCTACCAAGCCAAAGAATTGACCATCGCCGTGGCGCGCTCCCAGGAGGGGTACGATTTTGACGCCCCGGATGGGGAACCGGTGCGGCTGTTCTTCGCCATGGCGGCGCCGTCGTACGAGGAGACGGTATACCTGAAGGTGTTCAAATCACTCGCGGAGGTCCTGCGATTCGACTACTTCCGCCAGCGGCTGTTGGACGCTGAGTCGGAGTACGATTTCATTCGGGCCTTCCAAGAGATGGAATGATCTGCGCTGCGCTGCCGCGGATAATCCATTCTTGAGGCCATTCCGGCGCCCGTTCGCAAATTGACAGGGGCGACATCGATCCGACACCGCCCGCGGCTTCGGCGAGACCACATTTCCAATCCCTTACTACTTGGCCCAGCTTTCTACCATGGCTGACACATTCCGTCACAAAGCCGTTCTCCCAAGGTGGCTTGGGGTCTTTGTAGGCTTCAAAGAATCAGCCGGCAACCCCGCTTTGGCCATTGACTTTCCGGCGAATATCGACTTCCATGCCGGTCTGAAGGGTGGGGAAAACCCGTTTAGGGAGGACTGGAATGAGATTAGCCATCGCGCTCATGGTTGCCACGGTACTGGGTTGCCAACAGAAGGTGGAGCAGAAGCCGCCCGAGACGGCGACCAAGACACCCCAGACGCAGCCCGAGACACAACCGCAGGCCCAGCCGAAGACGATGCCCAACCGCCCGCCGCGACCAGCCATGAAGCAATCGGACTCGCGCGTCTGGGTCGATGCCGTCACGGCAGCCAAGGGGTCGAAAGGATCGTTCAAGATCAATTACTATGGCGTGGAGGAGGCCAAAGCGATTGTCGTGCCGCTGTCCTACCCTGCCGGGATGACCGTGGACTCGATTTCCTTTGCCGGTTCGATCCTATCCTATCTGGCCAACCGTCCGACGCGCATCGAGAACAAGGACCACTTTCTCCTGATGACCGCCATCCCCATGACCGAGGTAAACATCCCGGCCAAAGAGGGGCTTTTGGCCACCGTACATTTCACCCTCGCCCCGGATGCGACCGACGGCGTGATCGACGAGACATTCGTGCCGCCCGGCAACTATCTGACCTACGTGGACACCGCCAGTACACTGGTGGAGCCGCGTTTCGAGCCGGGCAAGATGACGGTCAAGTAGTAAGTCCTTCAGCGATCTCTTCCGGATATGACCCTGACTGGGGCCGAGGCGCGGGAACGACTGCGTGTCGGCCTCAATCGTTTGGCCGTCAAACGGGGGCGCTTTGTGCTGGCGTCCGGGGCGGTGTCCGACTACTACGTCAATGTTAAAGAAATCTGCCTGCGGGGCGAGTACCTGCGCTTGATCGGAGCGCTCCTGTGGGAACGTATCAAACCATCCCGATCGGACGCTGTCGGTGGCATGACATTGGGAGCGGATCCAATCGTTGCTGCCGTCGCGATCGCCGCAGCCGAAGATGGCTGCGACTGCCCCGCTTTGATCGTCCGTCGCGAAGCCAAAGACCATGGGACAGGCCAGAGAATCGAGGGCCCATTTCAAGCGGGGATGAGGGTCGCCATCGTCGAGGATGTGACGACCACCGGGTCATCGGCGGGGGCGGCCGCCGACGCGATCATCGCGGCTGGGGGCTCCATTTCTGGCGTCTTTACCGTGCTCAATCGTGCCGCGGGGGCTGACAATTTGTTCGCCGAACGGGGGTGGCCGTTTCAAGCCCTGTTTGGCGTCGAAGACCTGGAACTTTGATCATCGCAAGCCATAAGACCCTCTAACTAATTACTTCTAGCAGGTTGCTGAAAAACCACTCGTGAGCGTCGTGTCGCCTTCATTTTCTGTTGTTGTCATCTGATGGCGAGAGCTCGCCGGCCGTTTTGCGGGTCTGTTCGTGTCCGCTGAAGCGGTGATGTCGATCCGCTTGCGT
>JACQFV010000150.1 GCA_016199865.1 Candidatus Zixiibacteriota bacterium | reverse complement strand
GGCTCCTCCTTTCCGGGGTTCCTTGAACTCTACTCAAGTCCAAGAAACCACACGAGTTGGAGCCGTTCAACTGTCCATCGCCTAAAGGCGATTTCAACTAAGAATGGGATACCGCCCACGCCTGAAGTTCTTCGAACAGAAACTGAACTACATCGCCGACAAGGACAGCGCACTACGGTACCTCAGAGAGACCCACGAAAAATACCTCCCGGATTCACTCAAGACCAAATGATAGGGCGCGATCGTGGCCCTGACGTTCGTCAGGGTCCAAGAGATCCATCCCATGTTCGCGTGTGGCGCCGTGTTCGAGGAACAAGCCGTCACCGTATCTTCAACAGCACCACCACCCCCGCGATTAGCAGCATCGGCACCAGAAATTTCACGCCCAGCGTGACCAGCGGGACGACGATTCCGATCACCAGGCCCCCCAGGCCGACGCCGATTCCAGTCGCGGCGCCAACGAATAATGCCGGGGCGGCGAGCAGGCACACCAAGCTTGCGCCGATGACAATCGCCGCCGTCTTCACAACCAGAATCTGTGCTGCGGACATACCCGCTCCTCTATGACCGCCTTGTGAAACAAGGCACAACCCACAAGTGGATACGAACGCGGCCGCCCGGAAGTTGCCGCGAACTGGCCGGTCAACGGGCTTGAGAAATCTTCTTGTGTCTTTTCCGACAGGGGGTTACCCTCACACGGGGATCGGCACGGATGCGCAAACGACCCTGTAAGACCATAACTCTGCTCATTTTGCCCACTTTGCTCTTGATGGGGCTCTACGCCTGCCAGGGCGAGCAGGCGACCGCCGAACGGCTGGCTTTCGAGGTTGTCGATTCGCTCTTAAGCCCGGTGGACACGGCCAAAGCTGCCGGAATCTGCCTGCGTCCGCCTCTGGGCTTCATCTCCGTCCCGGATTCGATGCTGGGTCTGATCCAGTCACGCCTCAGCGCTGCCGTTGGCGGCCGTGAGGGGGTCACGCTGGCGCGGGCTTACATCGACCCGAGACGTTCTTCCGGCATCATGCTATCCACCATCCGGGGATTGCGTCTGGACGGCGATACGTCGGCATTCGTCAACAAGTACCGTCAGTCCCTGATTGCCGCGTATGGGCAAGATCACGTGCAGGTGGGGGACTACCGTGTCAACACGGTGTACGTCAAGAATTACCTGGTCATGGACACCCTCGCGGTCAGATTTCAGTTGATTGGTTTCCCGCCCGCGGGCGACGCCGTCGAATTGCTGTATGTGGCGCCGCGGATCATCTACCCGGAATTGGTCAAGTCATTCGAATCATCGATCGGAACCATCAAACCTGTTGCAAAGGGAGGTTAAGGCATGAAACACGGAATTCGGCTCGTGGGACTCTTCCTGGTCGTCGTGATGCTGGCCGGTTGCGCGACCCACATCCACACAATCGGGACGGGCGGCAGCGGCGCCAAGATGGAGCAGCGCCAGTGGTACGTGCTGTGGGGACTGGTGCCGATCAACAACGTCGACTCCAAGGTCATGGCCGGCAGCGCCAGCAACTACACGATCAAGACCCAGATGTCGCCGATCGACGTGGTGATCAGCTTCTTCACCGGGATTGTCACCGTCAATTGCCGTACCGTCACGGTCACGAAGTAGTCCCGAATGGGTCAAGTCCACGAGCTCAAGATCGATCCATCGCCCCCGCGCCATCGCAAGCGCGGGGGTTTTTTTGTTGCCGGGGTGGGGTCAGGCAGCGATTTTAGGTGACATTCGCTGGGGAATGAGTTATCTTACTTGCCCTGTTGTTATTGTCGGGGTCGAAAGATCCGCGAGTATGCCACGCATCCGTCTCATCCACTGGAACGCCGCCGAGGGCAAGAAACGCGCCGACTTTCTCCGGAAGGGGGGCCACAAGGTGGATATTTTCTCCGGGCCGGGGGGAGAAGCCATGCGCGCCTTGCGCGATAAACCCCCGGATGCCTTCGTGATCGACCTGAACCGTCTGCCGTCGCATGGACGGGAAGTGGCGACCGCCCTGCGCCAGTTCAAGGCGACCCGCCTGGTCCCCATCGTCTTTGTCGGCGGCGAAAAGGACAAGGTGGCGCGCGCGCGCGCGTCCTTGCCCGATGCCGCCTTCACGGAATGGCCACAGATTCGCGGCGCGCTGGCTGAGGTGATCGCCCATCCGCCGCAGGCCCCGCTGGTACCTCAGATGTTGAATTCTTCCACACCCCTTCCGAAAAGGCTGGGGATCAAAGCCGGCGCCGTCGTGGCGCTGCTCGGTGCGCCTCCCGGTATGGATCGCACCTTTGGAACTCTTCCCGAGAACGTCCGTTTGCGGCGTCGCGCTTGGGGCCGAGTCGATCTCATGCTCCTGTTCACGAAATCGCAAGCCGATCTGGAGGCACGGTTTTCCGACGCGGTGCGGAATCTCGCCGAGGATGGCGGCCTGTGGATCATCTGGCCCAAGCAGGCATCCAAGGTCGACACCGACCTGACCCAGTCGATTGTCAGGGACTTCGGCCTGAAATCCGGATACGTCGACTCCAAGATCAGCGCCATCGACGCCGTGTGGTCGGGCATGCTCTTTTTGCGGGACAAGAATCGCGAACCGGCGCGCAAGTAACCGCGGTTTGGCCCCCTGGCCTTGGGGTCTGCCCTTCACAGACTCTAATAGAATCAGCGTCAAAATCAAGAACCCTCACCCTGGCCCTCTCCCTAAGAGGGAGAGGGGATCATTTTCTGTTCTGCCTTGCACTTGTTCCCCCTCTCCCCTATGTGGGGCGTCAAGATCAAGAACCCTCACCCTGGCCCTCCCTAAGAGGGAGAGGGGATCATTTTCTATTGTGTCTTGCACTTGTTCCCCCTCTCCCCTATGTGGAGCGTCAAGATCAAGAACCCTCACCCTGGCTCCCTAAGAGGGAGAGGGGATCATTTTCTGTTCTGCCTTGCACTTGTTCCCCTCTCCCCTCCGGGGAGGGTAGGGTGAGGGGGATGCGGGTCGCACGCGATTTCCGTCCCTTCGCCCCTCATCCCCCAAAATCCGGGATCGTCTGAAACGGAATCCGCGTCGGCGCCGCGGCCTTGATCGCGTGGATGCCGCCGAAGTAAACCGTCTCGCGGCCAAAACGGGCGTTCAGCCGGTCGATGGCGTGCGACAAGGCGCGACGTTTGGGCTCATCAAATAGCGATAGGTTGTGCAACTCATCGGGGACCAGGCCGAGCAACGTCACGCCGACCATGAGCGGCCGATTCGTCGTGGCCGGATGTTGCGCCCAGAGCCCGCGCAGTGTTTGCAATAGTGTCAACGTGTCCTGGCATTCGATGAATGTCGTCTTGGCCTCCCAATTTTGATCGTTGAAAGACTTGACCAAGACCATCATGCCGGTGGCCCACATCCTTTGCCGCCGCAACCGCCCGGCCGCCCGATGCAGGAGTTTTTGTAGGACCGCATACGCGCCCGCTTGCGTGCGCAGGTCGGGCGACAACACGTGCGAGTGCCCCAAAGAACTCTCGTGCGTCGGCACATCGGGAATGTCGTGCCCGTGCAGCCAGTGCCACATACGCCGCCCCGTCACGCCGCCCCAGATCCGTTTCATCTCATCCTCCGTGAGCGCCCAGAGCTGGGGCATGGTGGTGATGCCGCGCGCCTCCAGACGCCGTTTCATGCGCGAGCCGATGCCGGGGATATCCTCCGGCACGAGCGTGTAGAGCGCCTCGGGGAGGTCGCACCCACGGATCACCGTCAGTCCATCGGGCTTCTGCATGTCGCAGGCGGTCTTGGCCAGGAGCCGTGTCGGCGCGAGGCCGATCGAGCAGGTGAGCACCGCGCCGACTTTCTCCCGCAGCGCCGCCTTAATCGCGTGCGCGAGACGCGTCGCTTCGGCCACCTCACGTTGCGGCCCGGTCAAACGGCAGGACATCTCGTCGATCGAATGAGTGGCCGCCACCGGGATGAACGATTCGACCGTCTCGACGATGGCAAAGTGGTAGTTGACGTATTTTTCCGGCTCGGAGACGACAATCTGAATTCCGGGGCAGATGCGCTTTGCCTCCGCCACACCGGGTCCGGTCCTCACCCCCAGCTTCTTGGCTTCACGGCTGGTGGCGATGCAGCATGACGTCGCCGCCAAGAGCGGC
>JACQFV010000153.1 GCA_016199865.1 Candidatus Zixiibacteriota bacterium | reverse complement strand
GCCCAATACGTTATAGATGGCCAAGTTGACCGTCTCGGGCAGTTTCAGCGTGAAACTGATGTTCGTTCCCGCGTTGAAGGGGTTTGGGTAGTTCTGCGACAATAGGGCCCCAGCCGTAACCGCCGCATCAATCGCGTCATATCGACCCGTCGACTTCAGAACGAAACTCCTGACCCATCCGGCTGGCAGGGCGGGGCTTACGCTGGCGGGGAAAGCCAGATCAAGGGTTTCGCCGGGTGCCAGGACCACCGCCTGCCCGTCAGCGGCGGCTACCACAGCCACTACGTCGCCCTGCGAAGTATGGCTGGCGGCGGTTGGTCCATGGGCAGCGATTGACAGCGAGTCCTTTGAGGCGCGGTAGTAGGCGATCTGATCGGCATGGAACCCCATGGTCCACCGTAAGCGAATCCTGAACTCCTGACCGATGGTCCGGCCATTCCCCGGATCGATCAGCCAGAGGGCGTCCTCGGCACTGCCGCGAAGAGGCAGATTTTCCAGCCCCTGCCACACGCCGTCGGACGTCTCCACTTGAACCATGAGTTCCGAACCGGGATTGCCCTTCTTCACGGGAGGCGGAGGGGCCATCAGCTCAGGGGAACCGGGAAACGCGCCGTCCCGTCGGCGCATTGGATTTCGATGACTTTCCACTCCGGAATATCCATCACAACCACGGCGACAAAGATGTGATCGCCATCCTGCGCTGAATCGACCCCGGCGACGACTCGGGGCGGTTGGCCCAAGTGCGTCAAACGGACGTGGGGCGCCAAGAGGGCCTGCAACTCGGCCGCCCGTTTGAGCGGCACATGCCACGAGTGGTTGATGAGTTGATGGAGGGATATCTTGTTGGTCATAGCGGCGAAGGGCGTCGCGAAGACACCCAGCCGTCAAGATAGCGATGTCACCTTCGCCCGTCTTGGAAATAATAGTCGTTGGGAGAAGGCCATTGTCTGTCCCCAGGGTACACAAGGGCCGAGCCCATTGTGGCGCACAAAGCCGAGGCTGACGCAACTTCTCCTCGGTCCGATCCGTACCCGTTCTTCATGTGGCATCTGTTCCCAGGAGGATACATGCATCACTTGAGGCCAATTATGTGTCGGATGGCTCGCTTCTGCCCGCACTTAATTGCCTTTCTGCTTGGCGCCTTCGCTCCGACGGTTTCGGCTGCGGAGATTACCGCCAATCCCCCCAGACTCGCGTTGGTTGATCAAATCAGACTGTCCGAATTCCATCGATTGGCGTCATCGCTCGAGGACAGTTGCTGGCCCGGGTGGAGTACGGCGCCCCGTGCCATTCTCCTCGTAACGGATTCGACGGAGTTTCTCACCAATCATCCGGCACCGTCATCGGAGTTCAAGTCCTCGGGCCGGGATTCCACGCTTCATTGTGACGTCTTCTGGCGCAAGCGCGTGTTTCCGCTGCAGCTGGAAGCGACTTTTCCGGCGCTCGGTCCCACACCGACAATTGTCATCGGGCGGGCGGAAAACACCGTGTCCAAAACCTCGACGAAATGGGTCGTGACGCTAATGCACGAGCACTTCCACCAGTTACAGGACAGCCGTCCCGGCTATTATGCCTCGGTGGATTCGCTCAACTTGTCCGGGGGCGACAAGACGGGGATGTGGATGCTCAATTACCCGTTTCCGTATGATTCGCAGACAGTGGCGGCGGAATTCAACGGGCTCTGCGCCGAGCTTCTACGGCTATTGAACACGGGTGGTCCCGACTCATTGCATGCCGGTGCCAGGCAATATTGGAAACGGCGCGAGAGCTTTCGTCGCATGCTCGGCCCTGCTGACCGCTCCTACTTTTCGTTCCAGACTTGGCAGGAGGGGATCGCACGGTATGTCGAGTATCGGTGCGCGTCGATGGCAGGCGGTCGTTATCGGCCGAGCGATGCGTTCCGTAGTCTGCCCGATTTCACTGCGTTCGCGGCTGTTGCCGAGCGAATCCGCAGCGGTGTCATGTCCGAACTCGCCGGCGCCAACCTGAAACAACGACGGCGTGAGCTATTCTATCCCTTCGGGGCTGGCGAAGGACTTCTACTGGATCGCATCAATCCCGAGTGGCGGAACCAATACCTGGCGACACGGTTCCAGCTGGAGCCCTTGTTCCCCAGTTGGGTCCACGATCAGTAAGACCCTCTAACGTAAAGACTCGAAAAACGGTGGACTCCGGGCGTCCTCGCCCGGCGCACTGAAGGCCGGCGAGGACGACCGGCCTCCAACAGCGAAATCCGACTGACTGACAGAATTCATTTTGTTGGAGAGGCTAATGGGTAACCGGTTCGCGCGGCCCGCTGGCAAATTCACGTTCGAAACCGCTGTCGCCGCTGACACAATCTTCGTAGACTCTGTGCGCCGGGGGCTTCTCCGGCAGCGACGACCATGAACAGCGCGGCACACCATCTTTCGTTGGTCACTCACGCCCTCAATCCGCGCAAGCGGCGTGGGCTTCTGCATCGCATCTATCTGTTCGGCGCCACCTAAGCCCGACCTTCCCTGATCCGCATTCGGAAACGCAGGAAAAAGCGGAGTGATTTTCAGATTCGGGGACGTCCCCATGCGGGACCCCCGAAGGGGAGGTGTGCGATGAAAGAACAACCGATCATCAAGACGGCCCTGCCGGGGCCCAAGAGCAAGAAATTGATCGCGTTCGATGAAGTGCACGTGTCGCCGTCGTACACGCGCGCCCATCCGGTCGTGCTCGACCATGCCGATGGCGCCTGGATTTGGGACGTCGACGGCAATCAGTTCCTCGATTTTCATTCGGGAATCGGCGTTTGCTCGACAGGGAACGCCCATCCCAAAGTGGTCGAGGCGATCATCACGCAGGCGCGCAAGGCGGTGCATTTTTCGTCGGCCGACTTCTACCACGAGTTGGTCGGGGCATTGGCGGCGCGTCTGGGGAAACTGGCGCCGGGGAAAGACCCCAAACGAGTCTTCTTCACGAACTCCGGCACCGAGTCGGTCGAGTGCGCCCTGAAACTGGCACGTTACAAGAAGCGCCGCACGCGCATGATCGCCTTCATGGGGGCGTTCCACGGGCGGACGATGGGATCGCTATCGTTGACCTGCTCAAAGTCGACGCAGCGTGCCGGGTTCGCGCCGCTTCTGCCGGAAGTGACGCATGTGCCGTATGCATACTGCTACCGCTGTCCCTACAACTTGAAGTATCCGTCCTGCAGTCTGGCCTGCGTGAACTTCATCGAGGAGCAGATCTTCTCACGCGTGGCCCCGGCCGAGGAGGTCGCCGCCATCGTGGTCGAGCCAATTCAGGGAGAAGGCGGGTATATTGTGCCACCGTCGGATTACTTCAAGGCGCTGTCAGCGCTGGCGAAGAAGTATGGCATCTTCCTGATCGTCGATGAAGTGCAGGCGGGGATGGGCAAGACGGGGAAGATGTTCGCCATCGAGCATTTCGGCGTGGCGCCCGACATCATCCCCATTGCCAAGGCGCTGGCCTCGGGCGTGCCCCTGGGGGCGTGTATCGCTCCCGAGTCGATCATGGACTGGCCACCGGGCGCCCATTCGACCACCTTCGGCGATTGCGAATGCCGCCAAACAGGGCAAGTACCTGATGACCGAACTGAAGAAACTGCAGAAGCGGCACCCATCGATGGGGGACGTGCGCGGTCTGGGCCTCATGATCGGCATCGAATTCGTGCTCGACCGTCATACCAAGAAACCGGCGCCGAAGGTCGCGAATGCCGTCATGCAGAAGGCCTTTGAGAAGGGGCTGATGCTCTTGACCTGCGGCCCCAACGGCATCCGTCTCGTGCCGCCGCTCATCGTCAATCGGAAGCAGTGCGACGTCGCGCTGGAGATTCTCGACGGGATCATCGGCGCGGTGGAGAAGCAGGAGAACGTAGGTTAATTGTGTTCGATGCATTTGTAGGGGCGTATAGATATACGCCCCTACAAGCACTCTGGCGCGGTTATGAAGACGATAGCGGCCACTTCTGACGAAAGGCGCTCACAAGTGGGCCTCGTCCCCGCCGTCGAAGTCACGCGCGGGAACTCCGTCCGGTTTTCCACAGCGATTCGGTCTGGATTCCCGTCACCTGGCGCTGGTATGCGCTTCCCACTCCGGCGAAGAACGGCATGTGCGCACGGCGCAGGAAATTCTGGCTGCGATTGGCGCCCAGGTCAGCGACCTGCAATGCGGCGTGCATGTGCCGCTCTTGTATCGTCCCGATGAGGGGCCGGTTCCCGCGAAGTCCGAGTTTACCCAACTGCACAACAACTGCTCGGGAAAACACAGCGGCATGCTCGCCCTGGCACGCATCCTGAATTGCCCGTTGTCCGAATACTTGCAAGTCGATTCTGTCGTGCAGCGAACGATCCGCGAGATGGTCGCCATGATGGCAGGTGTGGATTCCGCCGATCTGCAGGTCGGAACCGACGGTTGTTCGGCGCCAAATTATGCCATGCCGCTTCGTGCCTTGGCATACGCGTATGCCCGTCTGGCGGGAGCGCGCGAGCACGCCGGAAGGATGGACTCGGACACACGACAGGCGGCGATCCAGATTCTCAACGCCATGACTCAAAATCCGGAGATGGTTTCCGGAACTGGCCGGTTGGATCTCGCCATCGCCGAGGCCTCCGGCCGTCAGTTCATAGTCAAAGCGGGGGGAGAGGCGGTCCAATGCATCGGTGTTCCCGACCGCGGCTGGGGAATCGCCATCAAGATCGGCGATGGCGGCGCGCGGGCGGTCGGGC
>JACQFV010000151.1 GCA_016199865.1 Candidatus Zixiibacteriota bacterium | reverse complement strand
GATTCGATCTACACCGGGCTGATTCGGATCGACGACAAGGCCGATTATTGCGAGGCCTATCAGGAGAACCGCAACCTCATCCTCTCGCCCGGGGCCAAAGCCGAAACGATTCCCGAACTGGAAATTCTCAACAACGAAGTTCGCTGCACGCACGGCGCCACCATCGGCAAGATCGATCCGCAGGAGGTTTTTTATCTGCAATCTCGCGGCTTGGATCGCGGCGAAGCCGTGCGCTTGATCGTGGCTGGTTTTGTCGGTCCGATTCTCGATCATCTGCCCGCGATTGCCCAGGAGCGGCTGCGTGGCGTGATCATCCGGCGCTTGGAGGGCAACTGACGTGGCCGACCAATTTGTCACCGTGGCCAAGGCCGCTGACGTGCCCGTCGGCGCCGCTCGCGTCGTCGAGGTGCGGGGACAGCGGCTGGCCTTGTGCAACGTGAACGGCACGATCTACGTCATCGACGACACCTGCACGCACGATGACGGTCCTTTGGGCGAGGGCGCCATCGACGGATTTGCGATTGAATGTCCGCGCCACGGCGCGCGCTTCGACGTGCGCACCGGCGCGGTTCTGCGTATGCCGGCCGCCTATCCGATCCGGTCGTATCCGACGCGGATCGTCAACGGCGACGTCCAGATCAATCTGCCGGCAGGTGTATCATGAATCCCGTGACCGCCATAGCACGGCCCGAGCGTGACGTCATGCCATCGGCCCTTCCGGTCGAACGTGCGCGCGCCGATTTCCCGATTCTGAAAAGGATGATTCACGGCAGCCCGCTGGTCTATCTGGACAGCGCCGCCACGACGCAAAAGCCGCAGATCGTGATCGACACGATCGCCGAATACTATCGCCAGACCAACGCCAACGTGCATCGCGGCGTCTACGCCCTCTCGGCGCAGGCGACCGATCTGTATGAAAAGGCGCGCGGCAAAGTCGCCGCGTTCATCGGCGCCGAAAAGACCGATCAGATCATCTTCACGCGCAACACGACGGAAGCGATCAATCTGGTCGCCTATTCCTGGGGCCTGGCCCATCTGCAGACGAATGATGAAATTCTCCTCACGGAGATGGAGCACCACAGCAACCTGGTCCCCTGGTATTTGGTCGCGCCGAAGACCGGCGCCGTGGTGCGCCATCTGCCGATTCACGACGACGGCACGCTGGCGCTCGAACGTTGGAAGGAATTCTTTACACCCAAGACCCGCATCGTCGCCGTCGCCCACACGTCAAATGTTCTGGGTACGATCAATCCGATCGCGTCCATTGCCGCCCGTGCCCACGCGGCCGGCGCCCTCGTCTTGCTCGATGCCGCACAGGGTGTGCCGCATGCTCCGTTCGACGTCGTCGCGTTGGATGCCGACTTCGTCGCTTTTTCCGCCCACAAGATGCTCGGCCCGACCGGCGTCGGCGTGCTCTATGGCCGGCGCGAATTGCTGGAAGGGATGGATCCCTTCCTCGGCGGCGGCGATATGATCCGCACCGTGACGCTCCAGGGCGCAACTTGGAATGATCTACCTTGGAAGTTCGAGGCGGGAACCCCAAACATCGCCGGTGTGATCGGTTTCGGCGCCGCGATTGATTATCTGTCGGCTTTGGGGATGGACAAGGTCCGTCGTCATGAGATGGAATTGACGGACTATGCGTTGGCGCGGATGAACGCGCTCGACTCCGTCGACGTCTACGGTCCCGCCGATGCCACGGCGCGCGCCGGTGTGATCGCGTTCAATCACCGCCGCATTCACCCCCATGATCTGGCCACGATTCTCGACCGCCGCGGGATCGCCATCCGCGCGGGGCACCACTGTGCGCAGCCCCTGATGGAGCGACTCGGTCAGAGCGCCACGGCCCGCGCCAGTTTCTACGTGTACAACACCCGCGACGAGGTCGATGCCTTGATCGAGGGGTTGATAGCGGCGGGGAAATTCTTTGAGAGAAACCAGTGAATGATTGGGGCAACAAGGGGCTTAAACCCCTTGTTTGCCGCGGATAATAACGATATCACAATGCCCATGACGGCAGACTACAACAGAGAAGACGTCGAACTCGATGCTCTCTATCGCGACACGGTGCTCGACCACTACCGTTCGCCGCGGGGCCGCAAGACGCTCGATCGCGTCGACCTATCCCGTGACGGGCACAACCCGCTCTGCGGTGACCGGCTGACGCTCTCTTTGAAATTATCCGGTGACAAGATTGCGGATGTCGCCGTAAAGGGCAATGGCTGCGCGATCTCGATTGCGTCCGCTTCCATGCTGGCCGAAATGCTTCCCGGCATGACCCGAGGCGATGCTCAACGCCTGGCGGAGATCTTCCGGCAGATGATGCACGGCCACCCGGCGCCGGCCGGTGTCGACGTGGGTGACCTGGATTCGCTGGAAGGAGTCCGGCAGTTTCCCGTGCGGATCAAGTGCGCGCTCTTGGCCTGGATGACACTCGTGGATGTTCTCAGGCAAGCCGACAGCGGCACGGCGGAGACGTCGATCACCGTGACCGAGAATGATGGCGAGGTGGTCTGACGCTGATCACTGCGGACATGGTCATGGAGGCGCTCAAATCGGTGCAGGATCCCGAATTGCGATTGGGGATCGTCGATCTGGGCTTGATCTACGGTGTCGATTTGGACGAGGACGGCAAGAACGTTGAAGTGCGCATGTCCCTGACCAGCCCCGGCTGCCCCTATGGACCGCAGCTGGTCAACGAAGTGCGCGCCGTCGCTTCCGGCCTGCCGGGTATCGACACGGCCGAAGTGCGTGTCGTCTGGGACCCACCGTGGGACCCGCGTAAGATGGCGAGCGATGAAATCAAAGACAAACTGGGGCTGTGGTGACGTTGGGGCGAAAGGCAATGATGACGGCATCGACACGTCAGAATCCCATGGACTCCGGCGTTGGCACAATGCTGCGCGACATTCACGGGCTCTTGCACGAGGCGCGCGCCAACTGCGAGATTCCGCTCGCCGAGGGACAGGCGTTGCTGAATACAGTGGAGGCCGCCGAGTCGGGACATGAAACAAACACACTGTCCGTCGGAGAGTTATCGACGTTGATCCGTGACATTCAAAATGGAATCCAAGGGCCGATCGCCAACGAACTGGCCATCGACAATCCGGACGCCGCCGTGATCCAAGTCCGCGACATCCTGATCCGATTGGAACAAATCATCAAGACATGGAATCGAACGATGTGGCCCTGACCTTGAGGCGTGTTGAAAAACCCTCTGGATACCCAACGTGAGGAAGTGCTGCCACACGTCCTCGTGTGGCAGCCCCTTGGGAATCAAAGCGTCACACGAGGACGTGTGACGCCACCTCTACGGGTTTTCAGTTTTTCAACACGCCCCTTGGTCAGGGTGTATGAAGCCCGACGACATCATACGTGAGGACATGGCCAGATGAGTACGCTGCCGATGTACACGCCCACCGATATCCAACGCATTCTCCAGGCGATGCGGGATGAACTCACCTTCGTTGGCGTCAAAGAATTGAAAACGGTTGATGACGTGGAGGCGGCATTTCAGCCGCCGCAGGGCACGGCCCTCTTGGTCGTCAACTCCGTCTGCGGTTGCGCCGCCGGCAACGCCCGCCCCGGAGTGGCGCTGGCATTGCAAAACAAGATCATTCCCGATGCGCTCTACACCGTGTTTGCGGGCCAGGATCCCCAGGCGACCGCCCGCGCCCGTTCCTTGATGCCCGATCAGCCGCCCTCGTCGCCGTCCGTGTTTCTCTTCAAGGACGGCCTGTTGGTTTACACGATGCACCGCCACATGATCGAAGGACGCGATGCTCGCCGGGTGGCGTTCGATCTCATCGGTGCGTTTAACGCCCACTGCGCGCATCATGGCCCCTCGGTGCCACCGGAAATCTTCGCCCAGTCGCCCTCAGTGCACGTGTGCGGCTCGCAGATCCCGACGACGGCGTAGAACAGCCCATCGTCGACGACTCGACAGCGGCCGTCGTCAGTCACGATCTTCCGTTCAGTCAGGACAAAAAGAAATCACCCCGGAGGGATTGGCATCCGGGGTGATTTGATTTCCGAACTGCCGTTGGCGGCCGTCACTGACCCGTGTGTTTAGTTACGACATTGGACAATGGCGAGGTGTTCGGGATTTCATCCGAGACTTTGATGGCAAACCAGTAAAGCGTGTTCGCTTTCAAGTTGCGCACGACATACAGCTCCGACGTAGCGGCGACCCTCGGATGCGGCACGCCGCTCACGCGCGTTGCCAAGGTCCAATTGGCGGAGGTGATCTCGAACTGGGCATAGCGCAGGTCGTACTCGGACGCCGTGCCGGTGACGTTGTCGTCGCCGGAGGCGAGCCACTCCAGGGTGACCGTGGTGCGGGTCGAATCGGTTGCCCGCAGATCGACGATCGGCGAGGGCGCCGTGACGTCGGGCGCCACGAGCGTATGGGTCAGGACGACGTTGGAGATTTCGGAGAAGTTCGGAACCTCGTCGCCCACTTTGATGGCAAAGTAGAAGTTTGAGTCCGACGCGAGCTTGGTGACGGTGAAGTTCTCCATCGTGCCCGGGGCGTGCGGCGCCGGCACACCGTTCACGCGCGTACCTTGCGAGAAATTATCGGCCGTGAGGAATCCGAACGAACGGCGCAAATCGTACAGCGTGGCGTTGCCGACCAACCCGTCGTCTCCGGTTGCCGTCCAATGCAGATACACTTTGTTGTAGGAGACGCTGTCCACGGTCAGGTCGGTGACCGCGGCCGGCGGAATGGCCTCCGCCAAGTCCGTGTGAGCCGACATCAGGTTTGACAAGGGTGACCAGTTGAAGGCCTCGTCGGCAGCGCGTATCATGAAGTAATAGGTGGTGTTGGGCTGCAGACGAACCACCATGCTGTCTTTCTGCCCGGCCGGTTTCGGGGTGGGTTCCCCGTCGATCTCCGCCGCATCGCCGAAATTCGATTCGGTGATCAGGGAGGAGGAGTAGCGGATGTCATAATGTGAGGCCGACCCGGAGTCTCCGTCGTCGCCCGTGGCCGTCCAGACCAATGTGATCGAAAGAGACGTGACGTCCACGGCGCCCAGATCAATGATCGGGCTCGGGGGGATGTGATCGGGCGGCGGGGCCGTCTCCACCGTGGCGTCATTGGAGATCGCCGACTGATTGTTGGCCTCATCGCTGGTCTTGATGGCGAAGTGGTACGTCGTCAGGGGATCCAGCCCGACGACCGTGAAATAATCCGACGTGCCCGCCTTTTGGGGCACAGGTGGTGAGGCGGCTCTGGTCGCCCCACCCCATGACGTCTCGGTAATTTCGGAGCTGGAATAGCGGATGTCGTAACTGGAGGCGGTGCCGACCGTGTCGTCATCCCCCGGCGCCGTCAACAGGAGCGTCACGGAATTGAACGATACGCCGCCCGCCGACAGGTTGCCGATCGCCGCCGGCGGGGTCGTGTCGTCCGATTTGGTGCCGTTGTCGCTGTTGCACCCCAGACCGAGCGCCACCAAGAACATCGCCAATCCTGTCCGCCGGGAAAACGCTCTGGCCATCATCCACCTCATTGTTGCCCCCAATACCCAGCCCCCTGCAGACCCTCATATTGCCACAGTTCACGCCGATTTTCAAGCGAAATTACGGATGTCAGGCTGGCCGGGCCAATGGCGAAGTCGGTGCCGTTTGCGGTTGCGCGGCCGGGCCCGGCGGCGGATGTTGTGTTCTCAGTCAGCCGGGCCGACCGGCTGGGCCGATTTGTCAGAAATCATCCGCATTCTTGTCACGAATGGATCGTCCCGAATGCCCAAATGACAATGCTCGGATCATCACGCTTCCATCTCCAAGCCCCCCGGTCTCCGTCAACCCAGATCTTTGCGGAACCTGAAGGGAACCCGACGGCATGATCGTCGAAGTCTACACTCCCGCGAATGACGCCGAGGCCACGGACTCGGCGCCCTCCGAGCATCAGGGGAAATTCGTCCACATTGTCGGACCTCAGGAAGAATTTCTGGTTCTGTCGCCGATCGAACTGACCGAATACCATGCCCATATCGTCCAGCGTTTCAGTCGCCGCCGGGCCGATCTGTCGAGTGTCTCCACCCCCGCCGGTGACGTGGTCCTGTTCGGCACTCCGGGCTGGAGCATCAAGGGTGGGGGGCGCTATCGGCTGGATCGCGGGCATCGGACTCTCTCCCTGTGGGGTTCGTCCAAGGCCTACGGCCAGTTTGACGGCGAGCATCTGCGCGACACGCTGAAAATCACGTCCGGCTGGGAAGATTTCGCGGTGGACTTGGACGGGCCGAGTGAACACCGTTGATTCGGAATCTCCGGCAACCCTGAGGGCGTCATTGTGTGGCGCCTGCGGTTCACACAGATTGGAGTTGATCGGCGTGCTGCCGCTGTACGTTCGCGGCGGGACCGTTCCGACGCCCATCCGGAAGTGCCGGGCATGTGGCACCTACATTCGAGACGTCGACTACAACGACATGGTCCGTCGCGGCCATTTTGACGTTGCCAGCTATACGGACGCGTCGGCCGAAGCGCGCTGGTTTCGAAATCGTTGTCATTTTGTGTGCGCGCCACCCGCCCTCGGGTGGCGCCCCCGTCACACAAGAGCCCATTCTGGCCGGCTTGCCCGGAAGGGCGCGTTACGCGCACAGTATCGCTTCGTTCATCGCCCGCTTTCCTCCGCCTGTTGGGCCACCAGATTGAATGGAAGATTATTTCTCTTGAACCCGCGCCAATGCCATTGGCGCCCGCCCACGTCGATCTTATTTTCCCCTGGTGCGTGATCTCCTCCGGCGCCTGATCGACAAGCATCCTCTGGCCGTCTTGCTGGCCGTCGGCCTACTGTTGCGCGTCATCGCCGCGTTCTTCGCGCGCGGCTATATGGCCACCGACGATCACTTTCAGGTGATCGAACTGGCGGCGCAGTGGCTGCGCGGACACCATGACTACCTACCGGGTGATACTCAGTTCTACCGTTCGCTGCTTTATCCCGGTGTCAACTGGGTGCTCATGGCTTTGCTCCATGCCATGGGAGTATACAATCCCGACTTGGTGATGTTGATCGACCGCCTCTGCCATGCGGTCTTCTCACTGTGGACAATCGGACTGACTTACAAGCTGGCGCTGCTCTTATCCAATCGTCGCGCCGCCTGGACATCGGGACTGATTGTCGCCATGCATGCGGTGATGCCGTACGTGGCCGTGCGCAATCTCATTGAAGTCGTGTCGATGCCATTTCTCTTGTGGGGCATCTATGAGATTACCCGCGCTGAATCGGAGGCGGATTGGGATCGTGGTACCGTTGTTCGTTGGATCGGGGCTGGATTGGCGCTGGGACTGGCATTCGTCATCCGCTGGCAGGTGGCCAGCGGGGTCGCTGGAATCGGGCTGTATCTGTTATTTCGCCACCGGTGGCGGGCCATCGGGTTTGTCGCGGGCGGCGTTCTGATTCCAGTTGTTCTGCAGGGATGTTGGGACTGGGCGTGGCATGATGTTTTTCTCGGATCACTGCGAGCGTACCTGGCTCAAAATGTGGCTCATCTATACGACACGATCGTCGGGCCGTGGCATCGGTATCTGCTTCTGATCGTCGGGATCTTCATTCCTCCCTTTTCGCTGATATTCATGGCGGCAATGATCCGCTGGGTTCGGCGCCTGGGCGTGCTTCCCTGGGCGGCCTTCGCCTTTCTGATCGCGCATTCCATCATCCCCAGCAAACAGGAGCGCTTCCTGTTGCCGATCTTCCCGCTTCTGGCGCTGATGGGGACCGTCGGGCTGGAATACTGGCGCGAATTCAAAGGGCCGGTCTGGCATCATTGGCTGCGACGCGGCTGGATCTGGTTTTGGATCGTCAACACTCCGCTTCTAATTCTAGCGCTCTTCAACTACAGCCAAAAAGCGAAAGTGGAGCCGTTGATCAAACTGTACGAACGCGGTGATGCCTCAAGTGTGGTCCTGGATCTTACCGAGAGCGGCGGCGGCATGGGAATGCCGGAGTACTATCTTGACGGCGCCGATCCCTCCCGTCCGCGCCCGGTCATCTATGAGGCGCTGAAAGCGGAGGACTTGGATTCGCTGCGCCAGAAGTTCGCCTCACAAGCGGCCCCTGTGCCGAATTATGTGCTGATTTATGCCAAAGGCGGGATCGAGGCGCATCTGGTGATGCTGCGCGAGCGCCTGGGCACAGTCGAGCCGCTCGAATACATTGGACCCAGCGTGGCCGAGCGGCTCTTGATTTTCTTCAACCCACGTTATCATCAGGCGCGGGAGGTCGAATTGTGCCGGCTGGCGCTACACCCGTAATTCGGCCGACTACGTGAGTTCTTTCTTACAGAGATAGAAATCGAGACGTTCGTACGGGCCGGCTAGACGCTCTTCGACGTCTTTTTCGGACTTGGGGGCGGGGACGACCACCTTGTCACCGGGCTTCCAGTTGACCGGGAGCGCCACCCCTTTGCTGTCGGCGGTCTGCAGGGCATCGATCAAGCGAACAACCTCGTCGACGTTGCGGCCGACGTTCAGGGGGTAATAGATGATCGCCCGCACCTTGCGGGCGGGGTCGATGACAAACAACGCCCGCACCGTGACGGTCTCCGAGGCGCCCGGGTGGATCATGCCGTAGGCCTGCGCCACCTTCATGCTCGAATCGGCGATCAAGGGATACGACAGATTGACCCCGAGTATTTTGGCGAGGTTCTCCCGCCAGGCCAGGTGGGAGTGGATCGAATCGATCGAGATCCCAATCAACTTCACCTTGCGCTTGTCGAAATCGGCGATGCGCCGCTGGAATTCGGTCAATTCCGTCGAACAGATCGGCGTGAAGTCGGCCGGATGGGAAAACAGGACGACCCAATTGTCCTTTTGCCACTGAGAAAAGGTGATTTCACCCTGGGTGGTGAGATTGGTGAAATCGGGGGCAATATCACCGATGCGCGGGATACGCCCGTCGATGGCGCCTGGCTCCATCGTGTTCATGACAACACCTCACTTGGGCTACGGTTGACAACAAATCAGAGACATGGCGAGATTTCTGCCAATGTCGTCAATTTACGAAAAAACGGCGTGAATCACAATTCAATACCGGTGGGATATCTCTGCGGTAGTTCACGAAGAGCCGTCTCTGGAGCATCGTAATACATTATCTGTGAATAAGTTACTATACTCATACATGATAATGACCGGAGGTGCACTCTCAAAACCACCAGTCTCACTGGCATATGTTACGTCACGGAATTCAATTGTAGCATTATATGATATTGTAATTCAATGTGTTACGTGAAATAGCCGGATCGTCGTCGACAACGATGGGTCAAATCATGTCCCTGATACACAAACCATTACCAATTCGAATTCGGCGGTTTCGTGCCTTTTTCGGCAGCATCGATTTGCGCGCCCAACTCGGTCGCCATCTGGGCATCGATACTCTTGAGCTGTTCGTAGTCTGCCTTGGCATCGTCCAACCTCCCCATGAGCACATACGCCATGCCGCGATATTCCAGGGCTTGCGCAAAATCCGGCTTGAGTGATAGGGCGCGATCATAGGCCTCTAGGGATTTTTTGAAATCCCCCAGATGACGGCGGCAATACCCCAAGTTGGACAGCACTTCGGCAAAGGCGCCGTTCAGTTTGATGGCTTTCTCGTACTCCGCGGCCGCCTTCTTGTATTGGCTCCCCGCCTTGGCGGAATCCTTGGTGCGGGACAGAGAATCTGCCAGTTTCTGCAGGTCGACACCTTTGTTGAATTCGATGGTGGCCTCTTTGCCCTTCTTTTGAGTCTCTTCCTGCGGGGGTTTCTTCCCCGAAGGAAACGTCCAACCGGATGAAGGGGGCAAAATCAGCCCGATTGCCAAGATCGCCGTCAGCACCAAGAGTCGAATCGTCCGCATCGAAACCTCCTCAGATTCCTCATCCAAGATAACATCCGTGGAAACACGCAGAACGGGTATTTTGTTCTCCGACCGTCCCCGCAGGGTAGAGAAGATCAGGAGAATTTGATCCTCTTGTCACCCCCGCCGGCAGGACGTCCGAAGGCCGCATGCCACACATCGCCGCTGTCGCCACGGCTGTCCCGCCGCATCGGGTCTCCCAGGAGACCGCGCGACAGTTGGTGGCGACACATTTCCATCCCCATCGCGGCGACGTCGACCGATTATTGGACGTTTTCTCCCATGCGGGAATCGAAACCCGTTGTCTCTGTGTCCCGCCTTTATGGTTCACGGAGCCGAAGACATTCAATGAGAAAAACACCCTGTACATCGAATGGTGCACGCAGTTGGGAGCCCAAGTCGTGCTTGAGTGCGCCACGCGCGCCGGGATTTCACCCGCCGAAATTGATCACTTGATCTTTGTCTCGACGACGGGATTGGCCACGCCTTCGATCGATGCGCGGTTGGTCGAAACGCTTCAGTTGTCCTCCCATATCCGCCGTACTCCGGTCTGGGGGTTGGGGTGCGCCGGCGGCGCCAGTGGACTGGCCCTGGCCTGTCGCCTCGCCGCTTCTGATCCCGACGCGAAGGTGATGTTGATCGCCGTCGAGCTTTGTTCACTGACCTTCCACTTCGCCGATTTCTCCAAATCCAATTTCGTCGCGACGGCGCTCTTCGGGGACGGGGCCGCGGGCGTTCTGATCGTCGGCGATGACGTGATGGCATCGAACGGCACGGCCGGTCCGCGAATTGCCGCGACCGAATCGACCACGTGGCCCGGATCTCTCGATGTCATGGGTTGGAACTTCGACAGTGTCGGCATGCAGGTCGTCTTCTCCCGCGCCATTCCGCAGATCGTGCGGGAAAAAGTGCGAAGCAACATGGAATCGTTCCTGGACAGCCACCGGCTGACCTTTAGCGATCTGTCGCATTACATCGTGCACCCCGGCGGCGCCAAGGTGCTGGAGGCGTATGAAGAAGCGTTGCCACTGCCGAATTGCGCCCTATCCCATGCCCGTTCCGTGTTGCGCGACTATGGCAATATGTCGTCGCCGACTGTGCTGTTCGTCCTCGAACGTCTGCTCGCCGCCCAAGCGGCCCGTGCGGGCGAATGGGGAATCCTCACGGCCCTGGGGCCCGGTTTTTCGGCGGAGAATGTGCTGCTGCAATTCTGAATTGAGTCCCAGGTCTCCTGACATTATTACTTACGGATCTGTGGACGCCGGGCGTCCTCGCCCGGCGCAGTAACGGCCAGGCGATGACGCCTGGCCCCCACGCGGACGTGGACTTAAAGCCCCTTGCCCGCGATACCACGCCGTTGAAGCCGTTCGTTTCAGGGCCCTGCTTACCTTATCATCCAATCATGGATCATCAGGTCATCCTCAAACCCGGAAAAGAAAAACCCCTCCGGCATCGACACCCTTGGGTTTATTCCGGTGCCATTGACCATGTGACCGGCGGCGAGCCATTTCCCGGGCAAATCGTGCGCGTCGTTGATAGCGCCGGCGGCTTTCTCGCATACGGATATCACAATTCACAATCGCAGATCGCCGTGCGCGTGCTGGATTGGAACGAGCAGGCCGTTATCGACGACGCTTGGTGGCGCCAAGCACTGGCAGCGGCCATCGGACGGCGACAGACGCTTCGCGACGATCCCGATACGACCTGCTGCCGTCTGATCTATGCCGAAGCCGACGGGCTTCCGGGTCTGATCGTGGATCGCTATGGCGATTATTTGGTGATCCAGTCGCTGACCGCCGGCATCGACGCCGTCAAACATTCCATCGTGTCGATCTTCAACGATCTTCTGCACCCGGCCGCCATCATCGAGCGCAGCGACATGCCGGCGCGGGAATTGGAGGGATTGCCACCGGCGAAGGGCATACTCTCGGGTTCCGTCCCTCCGCCGCAAGTTGAAGTGCTTGAGAATGGCCTGCGCTTCGCGGTCGATCTC
>JACQFV010000154.1 GCA_016199865.1 Candidatus Zixiibacteriota bacterium | reverse complement strand
TATTCTTTCAGAATGTCGTTCTGGATCGTGCCTGCCAGTGCCTCCGGCCGCAACCCGCGCCGACGGGCCACCGTGACCACCAATGCCAGGAGCGTCGCCGCCGTGGCGTTGATCGTCATCGAAATGGAAACCTTGTCGAGGGGGATCTGATCGAGCAGAACCTCCATGTCCCAGACGCCGTCGATGGCGACACCGGCGCGCCCCACCTCGCCTTTGGCCAGATGGTGATCGGAATCATAGCCCATTTGGGTCGGCAGATCGAAGGCGACCGACAATCCCGTTTGCCCCTGGGACAATAGATGGCGATATCGCTCATTCGACTCGCGCGCGGTGCCGAAACCGGCGTATTGACGCATCGTCCAGAGCCGTTCTGAGTACATGCCGGGGTAGACGCCGCGCGTGAACGGGTATTCCCCCGGTTGACCCAGATCGCGGGCGGGGTCAAATCCCTGGGGCCAGCGATCATAGAGAGGCGCGACCGGGAGATTCGACGAAGTGCGCAGATTGTGTTTGATCTCACCTGGCATGGCGTGCGTCGCTGGCTTCAATCGTCGGGTGTGTGCTGCGCACGCACCATTCGATATGTGACATGAAAAGAGGTGCGTTCTGAGAACGCACCCTACATGCGCTGGGCCTTCCAAGCGGCGAAATAGGTCTCCACTTCATCGACGAAGCCGCCGTGCGCCGGCTGCCATCCCAACAGCCGGACCGCTTTGCGCGAGTCGACGTGCTGGTCCAAGGCAAGGCACTCGGCGTAGCTGCCCAGAGTTTTCGACGCCTCCGACACGGGGACGAATTCGATGGCGCCCCCGTACCCGGCGGCGCGGACCGCGGCCTGCGTCATCTCACGGATCGTCGCGCGCGAACGGTCGGTGAAGTTGAAAATCTCGCGGGTGTAGGCGCTCTCCAGGACGCAAACGTATCCCGTCGCCAGATCATCGACATGAACCATGGCCCAGCGGTTGTTCCCATCGCCGACAACGCGTAAAGGACGATCGGCCAGTGCCCCCGCGAACCACGACCCCGGCAACCCGCCGCGGCGCCCGTACACACACCCCGGCCGGACGACCACCGTCCGCATCCCCTCAGCGCGCAGGACCATCTGTTCGTGCTCCGGGCGCCAGATGACCCTCTGGGCTGGCTTGGGCGGGGTCGTTTCATCGACCAGGCGGCCGCCGGTGTCGCCGTAGACCCAGACACCGCTGGTGTAGATGAACGACTTGGGTTGTGGTCCTTTGCGCCCAAGGGAGACGAGCGCCTCGATAGTTTTCTTGTCCAGAGCCACGGAATTGTCGCCATGATCCTGTGCCGTGTGGACGAGTGCATTGCACTCCCCGGCCGTCGGAGCATAACTGTCCGGTTCCTCCATCCGTCCCACGACCGCATGGACCTCGTCACGGGCCAGTTCGGCAACGCGCTCCGCCGCGCGCACCAGGCCCCAAACTTCATGTCCAGCGCGACGGATCGCCAGGGCAACGGCATGGCCGATGTAGCCGCTGGCGCCAGTGACAAAGACCTTCAATGATCCTTCCTCATACTGATGGACCAGGCCAAGTTGAGCGTTCGGTCACGGTTCGATCACAATTAGTTGGCGCCCGCTCTCAACCCGGTCACCGGCTCTGACATCAACCTGGATCACCTGTCCGTCGGCGGGAGAGCGCACGTCGTTTTCCATTTTCATCGCCTCAATGACGACCAACCGGTCGCCGCGCGCCACCTGAGCTCCCGGCGCGACATTCACCTGTACGATGAGTCCCGGCATCGGCGCTGTCACAATGAATCGCCCGGGCACGCTGTCTGGGGACGTCGTCCGGCGGCGCATTGGCACAGCATTCTCTTCCGAGACCTCACAGGCGGTCTTTTGTCCGGTATGCGTCACGAGAACCTGCCCATCGCGCTCTGCGATGCGCATGTCGTAGGAGCGCCCATCGAACAATAAGTGCAGATGATGCCTCGACCGGTCCAGCCAGACATGCGAAAACGACACTTCGCGCCCATTAATCTGCGACGGAGATCCATCGGAGCCGAGAGAAACCCGAAACTCCTGGGAATCGACCGTGGCAAGGTAGGTTTTCATCGCGCTTCAATCGCTGCGTTGCGCCGTGCGATGGGCGTCGACGGCTGCCAGCGGTGCACGTTTTGCCTTCGTCCTTCGACAGCCCAGAGTGACGGAACTCGTGGCTCACCACGCCCATCCGGGATCGTCACCCCGGCCTTTCCCCCGCACCGAGAGCGGACATAGAGAGTCGCCGCCAGGGCCGTGGCTTCGCGCCGGTGGTCGCCAATGTCAACTCGCTGTGGCAGCTGGAGAGCATTTCGCTCGACAAAATCGGTCGTGGTGTTGCCTTTGATAAATTCCGGGCTTCTGACGACGCGACGGTGGAAGCCGATTGTGGTAACCGGACCCACCACCGCATATTCCTCCAGCGCCGCCACCGCACGGGCGATCGCCTCATGTCGGTCGGCGCCCCACACCACCAATTTGGCCATCAGGGGATCGTAATGAATCGGGACCTCGGCGCCTTCGTAAACACCCGAATCCACGCGGATGCCTGGACCATGCGGCTCACGGTAGACCTGCAGGACACCCGGCGACGGGAAAAAATCGTTGTCCGGGTCCTCGGCGTAAATCCGAAATTCGATTGAGTGCCCCCATGGACAGTCCGGGACTGCTGGCAGGGCCCGGCTCTCGCCTGCGGCAATGCGAATCTGCTCAGCCACCAGGTCGACTCCCGTGACCGTCTCAGTGACGGGATGTTCCACCTGCAGACGGGTGTTCATTTCCAGAAAGTAGAAGCGCCGTTGAGAATCAACCAGGAATTCCACGGTGCCGGCGCCGACATACCCGCACCCCTCGGCCGCCGCGATCGCGGCCTGTGACATCTGAGCCCGGAGGGCCGGATCCACCATTGGCGACGGAGACTCTTCGATCAATTTTTGATGACGTCGCTGGATCGAGCATTCCCGTTCGCCCAACGACACGGCACGGCCCTCCGCATCTGCAAGAATTTGAATCTCCACGTGGTGCGGACTGTCAATATACTTTTCCCAGTACACCCGTCCATCGCCGAAGGCGCGCAGCGCCTCTCTTGAGGCGGATTCGAACGCGGCATCCCATTCTGAGGCCGAGCGCACCAGCCGCATCCCTTTACCGCCTCCTCCGGCCACGGCCTTGAGCAGAATCGGGAAACCCGCGCGCGTGGCTTCCGTCCGCACCACTGGGGAATCGGTGATCGCGCCCTCCGAGCCGGGGACAATCGGCACTCCCTGTTGGCGCATCAGTGCCCGGGCGGCGACCTTGTCCCCCATCAACGCCATCGCGTCGGGCGGCGGGCCGATCCATGCCAGCCCGGCGTGGATCACGCTCTGGGCGAAAGCCGGGTTCTCGGAGAGGAAACCGTATCCGGGATGAATCGCATCGACTCCGGATCGGCGCGCGGTACCGATCAACCGCGCCCTGTTCAGATAACTCTCCTTCGCCTCGGCGGGGCCGATGGGATAGGCGAAGTCCGCCATGCGCACGTGCAGGGCAGCACGGTCCGGCTCGGAAAACACCGCGACCGACTCGATTCCCAGGCACCGGCAGGCGCGGATGATGCGCACCGCAATCTCGCCGCGGTTGGCGATCAGAATCCGCCGGATGGGAGGGTGTTTGGCGCGTGGCATGTTTGAAATTAGACCAATTCCGAGGGCCCACTCAAGCGCTTTGTCTATTTAGATCCGCTGACATAGTGACTCGCAATTCTGTGGACGCCGGGCGTCCCCGCCCGGCGCGGAAAGGGCCAGGCGGGGACGCCCGGCCTCCACCGTGAAAACGGATTACCTTCGGAAACCATTCTGTTAGACAGTGTCGACAGGTCTTTCATACCCGTTCCCACTCGACCGTCAGGGTTGATGACCGTTGAGGGTGCCGTTTGGCCCAAAGAAGCAGCAAGTAGGTCAGCCAAAATCCCAGGCGCGACTCGACGTCGACGTCCTGTGTGTACCGGACCGAGATGAGCCGGAACGCTGCCGGAGGATTCTCCAGCAATACCGGCGTGTTGAAGCGATCAAACAGCAGGAAGATATCCGATGGATTTCGGCCATATCGACGCCGGACGACGAATTGCCGCATCCGGTTCCCCAGCAGACGCGAAATCATGATCAGCGGGCTCTGGCGATTGACCGTCTGGATCAGCAATCTCCCCTGAGGCCGCATGACGCGCTGCAATTCCGTGAACACGGAGATCGGATGCTCCAGATGCTCAACCACATACCGGCAGCCGACCAGATCGAATGCGCCGTCGCGAAAAGGAAGTTGTTCGAGCCGGGCGCTGACGGCCAGACCGTCCACGGGGTGGGGAGAAATGTCGACACCGATGGACAGGCGCGGGCCGGATAGTTGGGAGGCCGTCTTGTTGTCGCCGCAACCGGCATCGAGGAAAGAGGACGCGGATCGGGCCAACTCGCCCAAGCGATCGAAGTAGATTTCCCAACGGAAGCGGTAGTCGGGTTGGCGCCGGGCGAGAACGCCCCGTGCCCATGCGAGGCGGCGTTCGGGGCGTGCGAGATGAGAACGGTCGTCGACTTGTGGCAAATGCTCCACGGCGCTACAGCGGGATATTGCCGTGTTTCTTCGGAGGATTGGAGTCCTTCTTCGTTTCCAGGAGGTCGAGGGCGCGGATCAGACGGGGTCGCGTCTCCTGCGGTTCGATGACGTCATCCAAGTATCCGTGTTGTGCCGCAATGTACGGATTGGCGAATTTTTCGCGGTACTCCCCGGCCAGCCGTTCCGTTTCGGCCGCCGGGTCGGCGGCGGCCGCGATCTGCTGCTTGAAGATGATCTCGGCCGCGCCTTTGGGACCCATGACGGCGATTTCCGCGGTGGGCCAGGCGAAATTGAAATCGCCGCGCACGTGTTTGGAATTCATGACGTCGTAGGCGCCGCCATACGCCTTGCGCGTGATGACGGTGATCTTGGGGACCGTGGCCTCACAGAAAGCATAGAGCAACTTCGCGCCATGCTTGATGATGCCGCCGTGTTCCTGCGCCACGCCCGGCAGGAATCCGGGCACGTCCTCGAAGACGACAAGCGGAATGTTGAAGCAATCGCAGAAACGCACGAATCGCGCTCCCTTCGCCGATGAGGCAATGTCGAGCACGCCCGCCAGCGATGCCGGCTGGTTGGCGACGATGCCGACCGGTCGCCCCGCCAGACGCGCGAAACCGACGACCAGGTTGGCCGCATGCTCCGGCTGGATTTCCAGAAAGTCCCCGCCATCGACGACCATGCCGATCACGTCCTTGACGTCATACGGCTTGTGGGAGTCGGGTGGAACGATCGTGGCCAGCCGGGCATCGGCACGATCGATGGGATCATCGCATAGGGCACGGGGCGGCAGGTCCAGATTGTTGGGCGGCAGAAAACTCATGAGGCGACGGGTCAGAAGCAACGTTGCCTCCTCGCCTTCGCCGACCAGATGGGCAATGCCGCTGGTCTGGGCATGGACCGTGGCGCCGCCCAGCGACTCGAAGTCGACTTCCTCATGGGTCACCGTCTTGACGACGTTGGGGCCGGTGACGAACATGTACGAGGTCCCGCGCGCCATGAGAATGAAGTCGGTGATCGCCGGCGAGTAGACGGCGCCCCCAGCGCAAGGCCCCAGAATCACGGAAATCTGCGGAATGACGCCGGAGCAGAGCGTGTTGCGCAGGAAGATATCGGCATAGCCGCCGAGCGAGACCACGCCCTCCTGAATGCGCGCGCCGCCGGAGTCGTTGAGGCCGATCACCGGCACACCGGTCTTCAGGGCCAGATCCATGATCTTGCAGATTTTGCGCGCGTGTCCCTCGGCCAGCGATCCGCCGAAGACGGTGAAATCCTGGCTGAAGACGAACACGGGACGGCCGTCGATGCGGCCTGAGCCGACCACGACGCCATCGCCGAGCGGACGGTTGTCGGCCAGACCGAAATCGGTCGAACGATGCGTGACGAAACGGTCGATTTCCTCGAAAGTTCCATCGTCGAGCAGTATGTCCAGCCGTTCCCGTGCCAGCAGTTTTCCCTTGGCATGCTGGGCAGCCGCGCGCTCGGCGCCACCGGCGGCAAGGGCCTTACCGCGCATTTTCTGAAGCCGGTCTGTAGGTGTTTGCTTCTTCACAAGAAGGATATTTTCAGTGGATTCACCCCAATGTCCACTAACGGAATAGCTGCGCCAGCCCGGAACCCTCACGCCAACCCCGAAAGGGAGAGGGAGCAGAATCTTCCCCTCTCCCCGTTGGGGAGAGGGTAGGGTGAGGGGCAGTCCCAAGCAGTCTCGGACCGATCAGATTCAACGTCGGTTGTGTTCTCATCTGGGTACAGATTGTGATGCAACCGGGACCGGCGCCGTGTCGACGGGGATGACATCCATCCACTTTTCGTTGCGCACGATGCGGCCGAACATCACCGTGACGTCATGGTCGAAGCCGATCACGGTCGGGGTGTCGCAGCACTCCTGCAGGAGAGCGCGTTTGGCTTTCATCGTCTCTCGCGGAAACAGATCGATGGCCGCCACCCACGGCCCCTTCAAATGAAATCGTGAAGGGATGACGTCGCCGTAGTAGAAAAAGCGTTCCCCTGCCGCGGTGACGCGAATTCCCTGATGGCCGACCGAGTGGCCGCCGGTTTTCGCCACGGCGATGCCGGGGAAAACCTCCGTATCGCCTGAGAGGAGGTGCAATCGACCCGACTCACCCAGCAATTGGAGACGCGGCTCGACGTAGACGGCACGGGTCCGTTCATCCGGGTGGGTGGCATCCTCCCACTCATCGGATTGCACGTAGAATTGCGCCCGCGGGAATTGCAGCGTCGGCCGATCCGGATCGCCCCGGAAGGCGCCGTTGGCGTGATCGGTGTGGAGATGTGAGAAAATGACGTGGGTGATGTCCTCCGCTCGAAGACCGATCAAGCCCAACGACTCTTCCAGTCGGGATGAACCTTTGGGCGCGTACATCTTGCGATCAAATGCCGAGAGGGCATCACCCAAGCCGGCGTCCAAGAGCACGTTGGCGGTACCGGTTCGGACGAGAAAGACATTCGCCTCCATCGGGACACGGTTCTCCTCATCCGGAGGCAACAGTTTCTGCCACATGATGCGAGGGACCACGCCGAACATGATGCCGCCGTCGAGGGCGAATTCGCTCTCGACCAGGCCGATCACTTCCCATGAACCGAGCCGGATCGATTGAATCGGACGGTCCATGGTTTACTCGACTCGGGGAACGTCAGTGGGTTGGCACCAGGTTGTCCGCCATGGGGGAGCGGTCCCGGGCGCGCCGCTGCGACCTAATCCCGCAGCACCGTGCCGGCGATAACCAGCCGTTGGATTTCCGAAGTGCCCTCGTAGATTTCGGTGATGCGTTGGTCGCGATACAGTTTTTCGATGATGGAGAATTCGCCGATGTAACCGTAGCCGGCGTGAATCTGCATGGCCCGGTCGACGCAGAAGTTGGACGTTTCGGTTGCGTACAACTTGGCCATCGCGGCGTCGAGCGAAAACTTCGCGCCCTGTTCCTGCAGTTGGGCGGCGCGAAAGACCAGGCCGCGGGCGGCTTCGATGCGGGTCTGCATGTCGGCGATCATCCACTGGATGGCCTGCTTGCTGGCCAACGGCTCGCCGAACACCTTGCGCGACTTGGCCCAGCTGATCGATTCATGCAGGGCCCGTTCGGCGATGCCCAGTCCCTGCGCCGCCACACCGATGCGCGCCGAGTCGAGCGTCATCATGGCGTAGCGAAATCCCTTGTTGCGCTCGCCGAGCAGTGACGATAGAGGGACTCTGACGTCCGTAAGCCACATGCGCCCCGTGGTAGCGGCCTTCATCCCCATCTTGTATCGGAGCGTTTCCTTGCGGATGCCGTTGCCGCCGTGGTCTTCGATAATCCAAGCCGAGACTTTGTCGCGCACCCCCGGCTCGCTCACTTTGCCGAACACCACGAACAGATTGGCGACGTCGCCGTGCATGATGAAGATTTTTTCACCGTTGATGATATAATGGTCGCCGTCGAGGCGCCCTTCGGTGGACTGATTGGCGGCATCAGAACCGGCATTGGGTTCGGTCAACGCGAAGGCGGGGATGTATTCGCCTGTGATGCACTTCGGGATGTACTTGCGCTTCTGCTCTTCCGTTCCGAAGTGCCAGATCGGTTCGATCGCCAACACCGCCACCGCTGACAGAAGGCAGGTGGGCGGATCCCAGTAGGTCAATTCTTCGCAGAGCGTGGCATATTCCACCGGGGATTTTGCCTGTCCGCCATACTCCTTCGGCAACGGGAAGCCGATGAACCCCGCCTTGGCGAGTTTCCGGTAGTAATCGAAGGGAAAGGGCTGCGGCTCCGGCTGGCGATCCAGTTCCTGTGCGACCGGCACGATTTCTTTCTCCGCAAATTCACGGACCATGTCGCGGACCGGCTGTTGTCTGGGATCAACGTTGAAGCGGATCATCGCCTGTCACCCTCCAATACCTGATCAGTTCCTTCCATCCCAAGCAAATTGAAGGGTATGAAGTTCGGGCGATAAAATCAAGCCGCCATCAGGGCATGGAATCGGGAATGCCCCGGATGGCTCAGTCGGCACTGAGAGTGGCTCTTCTGATGGGATCGCAGGTCCGCCCCGATCATGGGGGCATTGGCAGACCGGCAGACAAGAATGTCTGCCCCACCAGATTCAGGGTGAGTCGTTTTCGCTGGGTAGCGCAGACATTCCTGTCTGCGTTCTTTTCATGTAAGAATGGGCGTTTCAATAAGCCCAGTGGTCAATGCGTCGCCAGCGCTCCACCGTTCCCGCCGGCAGAGACCGCAACTGCCCCCGAGGTAGCCTGCGGGCCCGAGGGCGGGGGTTTTGTCAGTTCTCTCTCCGCCTTGAGATAGGCGTAGGGATCGTGCTGAACCGAACCCTTCGGCGCCCAATCCCAGAAATGCCCCATCTCCGTGCGCAGCCGGTTGCGAAAAAAGAGCGGGAGTTCGGTTGTCTCCTGCTCAAAGTACCGGCGGAATGGCCGTTCGTGGTCGAGGAGTCGGCGCACTTCACTGTAGTACCTGACTCGGCCAGGAAACTCGGATGACATCCCCCGGGCGACATTCAGCCAGCCGGGAATTCCCAACCCGTTGGCGTAGAGGCGGCGGCCGATCGCCTTGGCCGTGCTGGCATGACGCGTCAGATCAATCACGCGATCGTAGAACTCCGTCCAGCCGTAATTCTTCACCTGCACGTTCATGGCGTGATTGTTGTTGAGAAAATGGAAGGGAAAGGGCAGCACGCGCCCCTCGCGCTGATAGTCGAGATTCAGGACGGCCGCCTGCCCAAACGACGTCAGCAGCGAAAACGCGGGCAGCGCGCCCGGCGTCCGGTCAAGAAATTTCTTGGTCAATTCAAAGGGTTCCGGTCCCTCATCGGTGTCCAGTCCCAGGACAAAGTTGGCCTGCACGTAGGGAACATAACGCAGGATCATGTTGACCTGCTGGGAAACCCTCTCCACTTTCTCCATTCCCGTGGTGTGACCCATCTTGGATTTGTTCCCCAAGTCATACCACGACTCGATGCCCGGCAGAAGCGCCTTGAAGCCGTTCTTCTTCATCCGCCGCACGTGCGGTTCGGACAGTATGGACAAAGTGCTTTCGGCGATGAAATCGATCCGGTCCGGCGGGACGGCCGATTCGATGGCGTCCATGCAGGCGTCAAACTGAATCCCGAAGTTGGGATCGTGCCAGCCGACGTGGGGCCGCTTGAATTTCGTCAGCAGAAATCTCAAATCCTCCCGCATGACGTCGTACCCCAATGGCTGATAGGGCACGGCGGCATCAATGCAGAAACTGCACGTGTACGGGCACCCCAGACTGCCGATCATGGGCACGATCTTGAACCACGGGGCCTTGCGTAAGGTGGCTTCAATGTACTTCCAGCGTTCGCGCACACCGGGGAGTGTCGACGGTTGGCGCTTGGCCGACAGGTGCACCCCAACGGGCTGGTGGCGACTGCAATCGTCCAGGACGTCGCGGATGGTCTCTTGGTCGGTGAATCCGAGGACGTAGTCGAAATATTGTTGGGCGTCGGCGGGGTAGCAGCGCGCATGGGGGCCGCCCAGAACCGTCACAGCGCCGCGGGAACGGATCAAACGGCTGAGCGCATAGGCCAGGTGCGCCGCTTCGGTGAACGCCCCGATGAAAACGATGTCCATCTT
>JACQFV010000028.1 GCA_016199865.1 Candidatus Zixiibacteriota bacterium | reverse complement strand
CTCCGGGACACAGGTGTGGATGCAGACCTTGGACTCGCACTGGCGGCAGAGGGCATGGTCATAGACGATCCTGCCGGTTGGTGTCTCGAACGTGTATGGATCCTTCGGCACAAACTCAAGCGCGTCCGGCAGCGCCGCCGCACACGGTTCGGTCTTGTCCTTCTGCTGAGTAATCAGTGCCTGCATCCGCTCGGCGCAGAAGTCCGCGGTGTCGTCCTTCTTGTATCCCTCGACCGGCGCTGAAAGATTCTTTGTGTACTCGGTCAGTATGCGCACCGCTTCGTCCTCGGCGTTGCCGCCCAGACGGATCACCGCCGGGATCGAGAGGTTCTCCTCCCAAAAGGCCTTGACCAGCCCGCGCGCCGAGTGAAACTGCTCCTGCGACGCGACTCCCGAGCCGGAGCCGAAGTAGCCGTCGATGTTGGGCTGGGACAGAATGATCTTGGCGGCGCGGTAGACTTTCGAGGCCGGGGGATTCCCGGAGGTGTCCGTAAAATTCGCGATCTTGAACCCCCGTTTGATCAAAGCGTCCATCGACATCATCGACCCGCCGCCGCCGGCGCCGTGAAAGCCCAGGTATCCCCCGCCGCGTTTGTACCCGCGCGCCATTTCAATGAAATAGAACGTCCCACGGTAGTCATCGCGTTCCACCGCCCAGGCGATCTTGTCCAACTCGGTCGGCGGCCGGCCGAATTCGCGGGCGATTTCGATCCCCAGTTCGGGATGGCGGAAGACGGCGTTGTCATCGACGGTGATGCGGCAGTCGCAGGCGATCAATTTGCCATCGGTCTTCAGCACCAAGGGATTGATCTCGGCCGTTCGCGCCTCCCAGCAACGCGCCACGCCATAGAGGGTGACCAGCGCCCTGGCCAATTCCGTCTGCAACGAACCCGAGACACCCGTCCGGCGCACCGCATCGCGCGCTTCGAAATCGCGCAGCCCGAAACGGACGTCGACCGGAGTTTTCGAGACATGTTTCGGGTGTTTGCGCGCCAGTTCTTCGATCCCGGAGCCGCCGATGGATGAGAAGATGATCACCGGCGTCTTGTTGGCGTCATCGACAATCACGCCGGCATAAAACTCGCGTGCGATCTCGATTTTTTCTTCGATCAAAATTTCCGTGACGTCAAAGCCGCCGATCTTCAACGCCAGCATTGTCTGCACCGCGGCCGCGGCGTCATGATGGTTGTCCGCAAACGCAATCGCCCCCTGCGCCGCGCGCGAGGTCGTCCATGCCTGCGCCTTGATCACCACGGGCAGCCCGATGGCCGGGATCGCGGCGCCGACCTCGGCCGGATGGCGCACCACCTGCCCCTTGGGCACCGCCATGCCCGCCTGCTGTAAGAGTTCTTTCCCCTGATATTCGTGCAGGCGCGCCATGATCGATAGCCCCGTCGTGATCGAAGCGGGGGGAATATCGGACCGACCTGCCGCGTTGTCAACGATCCCCCCCTGGGCTATGTTTCATGATCGCATATTAGCTCAGGGCGTGAGCCCTGGGAAGCCGGAGACCAGTCGGCAAATCCCGTTGCCATCTCAAACGCACTTTCGTATATATCGCAGCGACCAGGGGAGTCAAACCAGGTCGAGATGAGCGGGAGACGACGATGAAAGACGGCATTCATCCCAAGTACTTTGACACGGTGATCAAATGCGCCTGCGGCAATGAGATCCGCACGCGCTCGACCGTGAAGGACTATCACGTGGAAATCTGCTCGGCCTGCCATCCATTCTTCACCGGCAAGCAGAAATTGGTCGACACGGCCGGACGGGTGGAGAAGTTCCGGCGCAAGTATGGGTTGACCGCGCCCGTGGAGAAGGCCGTCGCCGCGCCCGAGTCCACAGCGGCGGCCAGTGCCGGATCAGCCGCCGCCGGGTTGTAGCGAGTTTCGATAGAAGCGCGACGGGGTCCCGATCGGGCCCCGTCGCGTTTGTGTTGTGTGCACACGACTATAGATGATGTTCTTTGTGGCCCTGACCTTGGTCAGGGTCCAAGAAGATAGATTCACCAATGGTAGCATTAGCCATCGCACCGAGATCCCGCCCGGGAAGGGCCTTAATAAACCCTGACCAAGGTCAGGGCCACGAACACAGCGAGATTTGAAGAATTGCGGCTATGAACTCACCCGACACCATGTTGAACGTCCTCGACGGCCTGGCGCACCGATTTGAAGCGGTCGAGACGCAACTGTCCGATCCCACCGTGGCGCGGAACCCGGACACGATGCGCACATTGGGACGCGAGCACCGTCGATTGGCCGAAATCATCTCCGTGGGCGAGGCGTATCGCAAGATGGAAACGGACATCGCCGACAACCAGCGCCTGATCGAAGCGG
>JACQFV010000146.1 GCA_016199865.1 Candidatus Zixiibacteriota bacterium | reverse complement strand
ATGCACCTTGAGCCAGTAGCAGCGCCCCTTGGTCGTGAAAAAGAGGATGTAATCATGCGTGGAGGCGACGAAAAGATGCTCGACAAAGTCGGATTCCTTGGTGTCCATGCCGCGCACACCGCGGCCGCCCCGTCCCTGACGCCGGTAGGCCGAGACGGTCAGCCGCTTGATGTACCCCTCGTGCGAGATCGTGATGACGACGTCCTCTTCGGCGATCAGATCCTCGATGGAGAAGTCCTCGACCGCCTCGATGATCTCGGTGCGGCGGGGATCGCCGTATTGCTGCTTGAGTTCGAGCAATTCGCCGCGCACGATCGCCATGCGTTTGGCTTGGGAGGCGAGAATGCCGCGGAATTCCTCGATGGCTTTGATCAGACCCAGATACTCTTCTTCGATTTTTTGACGTTCGAGGCCGGTCAGACGTTGCAGTCGCATCTCCAGAATCGCCTGGGCCTGAATTTCGGACAGTTGGAATTGCTCCATCAGCCCTGTGCGGGCTACGGCGGGGGTCTGCGAGGCGCGGATCAATTTGATGATTGCGTCCAAATGGTCGAGCGCGATCTTGAGTCCCTCAAGGATGTGCGCGCGCTCCTCGGCCTTCTTCAGATCAAATTCGGTGCGCCGGCGGATCACCTCATGCCGGTGCTTGAGGAATTCCTCCAGCATGGCGCGCATGGTCAGGACCCGCGGCACACCATCGACCAACGCCAGATTGATCACGCCGAAGGTGATCTGCATCTGCGTGTGCTTGAACAGATTGTTCAGCACGGTTTCGGGGATGGCGTCGCGTTTCAACTCGAAGACGATGCGCATGCCGTCGCGGTCGGATTCATCGCGCAGGTCGCTCAATCCCTCGATCCTCTTGTTGCGCACCTGTTCGGCGGTGCGTTCGAGAAGGTTCGACTTGTTGACCTGGTAGGGAATCTCGGAGACGATGATGCTCTGCTTGCCGGAGGGGAGCGACTCAACATTGGCCCGGGCGCGCACGGTGATCTGGCCCCGGCCGGTGCGGAAGGCCGATTGAATCCCGGCCCGGCCGACGATCAATCCGCCGGTGGGGAAATCGGGCCCCTGCATGTTCGCCAGGAGTGTTTCATCGTCCACGTCCGGGTCGGCAATCAAGGCGCAGAGGGCATCGACGATTTCGCCCAGATTGTGCGGCGGAATGTTGGTCGCCATGCCCACCGCGATCCCGGACGAGCCATTGCACAAGAGATTGGGAAAACGCGACGGCAGGACCGTCGGCTCATCCAGCGTGTTGTCATAATTGCGCGTGAAGCCGACTGTTTCCTTTTCCATGTCGGCGAGCATTTCCATGGCGAATGTGGAGAGACGTGCCTCGGTGTACCGCATCGCCGCGGCGGCATCGCCGTCGACCGAGCCGAAGTTCCCCTGCCCATCAACGAGGGTGTAGCGCATGTTGAAATCCTGCGCCATGCGCACGAGCGTGGGATAGACGACCTGTTCGCCGTGGGGATGGTAATTCCCCGATGTGTCGCCGCAGATCTTGGCGCATTTACGGTGGGCGGCGCCGGGATTGAGATTCAGATCGTTCATCGCCACGAGAATGCGCCGGTTCGAGGGCTTGAGCCCGTCGGCAACATTGGGCAACGCCCGCTGCGTGATGACCGACATCGAGTAATCGAGATACGATCCCTTCATCTCCTCTTCGAGGAAGACCGGGACGATTCGTTCGCGTTCCAAAGCCATGCAGTGCCTCCGCTGGTCGATCCGGCGACGGACGTTTCCCAGGGGCCGCGTTTAGCGGCCAAGTCCGTTTCGGTCTTGAATTTAGGGGAAGGACACAGAGGGAACAAGAGGGAAGATGAAGGGACCAAATTGCGCGGGTATTGCCCCGACTTCGTCTCCGCACAGTGCATTGGTGCCCCACCCGAAGGGTGGGAAAATCTGTCTTCCGTCTGAGCGCTGAATCGTGATCACAGACGAGAACGACAGCGGTTTCGAGGCCTTTGTGACTCCGGAAAAGATCCACCCTGCGGGTGGGGCACCCAGCGGCTCAGCGCAGTTCGCCGGATGAAAACGATTGGGTGGAGCATCTGATTCGCGTATGATTGAAGTCTGCGCCCTGCGGCAAACTGCGGCGGGCGAGTGGTATCCGATGGAACTGCAGGCGACAATCAGCAAGACGGACGGTTGGAAGCGGACGATCTCCGTCACCGTTCCGGCGACGGAGGTTGAAGCGGCGTTCTCCGCCACGGCCGAGAAGTATCGCCAGAAAGCGAAAATCCCCGGGTTCCGACCGGGGAAGGCGCCGATGGCGATGATTGCCCAGCGCTTCGCCGCCGAGATCCGTCAGGGCGTCCTGGAAACGATGGTTCCGGAGGCGTTCGACGGGGCCTTGCGGCAGTTGGCGCTGGCGCCTCTGGGGACTCCCGGACTGTCCGACGTCAAGTTCGAGCGCGGAACACCGTTGACCTTCGACGCCAACTTCGAAATCCGCCCGCAAGTCGACATCACCGGCTACAAGGGTCTCAAACTGACCCGGCAGGTGTATGAGGTCACCGATAAGGACGTCGACCTGGCGTTGGAGTCGGTCCGCGATGGCGCCGCCACGATCACCGAAGTGCAACGTCCGGCCCGCGAAGGCGACGTCGTCACCTGCGATCTGCAGAAAATTTATGATAAGTTGAACCGGCTGAAGCAGACGCAATTCGACAACTTCAAGATCGAATTGCGCAGTGATCGGACACGGCCGGAGTGGTTCAAAGGTCTGGTCGGCATGACGGTCGGCGAGGGCAAAGAGATCGAGATTGTTTACCCGGCGGACGAACCGGATCCCGACTTGGCGGGCAACACCGTGCTGTACCGCGTCTGGCTCAAATCGGTGGCGCAAAAAACCCTTCCAGTCGCCGCCGACGAATTCGCCCGGTCGGTGCCGGGGATGAAACTGGAATCGTTGGCAGAGTTGCGCGAGTTGTTGCGCAAGGACTTGGCGCGGCGCATGGAGGGCGCCGCGCGGCGTGATCTGCAAGCGCAGGCCCGGCGCGGTGTGGTGGCCGCCAACAGTTTTTCCGTTCCGGCGGGATTCCTGCAGGATCATCTGGACGACGTGACCAAGAACATGCAATCGCGCGACGCCACGATCACGGCAGAACAAGTACGGGCTCACTTCGAGCCCCTCGCAGTCGAGCAATTCCGTTGGGATTATGCCACGGCCGAGATCGCCAAACGCGAAAATCTGACGGTCACCAAGGCCGAAGTCGACGCCGTGGTCCAGTCCTGGCCTCCGAACGACAGGGACAAGCCCGACCGGGAGAAGATCCACTGGTCATTGCTGGAGATGAAGGTGTATGATCTTTTGCTGAGCAATGCGCAGATCGAGGACGTCCAATACGCACCCCAGACGCGGATCATCAAACCATGACGATCGCGGCTGAGAACGTGACTGAAACATTGATGGAAAACAACCGAATAATAGTGGGCAGGGGGAGGGGCAGACGTTTCCTTGACCGCCGCGCGCATCGCGCGGATTCCGCAGACTTTATCCCAGGAGAGATGGCACGATGACGTTGATTCCCATTGTAGTCGAGCAGACCGGCCGCGGTGAACGCGCCTACGACATCTATTCGCGGCTCTTGAAGGACCGGATCGTCTTCATCGGCACGCCGATCGACGATCAGATCGCCAATCTGGTCATCGCCCAGTTGCTTTTCCTTGAAGCCGAGGACCCGGAAAAAGACATTTTCCTGTACATCAATTCCCCCGGCGGCATCGTGTCATCGGGTCTGGCGATCTACGACACGATGCAGTTCATCAAACCCGACGTGGTCACCACCTGTGTGGGGATGGCGGCCTCGATGGGGGCGGTGCTCCTGGCGGCGGGGGCGGCGGGCAAACGCGCCGCGTTGCCGAATGCGCGGGTCATGATCCACCAGCCGTGGGGGGGCGTGCAGGGGCAGGTCTCCGACATCGAGATTCACGCCAAGGAACTGCTCAAACTCAAGGACCGCCTCAACCAGATCCTGCTCAAGCACACCAAGCAGCCGATCGACAAAATCGAGCACGACACCGACCGCAATTTCTTCATGTCGGCCGAAGAGGCCAAAGTCTACGGGATCATCGACGAGGTTTACGAGAAGAAGTCCTCCAAGCCAAAGCCCGCGTAGTAAGTGGCTGAAAGTTGGATTCGAACTGTCATTCTGAACCCCGCCGCTCTCTGGCGGGGTGAAGAATCTGCTGTCCTCTGATGTGGAAAAAGCAGATGCTTCGCTTCATCCCCGCCTCAGGCGGGGATTCGCTCAGCATGACAGATTGAGCTAGAATGGCCCGCCCAAGTCATGCCCATCCCACGGCAAATCGACTTGCCAACTGCAGCGCGAGGTTTCGTATATTCCATAACGGCGCAATTCGGCCCTCGGTGCGTGGATGGCCGGTCGGGTTTCCGGCCCCAATGAGCACGGAGAGAATGTAAGGAGGATCATGCCATGCCCGCCCGCAAACGCCCATCCAAGCCGGCCGGACCACCGCAACCGCCGGATCTGACCGCCACTTCCGACAAAGAGCGCAACTGGCAGGGGCGCTGCTCCTTTTGCGGCAAGGAACCGGCGCGGGTGCACAAGATGTTTTCCGGGTACAACGCGCTCATCTGCGAAGAGTGCGTGCGCACCTGCTACGGACTTCTGGCTGAGGGCATGCCGGCCGATCTGGATGAGCCGCCCTCGCGCGAGCAGTTGCCGCGCCCGGCGGAGATGAAGTCCTTCCTCGATGCCTACATCATCGGGCAGGAGCGGGCCAAGCGGATCGTTTCGGTCGCGGTCTATAATCATTACAAACGGGTCTTCCATGCCGACTGGGGAGAGTCGGTCGAGCTGGAGAAATCCAACATTCTCCTTCTCGGTCCGACCGGAACCGGCAAGACACTCCTGGCGCGCACGTTGGCGAAGAAACTGGCCGTCCCCTTCTGCATTGCCGACGCGACCGTGCTGACCGAGGCGGGGTACGTGGGCGAGGACGTCGAAAACATCCTCGTGCGGCTGTTGCAGGCGGCCGATTTCCATCCCAAGCGCGCCGAACGGGGAATCGTCTACATTGATGAGATCGAGAAGATCGCGCGCAAGGATGCCAACCCGTCGATCACGCGCGACGTCTCCGGCGAAGGGGTGCAGCAGGGGCTGCTCAAGATTCTCGAAGGGACGGTCGCGAATGTGCCGCCTAAGGGTGGACGCAAACACCCCGAGCAGGCGTTCGTCAAGATCGACACGCAGAATATCCTCTTCATTTGCGGCGGCGCCTTTCATGGATTGGAACAGATCATCAACCGACGCATCGGCCGCAAGAATCTCGGCTTCCACGCCAACCCCGCGTCCCTGGCCGGGCTATCGACCACGCAAGTTCTGGCGCAGGTCGAGGCGGAAGATCTGTTGCAGTATGGCCTGATCCCGGAACTGATCGGGCGGCTGCCGGTGGCGGCGGCCTTCGAGGAACTGGATCGCGCGGCGTTGCTGCGGATTTTGACCGAACCGAAAAACGCCCTCGTGCGCCAATACCAGGCCCTCTTTGAGATGGAGGGGATT
>JACQFV010000145.1 GCA_016199865.1 Candidatus Zixiibacteriota bacterium | reverse complement strand
ATGAAGCGCTGGCGCCGTTGATCGACGTTGGTCTCACGAAAAAGCAGATCCGCCTGCTCTCGCAGGAACGTGATTTGCCGAGTTGGGATAAGCCGCAGGCGGCCTGTCTCGCCTCACGTTTTCCCACGGGCACGGCCATCAATGATGACGCGTTGCGTCAGGTCGATCGCGCCGAAGCGGCGCTCCTCGCCTTGGGGTTTTGCGGTCACCGGGTGCGGCATCACGAATCGCTGGCGCGCGTGGAGCTCCAAAGTCATGACTGGGGGAAAATCGGCGACCGCGACCTTCGAGATCGCATGGTCTCCGCCCTGAAATCGGCCGGGTATAAACACGTGACGCTCGATTTGGCCGGTTATCAGCCAGCAGGCCAGAATCAATAGAGTGATGAAGAAAGCAGGGCCCAAGCAGCGTCGGGGCGAGACTCCGGCTCGCAGTCAGCGGCGCCGAACCGGCGAGGCGACAGTGCTTCCGACAACGGAAGACACGACGCGAATCGGCACCCTTAGCACCGCCGGTATCAAATCACTATTGTCCGACGTTGCCGCCGGACGCGTTACGCCCGAAGAAGCAGCGCGACGCCTGGATGGACTCGGGGATGGAATTCTCGGCTTCGCCACGTTGGACAATCACCGTGATGGGCGCACCGGATTCATCGAGGTCGTGTACTGCGCCGGCAAGACACCCGAGCAAACCGCCGCGATTCTCCGGCATCAGGCCGAATCGCACGTTGTCCTCCTGGCGACTCGCGCCGAACCCGCCCACGCCGAAGCGGCGCGGCGCGCGGTGCCCGACTTGCAATACCACCCCGACGCGAAACTTCTACGCCGTCTTGATCCTTTGCGTCGGGTCGAGGCCGCGCCGATCGCGGTCGTCTCCGCGGGCACATCGGACTTGTCCGTGGCCGAGGAGGCGGCGCTGACCATCGAGACCGTCGGCCACACGCCGTCACGTCACTACGACGTGGGCGTGGCCGGTTTGCACCGCGTCGCTGCGATCCGTGAAGAACTCAATCGCTGCGGCGCCGTGATCGTCGTCGCCGGGATGGAGGGGGCGCTCCCCTCCGTCGTCGCTGGACTCATCAGTCGTCCGGTGATCGCAGTGCCGACGTCGGTGGGGTATGGCGTGGCCCTCGGCGGCTTTGCGGCGCTCTTGGGAATGCTCGCCGGCTGCGCCCCGGGCGTGACCGTGGTGAATATCGACAATGGCTTCGGCGCCGCCATCGCGGCCTGCCGCATCAACACCCCGACATCGTAGGGTGGGCTCAACCCACCATCTTGGTCGAATATACTGGAGGTACTAATCGATGACTGAACTCTCCCAAAAAACCTGCATCCCCTGCCGCGGCGGTGTGCCGCCGCTCAAGGGCGCGGAATTAAGGGCACTGGCCGTCCAGATCGCTGGATGGACCGTGGTCGATGAGCATCACCTGCGCAAGGAGTTCACGTTTTCCAATTTCGCCACGGCGTTGGCCTTCACCAACCGCGTCGGCACACTGGCAGAAGAGCAGGGCCATCATCCCGATATCTATCTCGCTTGGGGCAAAGTCGAAGTCAAACTTTGGACCCACAAGATCGACGGCTTGACCGAAAGCGACTTCATCATGGCCGCGAAGATCGACCGGCTGCCGCGATCCTGATACTATCCACGCGCACAACATGCCAACGGCCCCGCATCCTCAAATGGACACGGGGCCGGAATGGATCGGTCCCGATGACGGGACGATGGGTCACAGATCAGAGTTTCTTCACGTTGGCGGCCTGAGGACCCTTGGGGCCCTGCACGATCTCGAACTGGACGCGGTCTCCCTCGGACAGGGTGCGAAACCCCTCCGACTGGATCGCCTGATGATGCACGAACACGTCCTTGCCGCCTTCCTGGGAGATGAATCCGTACCCCTTGCTGGCGTTAAACCACTTCACCGTACCTTCCGGCATAACAGTATTCCTCTTGCTTTCCGGGGATCAAACTGGCTCCCCATGCCTTGGCCCCAATGGCCTGATACAAGTCGGGCTTTCCTTTCGGTGCTTTCGATGAAGAGTGATTGGCGGTGGACGACCTTGAGAAAGTCACTGTTTCGTTCACTTGGTTTTAAGTATCGGCAGCCGCTCAGAAAAGTCAAGGGAATATTTTATCCCGAATCCAAGCTTCAAAACTGAATGGATTGGCGGAAGATATGCCCCGGCTGAGACTTATAGACTGCGCTTGCGTCCGCGTAGCCCCTTGCGACTGCCTTTGCTCTTGAAGGGACGGCGGTCGGCGCCGAATCCGCCGCCACCCGGCGGGGGGGGACCGGGACGGAAGGATCGTTGCGAGTCATCGCGACGCGGCCGGTCCTCGGCCGCATTGATGTTGAGTTTGCGCCCCAACAACTCTTGGCCGTTGAACTTCGTGATCGCTTCAGCGGCTTCGGCTTCGCTGGAAAACTCCACAAAAGCGAACCCGCGCGGACGGCCGGTCCGGTGATCGCTGGGCAGGTAGACGTCGACGACCTGACCCGCGGCGGACAGAAGCGCGGTCAGCTCATCGGCCGTTGTCTGAAAATCCAGATTCCCGACAAAGATTTTGGCTGAGATGATGAAACTCCTTTCGGCTGGTGATCCACTCCTTCGTGCGGCGACGCGCCGCGCACCCTGGCGATGTCCAAGCGGAGAGACCGGGATTCGAACCCGGGAGGCGGTATGAGCGCCTACACGCTCTCCAGGCGTGCTCCTTCAACCGCTCGGACATCTCTCCATCTGGGTAATATCCCCCATTTCTGCCGGGATGCAAGCCCCTTTCGGGGAACGATGCAGCCATTCGGACGCCGGCCGATAACAACCAGTGGCGGAACAAACTCCGCGACTCACCCGGCCCTGTTGCCATGTCCCCGCGCGCCCGTCTCTTATTTCTGGTCGATTCTCCGACGGTTGCCGACGGATCAATTGCCACAGGCGTACTCGACGTGGCCGGGCATCTCGATCCGGACCTCTTTGAAGTTCACCTTGCCTTGATTGACGGTTCCACCCCTGTCCCGAGTGGAGACATGGTGTTGCCGAAGCCGTTCCACCGAATCGCACCACCCACGTCATTTTGGCGATGGCATCCTTTGTGTCGACTGGCCATGGCGCGACTCCTGCGTGAATTGTGCCCCGACGCCGTCTGTGTCCGTGGAGTATTCGCGCGTCTCTTGGGATTGGATGCATCTCGTCGAGCGGGCATTCCCCTCCGTCTGGCTCTGGTCGATGACTTGGGGCATGATCTGACCCCGCCTCTGGTGCGCTCTTTGCGCTCGGCCAACCGGGGGGCGGGACGGTTCATCACCGACACACATGCCGCCGCCCGTCGGCTGATGCGGCAGGAGGGGGTCGAGCGGGGTCGAATCGACATCATTTCCCCCGGCATCGACTGTGCAACTCAGCCGGACCGATCGCCGGATGGAATCGCCGACGCCAAGCATCGACTGGGGCTCTCCATGCACGAACCGGTGATCGTCATGTCCGCGCCGTTCCAGCGAGGCCAAGACCACGCCACATTCCTGGCGGCCGCCGCCCAACTGATCCGTCATCAACCCGATGCGCGGTTCATCCTCTTGGGCACGGGAACGCGCGAAGCCGTGCGAGCCATTCGCCATGAAATTCATCGCCTGCGGTTGGATGACCGAGTGACGCTGAGTGGTTCCACAGATTCACTTCCGTTGTGGCTGGCCGCGGCTGACGTCGCCGTTCTGACGTCATACACTGAGAGCGGCTCCCCTGCGCTCTTGCGATATATGGCGGCAGGACTCCCAATCGTGGCCGTCAACGTCGGCGGCAACGGCGAACTGGTCCGTCACGGCGAAGAGGGGTATCTGGTCGATTTCCGGGACTCCGATCAGCTCGCCATATTCATTTTTGTTCTTCTGCTGTCCCCCGAACTGGCCTCCCGGCTGGGACAAGCCGCTTTCGAGCGCGCCCAAAGCGAGTTCTCTCTGACCCGTGCCCGCCGTGCGTACGCGGACTACTTCTACACGATTGTGCAGACGCATCTGATTTCCTGATCGCAAACACCGACCCAATCGACAGAGACAGGGGCTGAAAGCCCCTTGCCCGAAATCCGATCCACTGCACCTGTTGCTCGCTGGATCGTCGGTGTGTATCTTCGCTGGCGTTGGTTGGTCGATTGATCGTCCGACCGAAAGCCACTGTGACCACTGCATCCTCGCCGTCAACCGGCCAGACATCGCCGCTGTCCCAGCTGAATGACCCCCAGCGGCAGGCGGTCACGCATGGCAATGGCCCGCTTCTGATTCTCGCCGGGGCGGGATCGGGAAAGACCCGTGTCATCACCTTCCGGATCGCCCATCTTTTATCCCAGGGGATTGCGCCCTGGCACATTCTGGCAGTGACATTCACGAATAAGGCCGCCGGTGAGATGAAGCGTCGTGTCCGCGAATTGGTCGGCGAGCCGGCCCATGCCGTCTGGGTCTCGACTTTTCATTCCTTCTCCGCCCGATTTCTCCGTCTGGAACATGAGGCCGCCGGCTTGCCGAAGGAGTTTTCGATTTACGACGATGACGACTCGACTCGTCTGGTCAAACGCGTGGTCAAGGACCTCAATCTCCCGGAGCGCACCTACACCGCGGGAGTCGTCAAGTCACGTCTGTCGGCGGCGAAAGACCGTCTGCAGGACCCGCGCGCCTATGCGAATCTGGCCCACGATGATTTCGGACGGCGCATTGCCGAAATCTACGCTGAGTATCAGGCGCGCCTGCAATCCGCCGGTGCGGTCGATTTCGATGATCTGATTCTGCGCACCCTGTCGACCCTCGAAACAAATGAGTCCCTGCGGCAACGTTGGCAGGCGCGGTTTCTGCATGTGCTGGTCGATGAATACCAGGACACGAATGCCGCGCAGGCGCGTCTGGTGGGAATCCTGGCCGAACCGGAACGGAATATCTGCGTCGTCGGCGACGATGACCAATCGATCTATGCCTGGCGCGGCGCCAACATTCAGAACATTCTCGGTTTTGCGAAGACCTATCCCGATGCGGTCACGATCCGCCTGGAACAGAACTACCGCTCCCGGCCGAACATTCTCGAAGTAGCGCACGCCGTTGTTTCTAAGAATTTGAATCGCCACCCCAAGAAACTTTGGACCGATAAGCACCCCGGCGAAAAGATCACGCTCATTTTGGCCCCCGATGATTGGGCCGAAGCCGAAATGGTCGTCGGACGCATCCGGCTCTTGCGCGAGCGCGATGGCTTGAACGGCGCCGATTGCGTCATACTGTATCGCACCAACGCCCAGTCACGCGCCTTCGAGGAGGCCTTTCGCCGACATAGTGTTCCCTATGTGCTGGTCGGCGGCACGCGTTTCTATCAGCGCGCCGAAATCAAGGATGTCTTGGCCTACATGCAACTGACGATCAACGGCAACGACGAGATCGCCCTCTTGCGCATCATCAACCGTCCCAAGCGCGGCATCGGCGAGGCCTCACAGGAGAAACTGATCGCCGCCTGCCATGCGGCGCGACGTAAATGGGTCGATTTCCTCGCTGATTCCGATGCCGTCGCCGCCGCGGTTGGGCCACGAGCCGCCGCCGCGATCGCGCAATTATCTCTTCAACTCAACCGCCTGAAGGCCGAGCGGACGGGAATGGGGATGTCCGATTGGTGTAAACATCTGGTCGAGACGGTCAACATCAAACAGATTTGGGAGGAAGACGATCCGCTGCAGGCCGAAAGCCGACGCGAAAATGTCGAGGAGCTGGTCGCCGCTATCGCCGAGTATGAAACGACCACCGAAGCGCCGTCGCTGTCGGGTTTTCTCGAACAGGTGGCGTTGGTCGCCGACATCGACTCGTATGACTCTCAGCCCGAAGCGGTCACGCTCATGACTCTGCACTCAGCCAAGGGGCTGGAGTTCCCGGTCGTCTTCATCACCGGGCTGGAGGAAGGGCTATTTCCTCTATCACGTTCGATGGAAAAACCGGAGACGCTGGAGGAAGAATACCGGCTCTTTTATGTCGGCGCCACGCGCGCCAAGGAACGGCTGTTCCTCACCTATGCCCGCACGCGGCACCGTTTCGGCCCGACCGGCTCGATGAAGTCGCGCTTCATCGAGGAAATCCCCCGCGACTATCTCGATATCGAAAATCTCATCCCGGACACCACGCTCGAGCCGGGCGGCCTGGGCTATGACGCTCCCGGACGGACCTGGCGCGCCGGCGGCTTCCTAAACAACGCCCGCCGCGGCCAATCAGTTGTCCGCCGCGATTCCGAACCCACCTTGCCGCGCACCGGTGTCGCCGCCTCGCTGCAGGCCGGCACGGTCATCCGCCATCCCAAATTCGGTGAAGGTGAAGTCCTCGCCATCCGCGGCGCCGGCGACGGCACCACCTGCGACATCGCCTTCCGCTCCGGCTTCACCAAGACGTTGATGGTCCGCTTCGCGCCGCTCGAGATTTTGCGGCAGTGAATTGTCCCAGCCGCCAGAACGCTTAGCAAGTCATATCACAGGATGTCGAAGAGAAGAAAATTCGGATTCGTTCTCCGCCCGCGGGCCGGTTGCGCGGCCGTTTGACCCGCCTCTTTGAGGATTTCATTCACCAGTTTGTTGATCTGATCCATTTCGTCTTTGATCAAGACCTTTGCCCCAACCCGCCTCCGTCCCAAGGTCCCAGTCAGCGATGGGCTGTGCTTGGCGATTGTTTTGGAGCACTCCCGCGCCAAGCGGGCTAACTGAGCATGGCGGGGGTCATGCGCGTCGAATTTCGGAATGGCACATACCTCAAAGGGAAGTCGGCAAATATGTCGCTCCCCATAGAGGCCCTGCGGTTGAAAGACCTTGATAAGCTCGTTCACGACGTCAGCGTTTAAGAAAGCGCATAGATACTCTCCTTCTTGCTTCGAATCTGGATAGTAATAATAGGTTACGTGCCCCGCGAAAAAGCCCGTAACTCTCTGCCCGGATGAATGCATTTTATTTCGTTCGACAAGTGCCGCCGTGAGATTCGTGCCGGACGTGTTATAGAGCACGATCAAATTCGCGTCGACATTCTGTTGAGTCATGGTCTGGTTATAATTCAGACGCTCCCGCAAGCTTCGAGCCGCACCTGACCTACTCTTACCCCACATGGCTTCTGCCTTCTGCATCCAATCAGCCGCGTGAGAAGCCCCCGCTTCAAGTAGTGAGCTCAGGTCGGCCACGACGGGCCCAGACTTTGACATCCGTACCGGAAGGAAGACCAGCTCGCGTTGGTTCACGTGGAACGGAAAGAGCCCCTTCGCCAAGACGGTCTCGAAAAGGAACTCTCGTTCCACTCTACCCTGCAATCGGAGCTTCCATTCTTCCTTTGCGGCCTCATAAGCATCATCACTGGTTTCCAAGTGCGGAGCCTTGATGTTTTCGGCGGCGCCCTGCGGCCGCTGAACAAACCAGAAGCAACGTGGAACCAGACTCGCGCCCTGAAAGAAGCGTGCGTAATAATGCTTTGATTTCACTTCCATGGCAAGGAAAGAAAAGTCACCCGGCGCAGTCTCGAAGAACCGCCTTGCCGATTCCCAGGTCATATTCTTGGCAGGCAGGCTTGCTTTATAAAGCCAGAGGGGAATATTCGAAGTCCTGAGACTACCAAGTCGTCTGATCACCAAGACCGAACGGACGTTGAACAGGGGGGACACATCGGTGAAGTCGTGAATCTCCGATACCCCCTGGGATTGAAAGCCGGCATGTTGTTTGGCGGCCAAGATCGTGCTTTTCGGGAGAACGAAGGCAGCTGTGCCACCGGGGGCAAGAAACTCTCTCGTGCAGTAGAGGAGAAATAGTGTACTTGTGTCCATGTGCGTGAACAACTTCACTTCCTTCGGGTTAAGCAGCTTCAAGTCGAAGGTCAGGTCTTTGATCCTCGTCTTGTACCCCAGGTCCCGCACATAGCGGTAGGATAGCCACGGCGGATTGCCGACAATGTAATCGACTTTGTTCTGCCGGACGTAAGCGGGGCGGTAGGCGTTCTTCAGGATATATCCGTAAATCGTGTCCCGCCCCGTGCCGATCAGCTTTGTCATCAATTTGAAATTCTGAAGCCAGAAGAACTGCTCGCCGGTGGACATGTCTGCCAGTTCGCCGCCACGCAGCTTGCGTATCGCACTCTCCGACCCCTTGGCATCTCGCGCTGCCAGACGCGCAATATCGGTAATCTTATCGACCAATGGATCCAATTCGGACTGTCGGCGGATCGTCTCGAGAGGAATGTTGAACTCCTCGTCCTCTGACACACGCACGACGATTCGTTCACCCTTGGAATCCTCACTGACCAGCAGCGTGTCCGCCATGTAGACCGGCAGATACACATCTCTCTTCACGCTCTGAATCTCGCGGACCATGGCCAGAATGATGTTCGCCTTGGCCATCAGGACCGCCAGAGGATGCACGTCTATTCCGATCACGGACTCCAGCGCGAAATCCAAAAGCGGTTTCCCTTTGAGTCCCTGTGCACGTTTTCGTCGGATTGCCGCCAACAGAAACGAGCCCGACCCGCAGGCTGGGTCGAGTATCCGACCTTGCTCGTACCTGATCGTCTCCAGTGTCAGGTCGGCGAGCCAGTCCGGGGTGTAGTATTCTCCCAGTGCGTGTCTACTCTCGGGATCGACCAATTCCTGGTACACTTCCTTGAGAATGTCTTCGGAGATGTCGCTTAAGTCGTAGATCCCCAGGTACATCTCCAGCTTAGCGAGAAAGCCAACAAAATCCTTCTCTTGGGGTGTGTCCACGGCCCAGCTGAAGAAGTCTGGCTCGGCCAAATTGGACAGATTTCGCGCTTTGAAAAACTCCCCGGTCAGAAGCCCGGCATAGTCCCGTGATCTTCTTTGCGTGGATGGGGCCAGCGCCCGGGCCACCAAGAGCCTTGACAGCATGGTAAGGTACGTATGCTTCAGAAAGAGGGCCGGGTCACCGATCGCGCTGCCGTATACCCTCGAAAGCAGAGCGTTCCATTCCCGAAATTTCACCCGAACGGACGGTACTTTGGAAACCTCGACGTAGATATCTTTAAGAAGACCCAAGCAGCTGTTGAACACGGCGCTGTGTAGGCCAAATCGGTTTGTGATATCCGCCGACCGCGGAGCAATTTGCTTGGAAGCAAAAATGAACTGGTCGAGAAGTCGGAAGGCGCTCAATTCGTCGCCGGACTCAATCGTAAAGCGTGCT